>JBBQVM010000085.1:0-11165 GCA_038211525.1 Bacteroidia bacterium
GATGTTCATTTCGCTAATGTTTTTTCGATTACAGACAATGCACCTTCAACCAATACCAGATTCTGAGCGTTCAGAATATCATAAGTATTTAGATCAGAGGCAGTTATGACTTTCGTTCCCTGTAAATTTCGGGACGACAAATATACGTTTTTATTTAATGCCGGAAGCACAACTAATGTTTTTTTATCGTTTAACTCCAGACTTTTCAAAACATTCGCGTAATCCTGAGTTTTGATTGCGTTCATGGTAAGATCATCAATAACGGTAATACTATTAGCTTTTGCTTTATGGCTAAGGGCAGAAATTCTTGCTAGGCGTTTCACTTTCTTATTCAATTTGAAAGTATAATCTCTTGGTTCAGGACCAAACACGCGACCACCACCAACATAAAGAGGTGATTTACGACTACCTGAACGGGCACCACCGGTACCTTTTTGACGCTTGAACTTCTTGGTAGTACCATGAACTTCGTTACGTTGTTTTGATTTGTGAGTACCCTGACGTTGGTTAGCAAGAAATTGCTTAACATCGAGATAAATCGCATGATCATTAGGCTCAGCGCCGAAAATCTCTGCGTTCAGTGTCACTTTCCTTCCGGTGTCTTTACCCGACGACTGTTTAACTGTAAGTTCCATTTTATATCTCTATTGTAATGTAAGATCCTTTTGCTCCGGGGATGGCGCCTTTCAGCAGCACTAGATTCTTTTCCGGAATTACTTTAACTATTTGGAGGTTGGTTTGCTTCACGTTATCACCACCCATTCTTCCAGCCATGCGCATTCCTTTGAATACACGAGAAGGCCAAGAAGATGCTCCCAATGAACCGGGGGCACGTAAACGGTTATGTTGTCCGTGAGTTGCTCCACCCACTCCACTGAATCCGTGACGTTTTACAACACCCTGGAAACCTTTTCCTTTTGAAACACCAACTACATCGCAGAACATGCCTTCAGCTAAAATTTCAACAGTTATTTGATCACCCAAAGCATACTCCTTCTCAAATCCTTTGAATTCAAGAACTTTCCTTTTAGGGGTGGTATTCGCTTTGGCGAAGTGACCTTTCAATGCAGCGGGAGTATTTTTCTCCTTGCGTTCATCGTATGCCAATTGAATAGCTGTGTAGCCATCCTTCTCGCTAGTCCGTATTTGTGTCACTACACAAGGACCGGCCTCGACAACGGTGCACGGGATGTTTTTACCATCAGCATCGAAAATGCTGGTCATCCCTAATTTTTTACCGATTAAACCTGACATTTTAATCTATTTTATACTTTATTTAAATTCAATTATTTACAAGAACTACCTAAACTTTAATTTCAACCTCTACTCCACTTGGCAGCTCAAGTTTCATCAAAGCATCCACTGTTTTAGCGGTAGAGCTATAGATATCGAGCAAGCGCTTATAAGAGCAAAGCTGGAATTGTTCACGAGCTTTTTTGTTCACGTGAGGTGAACGCAAAACAGTGTAAATTTTCTTCTCGGTAGGAAGTGGAATTGGTCCGTTAACAACAGCACCGGTAGTCTTTACCGTTTTTACTATCTTCTCCGCTGATTTGTCAACCAGGTTGAAGTCGTAAGACTTTAGTTTAATTCTGATTCTCTGGCTCATTTTATTTTATAAAGAACGATTATTAAGTATGGGTTTTGTTAAACTGTAGCAGCTTTACCTTTTACTTTTGCGATTACTTCTTCAGCAATATTTTTAGGAACCTCAGCATAGTGAGAGAATTCCATAGTTGAAGAGGCACGACCAGATGTGATGGTACGTAACTGAGTTACATAACCAAACATTTCAGAAAGAGGAACTTTAGCTTTCACCACTTGGGCACCGGCTTTAGAATCCATTCCTTCAACTTGTCCGCGACGACGGTTAAGATCACCTACCACGTCACCCATGTTTTGATCGGGAGTAATTACTTCCAATTTCATGATAGGCTCCAGAAGAACTGGCTTACAACTTGGCAATGCTTCTCTGTAAGCAGTACGGGCACAAATTTCAAACGACAATGAATCCGAATCGACTGCGTGGTAAGAACCATCAATCAAACGAATTTTCAAAGTTTGCAGCGGATACCCTGCAAGCACTCCATTTACCATGGCTGCTTTGAATCCTTTTTCAACAGAAGGGATAAATTCACGGGGAATGTTACCGCCGGTTATTTCGTTTACAAACTGAAGTCCACCATTTTTATCGGTCGTTTCAAAATCGGCATCAACCGGAGAAACCACAAATTTAATATCGGCAAACTTACCACGACCACCTGTTTGTTTCTTATAAACCTCACGATGTTCGTAGGTACCGTTAATAGCTTCTTTAAAGTTAACCTGAGGAGCACCCTGGTTCACTTCCACTTTAAATTCGCGACGCATACGATCAACGATAATTTCCAGGTGTAATTCACCCATACCGCTAATAATAGTTTGTCCGGTTTCATCATCGGTACGAACACGGAAAGTAGGATCTTCTTCAGAAAGTTTACCAAGAGCAACACCCATTTTGTCCATGTCGGTTTGTGTTTTAGCCTCAATAGCCAATCCGATAACGGGTTCAGGGAAATTCATTGCTTCCAACACGATAGGTGAATTTTCAGCACAAAGGGTATCACCTGTTTTGATGTCCTTAAAACCAACAGCAGCACCAATATCACCGGCTTCAATAAAAGGAATCTGGTTTTGTTTATTGGCATGCATCTGGAAAATTCTAGAGATACGCTCTTTATTTCCTGAACGGGAGTTCAGTACATAAGAACCTGATTCCAGTTTACCTGCATAGCAACGGAAATATGCCAGACGACCTACGAAAGGATCGGTAGCAATTTTAAAGGCAAGGGCGGTAAAAGGCTCTGTATTGTTAGGCTTACGCTCAACCACTGCACCTGTATCAGGATTGATACCTGTAATATTATCTTTATCGAGTGGAGAAGGCATTAATTCCATCACCAGATCGAGCATTGTTTGCACACCTTTATTTTTGAAAGCCGATCCGCAAAGCATAGGAACCACTTTATTAGCGATACAAGCTTTACGTAATGCATTCAGGATTTCGCGTTCTGTGATAGATTCAGAATCCGCAAAATATTTCTCCATCAGCGACTCATCAAATTCAGCAATAGCTTCGAGCAATTTCTCGCGCCATTCTTTCACTTCTTCCTTCATATCATCAGGAATAGGCACTTCCGTGAAGGTCATTCCCTGATCTTCATCATTCCAAACAATACCACGGTTATTGATAAGATCCACAACACCTTTAAAAGTTTCTTCAGCACCAATTGGTAACTGCAGAGGAAGGGGATTACCACCTAACACTTCACGCACCTGCTTAACCACGTTTAAGAAGTCGGCACCGGCACGATCCATTTTATTTACAAAGCCCAAGCGGGTAACATTATAGTTATTAGCCAGGCGCCAGTTAGTTTCAGACTGTGGTTCAACACCATCAACTGAAGAAAAGAGGAACACCAAACCATCAAGTACCCTTAAAGAACGATTCACCTCAACAGTAAAGTCAACGTGGCCGGGGGTATCAATAATATTAATCTTATAATTTTCGTCGCGGTACTTCCAGAAACAGGTAGTAGCAGCTGAAGTAATGGTGATACCTCTTTCCTGCTCCTGAACCATCCAGTCCATAGTAGCAGCTCCGTCGTGCACCTCACCAATTTTGTGGGTAACGCCGGTATAATAAAGAATACGTTCAGTGGTAGTAGTTTTACCCGCATCAATGTGGGCAGCGATACCAATATTCCGTACGTAATTTAAATTTTTAATATCTAGTGCCATTGGTCAGTACGCTATTCTATTTCGGTTTTGTTCTTTTATTATATCTATTAATTACAGCAGCAGACTAGATTCTAAAGTGAGAGAATGCTTTATTTGCTTCCGCCATTCTATGAGTATCATCTTTTTTCTTCACTGCGGCACCTTCACCTTTAGCAGCGGCAATAATTTCACCTGCTAATTTATCCTTCATCGACTTCTCATTACGTTTGCGGGCATACATAATAAGCCATTTCATTCCGAGGGCAGTTTTACGATCAGATCTGATTTCACTTGGGATCTGAAAGGTAGCACCACCTACTCTACGGCTTTTCACTTCCACTGCAGGCATAATGTTACCAAGTGCCTTCTTAAAGGTCTCCAATCCATTTTCCTTAGTACGTGTTTCAACCATTTCAACAGCATCGTAGAAGGTTTTAAAAGCTGTGCTTTTCTTTCCATCATACATGAGGCTATTAACAAACCGGGTAACGGTCACATCGTTGAACTTCGGATCAGGAAGCAGGAGGCGTTTCTTAGGTTTTGACTTTCTCATTTATTTATTGAGTAATGAACTATCTTTTCTGGTTATTTTACTGATGATTTACAGGGTATGGAAAATTATTTCTTTCCTTTAGCTGCTACAGGTGCTCCTGCTTTTGGTTTTTTGGTTCCGTATTTAGAACGACGTTGGTTACGACCTTCAACACCTGAGGTATCTAATGATCCACGAATAATGTGGTAACGAACACCGGGAAGATCTTTCACCCTTCCGCCTCTGATTAATACAATAGAGTGTTCCTGGAGGTTATGACCTTCTCCGGGAATGTATGCTGTAACTTCAAATTTATTCGTTAAACGCACCCTTGCAACCTTACGCATCGCCGAATTTGGCTTCTTTGGCGTAGTGGTATAAACACGGGTGCAAACTCCCCTGCGTTGTGGACAAGAGGTTAATGCTGGCGACTTACTTTTGTCTTCGAGCTTGGAGCGGCCTTTACGAACCAATTGCTGAATAGTAGGCATATTCTCGTTTTATTAATTTTTCAATTTGGGAACCCCCCATTTTTTGGGAAGGGCAAAGGTACAAGATTGTTTTGAATTTTCAATCAGCACTTTAAAAAAAAAACCTAACATATTAACAAGATTTAGTGAAAGGTGTTAATTATTTGTATATCAAATATTTATACGTATAAATAAAATTCTATTAACAAAGAGTTTCAAATACCTTTGCCAACTCTTAGCAAAATAATCTTCTTGAAATAAGTTTTGAGGACTTGGAGATGAATGTAATTTTGGAATAAATTAGCCCTGATTTTCAAAAGTAAAAATGTAAGCTTATGTCGAGAACTATTCTGGTGGTGGATGATGAGTCAGATATGGAGTTACTGATGCGTCAGAAATTTCGTAAACAATTGAACTCAGGTGATTTGATTATTCATTTTGCCGGTAACGGAGAACAGGCACTTGCTGTATTGAAAAAAGAAGCTGCAATTGAATTAATCATGACCGACATCAACATGCCGGTGATGAATGGGCTTACTTTGCTGGAAAAAATTGTGGAGGCAGGTTATCAGGTGAAGTGTTTGGTGGTATCGGCATATACTGATATTCAGAATATTCGAGGAGCCATGAATCGAGGAGCCTTCGATTTTGTAACCAAGCCTATTGATTTTCAGGATTTAGAGACTACTTTAACCAAAACATTAAAGGCCATTGACGAAACCAACCTGGCAAAGGAAGCCTTCACCGAAAGGGACCAGGCAGTGGAAGACAAGGACAAGGCTCTTTCGTCGGAGCGTTTTAAGCAACAGTTTCTGGCCAACATGAGCCACGAAATTCGCACCCCGATGAATTCTGTTATTGGAATTTCTCACCTCCTTTTACGCACAGAGCTCACCGAACAACAGCGCAAATACTTATCAATGATTCAGGCTGCATCGGAACAATTGATGTCGATAATAAATGATATTCTGGATATTTCAAAAATTGAGGCCGGAAAGATGGTCTTTGAAAAAATTGGATTTAATATTCAGCAAGCGATTTCTAATGTTCGGGATATTTTGATGATGAAGGCCGAAGAGAAAAAATTGGATCTTCGTTTAAATTTCAGTCCCGATTTGCCATCCACCGTCAAGGGTGACCCATCGCGTTTGGCTCAAGTGCTAATTAACCTTGCGGGAAATTCAATTAAATTTACAGAAACCGGGTTTGTAGAGATGGGTGCCAAAGTGCTTAGTAGGAACGGTGACAATTGTGAAATTGAATTTTACGTGACCGACACCGGGATCGGAATTGCTCCTGAAAAGTTAAATTCTATTTTTGAAAGCTTTACCCAGGCCAACAGCGAAATAAACAGAAAATATGGTGGAACGGGCCTTGGTCTTACTATTTCAAAGCAGCTGGTTGAATTGCAGGGTGGTAAAATTGGTCTTGAAAGCAAAATGGGACTTGGAACCAAATTTTACTTCCATTTAGCCTTCCCTGTTTTGGCCAATCATGGAACAGTGAGTGAAAAGGTGGAAGACCATGTGGATCACCTGGATAGTTTGCATGGGATCAAAATTTTGCTTGTTGAGGATAACGACTTTAACAGGATTGTGGCTGAAGACACCATTAATGAATATTTAAAAGATGTTTCCATTGATGATGCAATGAATGGATTGCAGGCATTGGAAAAAGTAACGGTTAACGATTACGATCTGGTATTGATGGATATTCAGATGCCGGAGATGGACGGCTATGAAGCAACCCGCAGAATAAGATCACTTGCCGGCGATAAAAAAGAGACTTTGATTATGGCCATGACTGCCAATGCTACTCCTGAAGAAATTAATAAGTGTTTTGAATCGGGTGTTAACGAATACATATCGAAGCCTTTTGTTCCGGATGATTTGTTCAAAAAGATGGCATTACTGTTACAAAAGAAGCAAGAACAGAATAACATGGGCAATTAAACATTTCCCGATGAATTCCTAAATCAGCATTCCAACAATTACAGCAGTGAGCAGAGAGGCTACAGTACCACCAAGAAGCGCTCTGAAACCGAGTTCAGAAAGGGTGGTTCGTTTTTCAGGAGCTAGTGAACCAATGCCACCAATTTGGATTCCTATGGAAGCAAAATTGGCAAATCCGCAAAGAATATAAGTGGCAATAATTACTGACTTTTCTTCTTTAAAAAGATGAGAAAACTGCATGTCGCCAAGGGTAGTATAAGCTACAAACTCGTTAAGTATTGTTTTTTCACCAAGTAGCTGTCCAACCAATACCATATCTTCTTTGCAAACTCCCATTAACCAGGAGAGAGGTGCGCAAGCATACCCCAGTAAAAACTGCATGGTGAATCCATCATAACGGCCGCCTGTAAACGCAGCTATTTTTGCATTCAATCCGGTAGCATTTCCAATAAAATCTTTAAGGATATAATTTCCCATCGCAATAAGGGCAATAAACACTAGCAACATGGCTGCTACATTCACCGCTAATCGGAGTCCCTCCCCTGTTCCGATTGAAATAGCTTCTAATAAATTTTTACCAATCCGTTCTTTGGAAACCACCAGTTTTTCATCAATTTCTTTATCCTGAGGCATCAGAATTTTAGCCGCCACCACAGCAGCCGGTGCCGACATTACCGATGCGGCCAACAGGTGCTTGGCAAAAAACAACCTCATAGCGGGGTCATCTCCGCCAAGGAAACCAATATAAGCGGCCATTACGCCTCCTGCAATTGTAGCCATTCCACCAGTCATTAAACACAACAACTCACTTCTTGTCATGCTATTGATATAGGGTTTTACCAGCAAAGGCGCCTCTGTTTGTCCGAGGAAAATATTACCGGCAGCAGCCAAAGATTCGGCACCGGAGAGTTTCATCGTTTTACTCATGATCCAAGCTAGTCCGTAAACAATTTTTTGAAGAAACCCGAGGTAAAACAGCAAGCTGGTTAATGCTGAAAAGAAAATAATGGTAGGTAGAATCTGGAAGGCAAATACAAATCCCATGGAACCGCCGGGATTCACCAAATCACCAAAAACAAATCGGGAACCTTCCTGTGTAAAGGAGAGAATTACGACGAAAAAATTACCGAATATTTCGAAGATATCCTTCACAAGATTTACTTTCAAAACACCTATTGCAAAAATTATTTGAAGTGTTAATCCGGTAGCCACCAATTTCCACTGGATAATTTTTCGGTTATTAGAAAATAAATATAGCAGAAGTATCAGCGTAATCAAACCTAATATTCCTCTTCCAATAGCCATAAGTGTAATTCCACCTTCTACCACCGGGGCGAAATAAGAATAAGAATAAGTGCTATTTTTATCCTGTAGTTGCAGTTCAGAGGAGGAAAGAGCTAGTAACTTAAATTGTTTGGTTAGATGACTACTTTTTACTCCGTTTTCACCAATTCTGGTCACCTCTGCCCCATCCTTTAAAAGCACTATTTCAGGAACATTATCAACCACGCTGTAATAGGATGAATCGATTCCTTTTACAACAGGCTTGAGATCGTAGGTTAGTAAGAGAATACTGTCTTTTATTGACCAAGTTCCTTTTGCATTACTATTTTCAGAGGCGAGCTGATACGAAAATTCCTTTTGTCCATTTTTATCAGAAAGTACGAGGTAGTCATCCTTACCTACTTTAGCTGATGATTGACCTTCCAGATTAGTGATAGCAGTGTATTTCCATTTTCGGGCAATCGTTTTTTCGATGCTATCGCCTTGATTGGAGGTGCAGCCTGAAAATAGTATAACTGCAAGAAAGAATAGAGATAGAGCCCTTGAGAATTGAATCATAGAAGGTGTGATCAGAATCAGGGCCGAAAATTACGACTTATTTCGCTTATTGAGTTCATCTCTGATTTTAGATGCTAACTCGTAAGCCTCATCATCGATAGCCTTCATAAGGGATTCTTTGAGTTCTTCCTCGCTAAGAGCTGCAAACTCGGCAGGGTTTTTTTTCTTTTCTTTTACTTTTTCTTTCTCTTTAGGCTTTTCTTTAGGTTCATCGAGTGGCAAATTCTCATCATCGATAGAAACACCGGCCTGAGAAAGGATGAACTCGTAGGTATAAATAGGGCAATTAAACCTAACTGCCATTGCAATAGCATCGGAAGTACGGGCATCTATTTCTTCCTGATGTTCGCCATTGGAACAAACCAATTTAGAATAAAAGACACCTTCTTTAAGATTGTAAATAATTATTTCAACGACTTCAATTTTAAATGCGAGGGCAAAGCTTTTGAAAAGATCGTGAGTGAGTGGTCGTGTTGGCGTCATATTTTCCAGCTCCACAGCGATAGCCTGAGCTTCAAATCCACCAATAATAATGGGTAATCTTCTGTTTCCGCCTTCCTCACCCAGAACAAGCGCATATGCACCCGATTGAGTTTGACTAAAGGAAAGACCAGCAATTTCGAGTTTAATTTTATTCATACCGGTTCCGGAGGTTGATCGGATAAATACGATCAGGAATAATTTACCTTAAAAATACTATTTTGTTTGAATTAAATTAAAGGTTGGTGCTAATAAATATTAACGACCTATAAATTAGCCGTTAGCTGCCTTAAATTTTTTGATGGCCTCAATTAGCTTGGGAACCACATCGAAAGCATCGCCAACAATGCCGTAATCAGCAGCTTTAAAGAAGGGTGCTTCGGGATCTTTGTTAATAACTACAATATTTTTGGAGGAACTAACACCGGCAAGATGCTGAATGGCACCGGAAATTCCAATTGCAATGTACAAATTCGGACTAATAGAAATCCCAGTTTGACCTACGTGTTCGGAATGTGGACGCCAATGAGCGTCGGAGACCGGTTTACTGCAAGCGGTGGCGGCACCCAGTAGGTCAGCCAATTCTTCAATCATGCCCCAGTTTTCCGGTCCTTTTAACCCACGACCGGCTGAAACAACTAATTCCGCTTCAGGAAGTGAAATTTTATCGGCTGCACGAACAATTTCTTTCACCATTGCAGCAAAACTATTTTCACTGAGCTTAGGGTCGAATGCTGTAATACTAACTGTTTGGGGCTTTTCAACAACTTTGTAGGAGTTTGGAACCAATGTTAGCACTTTTACTTCAGAAGTTATATCAACATCTGCGAAAGCTTTACCTGAAAATGCCGATTTTCTTACTTTAAATCCGGATGAAACATCGGGTAAGGCAATGGCGCCATCCACCAGCCCGGCGCTCAATTTTACAGCTATACGAGGAGCCAGTCCTTTACCTGAAAAAGAATTCGACAGCACCACCACTTTCGCTCCTTCTGCTTTTGCTGCCTCTGCAATAACAGCAGCATAAGCCATATTAACAAATTGCTTAAGTTGGTCATTAGTGACATTCAAAATTTTGGCAGCACCAAATTTAGCTAAAGCGGCTAATTCCGATTCAGCAACATCGCCAATTGAAAGCGCAGTTAAAGTGGTATTGGTGAGATGAGCGATTTCAGCAGCGTAGGATACTACTTCGTAGGTTGATTTTTTGAATTTGCCTCCGGCATTTTCGCAATATACTAGTGTAGACATAATCTTAGTTTAATGGAGACAGAGAGTGCTCTGCCTTTATGTGTGTATTGAAATATTTTTTGAATGGAAAAAATTAACTATTGTTAAATTACTTTGGCTTGGGTGTGAAGCAGGTTAACGAGGTCTTCTACTTTATCGGGGTCGACCAGGTTTACTTGTCCGCGAGGTTTGGGTTTGTCGTACCCCATTACTTCAGTTAAAACAGGTACTTCAACGGGTTCAACAACGGAGAGAGGCTTGGTACGAGCCGACATAATTCCACGCATGTTTGGGATTCTGGGTTCGGCCATTCCTTCTGTTGCACTTGCTACCAAAGGCAATGGACAATTAAGCACTTCTTTACCGCCTTCTATTTCTCTTTCGAGGATGGCATTCGAACCATCAATAGTTAATGATTTGCAAATGGAAATGGAAGGAATATCAAGTATTTCACCAATCATGGCTGCTACCTGTGAACCGTTGTAATCGATGGATTCACGTCCTGCCAGAATTAAATCGTAGCCACCTGATTTTGCAACATGAGCTATTTGCTGAGCCACAAAATAAGCATCGCGCGGAGCAGCGTTGATGCGGATGGCATCTGTTGCACCAATGGCAAGGGCTTTACGGATGGTTGGATCCGTTGATGGCTCGCCAACATTAATTACGGTAACAGTGCCTCCTGAACCTTCAGTAAGCTCCAGTGCACGGGTTAATGCAATTTCGTCGTATGGGTTGATAATATATTGTATTCCTGTGGTTACCAGTGATTTATTGTCGGAAGAAAAATTGATTTTAGTGGTAGTATCAGGCACATTGCTGATGCAGACGAGTATTTTCATTTTTTAAAAATTTGGATTGCAAAGGTAGCGAATTTTCGGAGAAAATTGAATCCATTTT
>JBBQVM010000086.1:0-11147 GCA_038211525.1 Bacteroidia bacterium
GTTTTTTAAATACAAGGCTGCTGAATACTCCTCTTGAATCTTCTGATAATTTTGCAGTTTCATTTGCAGGTACCATTTATCAATGCAATTGCTGAGTTCCTTTAAACACATCTTTAAATTAAATTCCCGTTTCTCCAGTAACTTCAGAGATTGAGCAATGGGATGGTAGGAACTGAATTGCTCTTGGTTCACATTTATCCCTATTCCAATAATAGAATGTAAGAGCTGATTGCTTCGGATGGCGTTTTCAATTAATATACCTGCAATTTTCCCTTTATCTAAAATGAGGTCGTTTGGCCATTTAATAGCGGCTTTCGCAGAAGTAGTTTTACGAAAGAAATCGAGTACTCCCAAAGAGATCACTTGATTCAAGATAAACTGATCGGCAATTTTAAGAAAGTTGGGATAAAATATATAGCTGATTAACAGGTTCTTACCTGCCTCGCTTTCCCATCCGGAGCTCCGTTGGCCTTTGCCGGCTTTCTGATAACCCGCCATAATGACAGTGCCATCTTCAGGCACTTCAAGGTGCATTAACCTGGCAGCATAACTGTTGGTAGAGTCAGTTTCGTTCAGTTCAATAATTCTATTGCCGGGAGGGCTACCTAACATAGTTCGTAATGGGGATTGCAGGAATTGTTCTTACCTTTCAAAAAAACACTATTTTTGTACAAACATAGGTAAACAAGCTGAATGGGTAAAGTAAACAGGCTCAGAAAAGAGCAAATTGAGAAACAAGGAGTTGATTTTCTGGTGGATGCAATTGTAACCGGAATTCAGGAAAAGAAGGGACATGAAATTGCTGTTTTAGATCTGAAACCCGCTGGTAGTGCACCCGCTGATTTTTTTATCGTTTGTCACGGTGATTCCCAAACGCAGGTATCCGCAGTGGCTCATTCGGTGGAGGATGAGGTTGAACGTATTACCGGAGAGAAGCCGGTTTTTAAAGAGGGTCTTACCAATGCAGAGTGGGTAGTCCTCGACTATATCAATGTGGTTGTTCATATTTTCCTTAAAGAACAACGTGATTTTTATGGAATTGAAAAATTTTGGGCAGATGCCGATTTCAGAAATATTAAATAACTTAAATAAGTCCAAGTTGTTAAGAAATAACTTATCCCACCGCTCAACTGCCAAAAAGGCCGTTGGCACAGATATTGACCAACACGAAAATATAAGGAAATAATTAGAAATGTCAGAAAATCAGAATACAGATTCAAACAATGATGGCAAGAAGCGATCGATGAATCCGTTGAATAAGATCCCTAAACCAGGGGGTTCTAAATTCAATTTTAACTTTTACTGGATCTATGCGATCCTGATTATAATTTTAATTGCCATACAGGTAGTTGGCGTGGGCAACAAACCCCGTGAAATTACTTGGAATCAGTTCGAAACTGAAATGCTGAAGCCAAATGATATTGATCGGCTGGAGGTAATTAACAAGGAACGGGTTAATATTTACATTAAGAAAGACAAGCTTTCAGAGGAAAAATATAAACCTATTGCAAGTAAAACTTTCAGTAATGCGATCAATGAGGGCCCTCATTATTATTTTACTATTGGTGACGTAGCCTCGTTCGAGAAAAAACTGGAAGAAGCGCAGAAAGCCAATCCTGAATCAGAGAAAATCAGCGTAAGCTATAACAACAACGATAAGAGTTATTGGGATTTTATTTCCTGGATTCTCCCAATTGTATTGCTCGTATTTGTTTGGATTTTCTTTATGCGTAGAATGGGTGGTGGCGGCGGCGGAAGCCAGATTTTTAATATAGGAAAATCCAAAGCTACTCTCTTCGATAAGGACATGCATGTGAAGGTTACTTTTAATGATGTTGCCGGATTGGAAGAAGCGAAAGTTGAAGTAATGGAAATTGTCGATTTTCTGAAAAATCCTAAAAAATATACTTCTTTAGGAGGTAAAATTCCTCGTGGTGCACTGCTGGTAGGTCCTCCCGGAACCGGAAAAACATTACTTGCTAAAGCCGTTGCCGGTGAGGCACAGGTTCCTTTCTTCTCTCTCTCAGGATCCGATTTTGTGGAGATGTTTGTAGGTGTGGGAGCAAGCCGCGTTCGCGACTTATTCCGCCAGGCAAAAGAAAAAGCACCCGCTATTATTTTTATTGATGAAATTGATGCTATTGGTCGTGCCCGTGGTAAGGCCCCCTCTTTCAGTGCAAACGATGAACGTGAAAGTACCTTGAACCAATTGCTCACCGAAATGGATGGTTTCGGTTCTAACAGTGGTGTTATTATTCTTGCCGCTACCAATCGTGCTGATGTTCTCGACAGAGCGTTGCTTCGTCCGGGCAGATTCGACCGACAAATTTATGTGGAGCTTCCTGATCTTAATGGCAGAAAAGAGATATTCCTTGTTCACTTAAAGCCTATCAAAACAGATGAATCGGTAGATATCGATTTTCTGGCACGTCAAACTCCTGGTTTCTCAGGTGCCGACATTGCTAACTTATGTAATGAAGCAGCATTGATAGCCGCTCGTAACAATAAACTTGCTGTTGATAAAGCGGATTTTCTTGCTGCTGTTGATAGAGTAATTGGTGGATTGGAAAAGAAAAACAAAATTATAACGCATCACGAAAAACAGGTAATTGCCTATCACGAATCGGGACATGCCACTGTGAGTTGGTTATTGGAGCATGCACACCCACTGATTAAAGTTTCTATTGTTCCCAGAGGAAACTCACTTGGTGCCGCCTGGTATTTGCCGGAAGAACGTCAGTTAACTACTACCGAACAAATTGTGGATGAAATTTGTGCTGCCTTAGGTGGCCGTGCTGCCGAAGAAATTGTGTTTGGTCAAATCTCTACCGGCGCATTGAGTGATCTTGAAAAAATTACTAAACAGGCGTATGCAATGGTGACCATTTTTGGATTGAATAAGAAGATTGGAAATATCAGCTATTACGATTCTTCAGGTAACCAGGATTATAATTTCACCAAACCTTATAGTGAAAAAACTGCTCAGATAATTGATGAGGAGGTAAGCCGATTGGTCGAAACTTGCTACGCACGGACTAAAGATATACTTAAAAAGCATCGTGACCAATTGGACAAACTGGCCATGCACCTGCTTGAAAAAGAGGTGATATTCAAAGAAGATCTTGAACTCATCTTTGGAATAAGACCGTTTGGAATAGAAACGCCCAAATCCACAGCTTATACCATTCCACCTATGCTTAGCACTAATGGAAATGGTCATCATCCTGAAAATGTAATCGAAAAAAAGCCGGTCAGCGACGAACCGGTTAGCTAACAAAACTATTTTTTCTATATTTGGGGATGCAGGACAGTACAACCAGGGAAAAGGTACTTAAGAAAATCCGGAATGCTCTGATTTCGAAAACAGCCAATCCCTATCCTAACCTGGATTTCGACAGCTCTGTATTCCGTATGAACGATGAAGTACCCGAACTGATATTCGCACAGGCATTTAAAGAAGCCGGAGGACAATTTGTCTTTTGTAACAACATGCTTGATTTTGCAGAAGGTTTGCTGAATCTGGCACAAAGTAAAAAATGGACAGAGCTTTTGTGTGTTGAAAATGCACTTTATAAATTTTTAAACGAGTGCGAGTTTCCACTCAATAACGATCCTTCCACCATAACCACCACCCAGGCTTCTGTTACCTTATGTGAATGCTTGGTGGCACGAACAGGAAGTATTATGGTTTCCTCTGCACAAACATCAGGAAGAGGAATTCCGGTATTTACTCCTGTGCATGTGGTAGTAGCATTTCCTGATCAACTGGTAGATGACATAAAGGATGCCTTTAATTTCCTGAAATCAAAATATAAGGATGCTGCGCCCTCTTCCACCACATTTATTACCGGTCCTGGCAAAACTGCTGATATTGGCAACGAAGTTGTTATTGGTGCTCAAGGACCGGTTGAATTATACCTTTTTTTGGTAGATAAATCTGAATGGTAAATTATGGAACCAAAAGAACCAGGCTTTGAAAAAATTTACTCTTCACCGCTAGCTCATAAAATAAATATTGTGAAAGCTGTTTTGGAAGATAACCAGATACAGGCTTTCGAAGTGAATAGAAAAGATTCGACTTATACTTTTATGGGTGATATTGATTTATATGTTAATGAAGCGGATGCGGTACTCGCCAAGTTTCTTATCCAATCCAATGAACTGTGAATAATTTTGTACAACGAGCTATTACAGGATTGAGTTTTGCAGCGGTAATGATAGCCGCGATTCTGATAAGTCCATGGAGTTTTATTGCTGTTTTTTTTCTGATTAGCACTCTCGGTATTTTAGAATTCTATAAGTTAATTCGTTCATCGGTTATTCAGCCTCAGGTAATTCCCGGACTATTAATTTCACAATTAACCTTTATCGTTTTCACTCTTGTTTTGCTGAATCAGTTACCAATAAACTACTTGTATGTTACTATTCCTTTGGTAGCAGTTATTTTTATTGTTGAATTGTTTCGAAACAATGAACAACCATTTCAAAATATTGGTGTAACATTAACAGGAATAATTTATCTCACAGTACCGATACTTCTAATGTTGAAAATTGCATTCGGAATTAATTCTCTAGATGGGAACACTTATCACGGAGGTGTAATTATGGGATGTATATTTTTGTTGTGGGCAAGCGATACCGGTGCCTATATGATAGGTTCTAAATTTGGAAAGCATCGTTTGTTTGAAAGAATTTCGCCAAAAAAATCATGGGAAGGTTTTTTTGGTGGGATGGTCGTTGCGTTACTGGTATCCAAAATAATTTCGATGTGGTTTTCTGAATTGTTATGGAATGAATGGCTCGTGATTGCAATTATTATTGTGACTGCCGGCACTCTTGGCGACCTGGTAGAATCGATGCTGAAGAGGAGTGTAGGAGTGAAGGATTCAGGCAATATTTTGCCGGGTCACGGTGGTATCCTCGACCGGTTCGACGGACTGCTTGTATCAATACCTTTTGTATTTTTTTATTTAGTGATGATTGGAAAAATTTCCTAAGATATTTTAAATGAAAAAAGGAACGACAAATAATTAATAGCGCAATTAAAAGGGGAGTTCCTGATTATTTTTGGTGCGTTCAACAACATCTTTTAAAAAATATTTCAGATCGCTGTTGTAAATTTCAACATAAGCTTTTTTGAAATTCTCCTGGGTTTTTCGATATCTTAGAAAAGCCATAAAATCGGTGTTATTAGGAAGGGGATCTTTTTTAAAATGAAACTTATATTTTTCAGCTGCATTAAAGTGAAGTTGATTAAGGCCAATCATAATTTTTGCAATCATTCGGTATTTTGAACTTGCTTTTTGTTGCACAGTAAGTTCAGGTGATAATGATTTGTATAAACTATCCAGACTCTTTGAACTCTTCAGCATATATTTACTGTAAGTTTCCTCATCCGAAAGATAATTACGGAAGTTGATCACCTCTTTACTTTCAACTCCATATTTAGAGATCAGAAATTTTTCAGCTCCGGTTTCACCAATAAAAGTTGCGAAGTTCTCATTAAAGTCGACACTACTTTTTAAATAAACTGTTGCATGTGTTAGTTCATGAATAATCAAATCAGCTAAACGCGCATTACTTCGTTTGAGCACGTTGGAAAGGATTGGATCAGTAAAATAACCCAAAGTAGACCATGCTGAAGGAGAATAAATATCGGTCTCATAGCCTTGTTGCTGAATAAGCCGTTCCTCTTTTTTAGCACGATGTTCTTTAAAAAACCCTTTGTACGAAACCTCTCCAACAAATGGAAAGTTCCACTTTTTGGCTTCCAAACTATAAGGTTTACATCCGGTAACCACAAATAGGAGTGGTTTATCTTTCTGATCATACAGTGTAGTATAATTATCTGAGTTGTTCAAACCCAGTGAATCAATGGCAAACTGCCTGATCTCCTGAATAATTTTCAACTTGACTTTGGTTTCCTCCTTTATTTCAGGATTTTTCAATACATCGGTGATAGGGACCGAAAAACAAACAATTTTCATTTGTCCGTTCAGCTGTTGAACCCCATAAAAAACAAGTTGATAATTCCAAACCGCTATAAGCAGGAAAATGAACAGCAATAACTTAATAAAATTTAACAGCGGCCTCTTCATCGCAGATAAGTAGGTCAGACTTAAGAATTTCAACAAATTTAGAAGAAAAATCGAAACTGTTGCAGTTCTTTAAATCTTTATGCCGCCTGGTCCTATTCCCCCTCTATGAAAGTGAAGTGGATTCGTTTGTAGTTATCGGACCAGATTAATTAAGAACCAGAGAACGACATCAACGCAAGTAAAAAATTAAAAACAGTATTTATTTGCATCAATTAATTCTTTTGCAATACGACGTCTTGCTTCTTTGGTGTTGAAAGGTGCCATTTTGGTGAATCGTTTTAACCCCATCAGCAACATTCTGTTTTCATCACCCTCCGACATCGAATTAATAGCATTTTTACCTGCCAGGTTCAACCTTTCGATGCTATCGTTGAAAAAGGTTCTCATCATATCCATTTGCACATTTACCGCTTCCAAGCCTTTAATTCCGGCTAGTTTTTCTACACGAAGTAGGGCAGATTCACAGCAATAAATCTCGATAAGCATATCAGAAACATTCATCAAAATTTCCTGCTCTTTGGCCAATTGCATCATGTATTTTTGAACTGCTGTACCGGCAACCATTAAAGCAGCCTTTTTCATATTAGCTAATGTCTTTTTTTCAGCACTAAAAGCGGCATCATCGCCGTTTCCAAATTCAGGAATAGCCATCAGCTCTTTCTGTACATTTTGCGCCGGAGTCATTAAATCGAGTTCACCTTTCATGGCACGTTTCAACAACATGTCCACAATCAGCATTCGATTAATTTCATTCGTGCCTTCAAAGATGCGGTTTATGCGAGCATCACGGTAGGCCCGGTCCATTGGGTAATCGGAAGAATAGCCGTATCCTCCATAAATCTGGACACCCTCATCCACCACATAATCGAGTACTTCAGAACCAAAAACTTTTAGTATCGCACATTCAACAGCATACTCTTCGGCAGCACCCAAAAGCGCTTTTGCGAATTCTTTTCCTTCAGAGAGTAACTGTTTTTCCTTTTCATCAATCTGATGACTGGCACGATAAAGTGCCGATTCCATCACAAAAGTACGAATGGCTTGTTCAGCCAATTTATAGCGGATTGCCCCAAATTTGGCAATGGGTAATTTAAATTGTTCGCGTGTATTTGCATAACTAACAGCCATGGATATGGTACGTTTGCATCCGCCCAAAGCGGCACCTGCCAGTTTAGCTCTTCCAATATTCAAAATGTTAAATGCAATCAAGTGACCTTTCCCAATTTCACCCAGCAAATTTTCAACCGGCACTTTACAATCCATAAAAAATACTTGTCGTGTAGAGGAACCTTTTATTCCCATTTTATGTTCCTCTTCTCCAAGTGTTAAGCCCGGAGTTGCTTTGTCGACAATAAAACCGGTGAATTTATCACCATCTATTTGAGCAAAAACGGTGAATACATCAGCAAATCCCGCATTCGTGATCCACATTTTTTGTCCATTCAGGATGTAATGTTTTCCATCGGGAGTAAGTGTAGCTTTTGTTTTAGCTGCCAACGCATCGGAGCCGGAACCGGGTTCAGTTAAACAATAGGAGGCTTTCCATTCACCTGACGCTAATTTAGGGAGGTATTTATCTTTTTGTGCCTTAGTACCAAAATAAAGAATAGGTAAAGTGCCAATGCCTGTATGAGCAGCCATGGCCACTGCGAACGAATGACCTGCTCCAAGTTTCTCCGTAATGAGCATACCGGTGATAAAATCTTTACCAAAACCACCATATTCTTCAGGGACTGAAATTCCCAACAAACCAAGTTCACCGGCTTTGTCCATAATTGACACCATCAATCCCTCTTCCTGAGCATCTATTCGGTCCAATACCGGAAACACCTCTGCATCCAGAAAATCATCCGCCATCGAACCCATCATCAAATGCTCTTCGCTAAACTGTTCCGGAATAAAAGTGTCTTCAGCTTTGCTCTCAGTAATGATAAATTCGCCGCCTTTGTGTGTGTTGGTGATAGTTTGTGACATAGTATTAAATTTTGATCATTCAAATTTACGTATTATCCATCCAAAAGATATATCTAAAACAGAATAAAACATTACATTATTCTTCAAGAATTACCATTTAGCAACAAAAAACCCTTCCGATAATGAAAGGGTTTTTAAATGTTCCTTCGCAACTGCTCACCTGCGTCCACCAAAAGTGATGGTGATGGACAATTTAATGGAGCTATTTTTAGCATTAAAATTGTTTCGGGTTCCTAAAATAGTTTGTGCCTTTCCAACATCAGTAAGTCCGCTTAGGTAATTTGCGGCAAATCCTATTCCACCTTCCGACTGGTAACCAATTCCAGCGCCAACGCCAAAATCAGTTCCATTGTAATTATCTTTCACATTAACATCGGCGAACTTGGCCGAAACTAAAAAGGAGGCGTATGGTCCGGCATTAACATAAAGCCCGTTGTTACTTTGCAATCGTATCCAAACCGGAACTTCCACATAACCTAAAATAACATCCTCTGTTTTTTGCTTAATTCCTTTGGTGGTATAAACAACTTGTGGTTCTATCATTAAATTATTTGTGATCCCAAAATTGGCAAGTGCTCCTATATGGAAACCAAATAACAATCCATCTGCCTTAACATCACCATGCATTTCTGAAAAATTAATTCCTATTACACTCCCAACTTTTGCTTGTGCCTTTAAATTAGTTGTGGAAATTATTCCGGCAAATACCAACAACATTACTATTAAAACAGATCTTGTTTTCATACTTTATAAGTTAAGCAAAGTGACTTTAAGGAGAAGGTTTTTTGCAATTATATTCATCACTTCAAAAAAAACGAGATGAATAGGATAAGAAATAAAGGACGATAAATTTAATTTAACAATTCAAATATACCGGCAGCGCCCTGACCTGTTCCAACGCACATGGTAACCATACCATATTTTTTATCTCGGCGTCGGAGTTCATTAAAAAGCTGAACAGAGAGTTTAGCTCCGGTGCAGCCTAATGGATGACCCAGTGCAATGGCACCGCCATTAACATTTACTACTTCAGGATTCAATTCCAGTTCGCGAATCACAGCAAGCGACTGTGATGCAAAAGCCTCGTTCAATTCAATCAGATCCATCTGTTCCTTTTTCATTCCGGCTCTTTTCAGTGCCATTGGAATAGCTTCGATAGGACCAATACCCATAATGCGGGGTTCAACAGCAGCTACCGCGTAAGTAACAAAACGAGCAATAGGTTGAACGTTGAGTTGCTTCAGCATTTTTTCGGAAACCACCAGCACAAAAGCGGCACCATCACTTGTTTGTGAGGAGTTACCCGCAGTAACCGATCCTTTAGCATCAAATACCGGTTTAAGAGTTGCCAGTTTTTCCAGACTGGTATCGGCACGGGGACCTTCATCAGTATCTACAACCGAACTACGGGTACGTTTTTTTTCATTTTCATCGAGGAACGTTTCTTCCACTGTAACCGGCACAATGCCACCTTTAAAATATCCATTTTTAATGGCATTAATAGCTTTCTTGTGCGAGTTGAAGGCAAATGCATCTTGGTCTTCGCGTGAAACATTAAATTCATTAGCAACTGCTTCGGCAGTAAGGCCCATTCCCCAATACCAGTCGGGGTTAGTTTTGGCTACCTCATAATTGGGCACAATTCTCCAGCCCCCAAAAGGAATGGGCGACATAGTTTCAACTCCGCCCGCGATGATACAATCAGCTAATCCGGCTTTTATTTTAGCCGCAGCAATGGCAATGGTTTCGAGTCCGGATGAACAATACCTGTTAATGGTCATTCCAGGGACCTTAATGGTATCAAGGCCTATTAGTGAAATCATCCGGCCAATATTAAGTCCCTGTTCTGCTTCAGGGGTGGCGTTTCCTACTATAACATCTTCAATTTGATCCTTATCCAAACCTGGAACAGAAGCAACCAAATGCTTCACAACGGTTGCTGCAAGATCATCAGCACGAAAAAAACGGAATTTACCCCTCGGGGCCTTTCCAACGGCTGATCTAAAACCGGCAATAATATACGCTTCCATTAAATTACTTTTTGGGTGTTGGTGGCACTACTGGAGGCGTAGGAGCAGGGGTTCCTGGAGCTGGGGGCGTATTTTTACCGGCTTGCTCTTTTTTCTTTGCTGCCGCTTTTTTATCATCTTCTGCCTTTGATGCCGCAATAGCCGCTACATCAATTCCGTCCTTATATTGAACAGTACTCACAACGGTTCCTTTGCGGTTATAAATTTTCCATTCACCATCGCGAACGCCCATTTTGTAAGGAGTTTCGGCCTGTGTTTCTCCTGATTCAAAATATTTAGTCCATCGGCCATTCTTTTTCCCTTCCAAATATTCTCCTTCCTGCTTAACGGAACCGGAATAAAAATATCTTACATAAGTTCCCTCTTTCACACCATTCTGATACTCGGTTTCCTCCATAATTTTCCCGTAAGGATAAAACCTTTTGGACATTCCTTGTCGGACGTCGTTGACGTATTCAATTTCATGAATGATGTCGCCACCGGAGTTAAAATATTTCCAAACTCCTTGTTTTTGACCTATTTCATCGGTTTTGTTCCTGTGTTTTTCTCTTCCGGGAGCGTACTTGGGTTTTTGCTCTGATTGCGAAAAGGCAAACATTGGTACTAATAGCAGCAAAAACAGTAGTTTAATTGAATACTTCATCGTTCTAGTTGTTGGTTCAAAATCAAGGCCTAAAGTTACAAATCTAAATTTAATTACGTAATGGTTTTCCGGTGGTTAAAATACTCTGAATTCTTTCAAGTGTTTTCTTTTCACCACAAAGTGACAGAAAAGCTTCTCTCTCAAGGTCGAGGAGGTACTGTTCTGAAACATTTGTTGGGGCGGAAAGGTCTCCACCACACATGACATATCCTAATTTTTCGGAAATTAATTTATCATGTTTCGACATATAATGCCCGGAATACATAGTATTAGCACCGGCATATACCATTCCTAACCCCGATCGGCCCTCCACTCTAATATCTTTCCGCTGAACCGGCTTTGTATAACCGGCATCAGCCAGTTCAATAACAGCGGTTTTGGCGTCTGAAATGAGTCTGTTTC
>JBBQVM010000087.1:0-11074 GCA_038211525.1 Bacteroidia bacterium
CTTAATCTAAGGCTATAAAATTACTGAACTGCAATCTGAACATGTGTTGCCACACCGCTAGAATTTATTACAACCAATTGATACATTCCTTTTGCAATTCCAGATAGGTCAATTGTTTTGGTGTGCGCTCCTTTCTCAACATTCCATGTTGATGTAGAAACAATCCTTCCTGATACGTCTACCAGTTGCAAAGAATATAGATCATTTGATTCAGATTTAATCTTCAGATTCAATACATCATTAGCAGGATTTGGATAAGCAGTAATATTTAAATCATCAGAATTATTTCCGGAAATTCTACAGTTCATTGTTACATTTAATGTTCTGGTTCCCGAGTTACCACAGGGTCCGGATGCTGTAACACCAATTACTCCTCCATTTGTTCCCCAATCAACAATAATAGAGTTGGTACCTTGTCCGGATACTATTGTGGAGCCTGAAGGAGTTGACCATTGGTAACTTGTTGCACCAAAAACCGGACTTACCGAATAAGCATCAGCCAATTCATTTGCACACACAGTTGAAGGACCTGAGATGACACCCGGATTTGATGAAATTCCTTTTGCAGTTATACAACGTGGAGCACCTGATCCGCATGCATTATTTGCTGTTACACACAAACTGCCTATGGTAAAGTTAGATGAATAAATAATTGACATGGTATTTGCACCATTGGCACTTCCCAAAGATGCTCCTGCAGGAGGAGTCCAGGTATAGGATGTTGCTCCGGAAACACTTGGAATGGAATAAACAATTGTTTGTCCGCAGACGCCGGTACTTACTCCACTAATATTTCCGGGAACACGGGGAGTAATGGTTGAGATAGTTTTACATCTTTGAAGAGAGTTTGCTCCACATACAGAAGTTGCAGTTACACAAATGTTACCACTGTTGAATCCTGCTCCAAAGTCTACAGTGATGTAGTTAGTATTTGAACCTGTTGCAATTGTTGCGCCTGTTGGCAAAGCCCAGTTATAAGATGCAGCTCCTACAGAAGGTGAAACACTATAGGCTACGCCGTTAGTTCCGGGGCAAACACTAAATGTTCCACTCATGGCACTAAGTAATGGTGAAACGTTGGAAATTGTCATGCATCTTTGTGCACTTTGGTAACCACAAGTTAATAATGCTCGCACACACAAAGTACCACTTGTGAATCCGGGCCCAAAAGAAACTGATGCATTAATTCCTGTACCTGTAACAGTCGCATCACCGGTAATAGTCCACAAATACGAGGATGCTCCACCTACAGCACCGGTTGAATAATTATCAACACCACTTGTATTTGGACAAGCAATTTCATTTCCAACAATTGGAGCAGGCGTACTTAAAACTCCTCTGATGTATTTACAATTGGTGTTCGTTTGTCCACAGGCGTTAGAAGCGAATGCACAAATTTTCCATCCTGAATTTCCGATAGCTACCGGCCCCAAGGTAATATTTGCAGAATTAGAAAGTGTGGTAACCGGACTTGGTGAACCATCAATTAATGTTCCTGCAGGAGCAGACCAAGTATAAGAAGTAGCGCCCGGAACTACAGAAGTAGAAACAACTACAACATTCCCAACACATCCTTCATTAGGCCAAGATGTAATAGTACAACTTGTAGCTGGAGGAGCATTTGTAACAGTAACTGTGGCTGATCCACTAAATAATCCGGTACAAAGCGCATCACTAAAAGAAGTGATGGTATAAACTGTGGTAGAAGTAGGATTTACCATCACTGTTTCAGGGTTGTTAGAAGTGGACACCGGTGTTCCGTTGTTAATTGAATATGTCCAAGGCGCTATTCCCGTAAAATTAAGAGTTAAGTTGGTACTTCCCCCTGCACAAATTTCTGCATCTCCTGTAATAGTTGCAACAGGATTTACACAATTGCTAAAAACAATATCAACATCATCTGTTGAAGAAGGACATAAAGCAGTAGAAATGGTCCAACGGAATGTATTTATACCGGCACTCAATCCATTAACAATGGTTCCCGGATCGGCATCATTAACAAATACACCTGTACCAGCAACAACCGACCACTGACCTGTACCTGCTGAAGGAGTGATTCCTGCCAAAGTTGCAGAAGCACTTATCACACCTTGATCAGGACCGGCGGCGGATGTAGATGGTGCTGCGTTAACAATTAATTCTAATTCATTCGAAAGGTCGGTTCCTGGTCCGCTACATGAAGTTTGCATCACAAAATAATAGGTGCCAGATGCAAGTGAACCGGTGGTGAATGATGGAGATGTTGCACCAGAGCCACCCGTTACATTTGTATAAGGACCTCCCGGAGTTCCCGAAACTTGCCATTGGTAAGTAGTGCCGGGTTCTGTACTATAGCCTGTGGATGACATGTTATAAGTTTCATTGTCACATATACTTGCAGATGCAGGTGAAACTGTTCCCCCGTCAGCAGAACAAACACCGAAATCATCGAATCCAATATCGTGTGGAGCAGTTCGGGTTTGACAATCAAAATCAGTTGTTATATAAGCGGGAGGTGTTGTTCCGGTTCCGTCTAAGGAAGTTGAAGAAACAGTTGCATGCAAATCACTATTATTATTTACAAAATTTGGATTTGCAGAAACCGAATTTGCATCAATACCTGCATGAAAACTCATGCCTGACTGCCATGCAGCAAGTGTTGAATAATTGTTAGCAGCACCTCTTCCAACGTGTCCTGATGTGCCTTGATCATTAGCAATGAATAAATCATTATAATCAGATGAGGTACCCGTTGAGCCAATGCGATTAGTTTGTGTGGTTGTAATACAATAATGACCCGCAACGCCTGTTTGTGCACCAGTAAAATTTGCTAACACATTATTTTTTAAGATATAAGTATCAAAAGTTCCCTGTTGAATTTCCATGCAGGTGGTGGAACCGTTAGGATACGTGCTACCATCTATACTAATACTGTTATTCCAAAGTTCATACGTGGTGGTGAGTGAACCGCCTGGATCAAAAGTAATTCCTTTTGCCAGAAGACCAGTAGAGGAGACACCTGTGTAGGTGGAAAGTATTTCTGAAATACTGTTATTAAATATTTTGACATTGGTTGCCGTTGCGTAATGTGAAATTCGCATTCCTGAAAGGTTGGGAGCGTCAGAAAAAGTTACATTTCGTGTTATGGTACGCACCACATTATTACTTATTTCGCAATTTCCTTTTGCAGATGAAACTACTATTCCATCAATCGAGCTAGCATAGTAATTGATACTTACATTTCTCACAATTGTATTTTTTAAAACGAAATTTTGCTGAGCCTGCATCCATACTCCGTAAGTCGGGGAAGTCCCTCCGCCAATATCATTTGGAACAGCAGGGTCTCCAATGGAATTGAATGTGGTGCACGATGATGAAGTAATTTGATTGCCTGCATCATGTGGCTGCGTGGCAGTTCCAACTCCTGCAAGGTATATACCTGCATAACAATCGCGAATGGTAATATCACGATAGGTGTTATAGGAGTTAGTGCCGTCAAAACCCGAACTCACACTCGTATTATATGTATAAATAGCTATGGAAGCTGAATTGGTGCGGTCAAGGTTTATACTAATATTTTCAAACACGCTGTGCTGTGTACCTAAATTATCGCCAAAAACCAATAATCCCACATCTGCAAGATGAGGCAGTGGTCCATGCGAAACAAGATTAATATTACTGATGGTTGTATAGGATGCACAAACACCTAATATTGGTTCTTGTGAGCCCTGAAGTGCTGCTGAACTGTTTGCGTTTGCAATAGCACTTTGCGAAACAGGTGAACCTCGGTATGCGATTGTTGCCGGAGTACCAATTTTGGAAATGGTTAACGTGTTTACAGCACTCAGGCCTACTATTTCTCCCACCAGAATTGGGAAAATATTACTTCCGTTAGCCGCTGATGTATCGTATTGGGCATCTGTTAAATTAAGCGCAACGGGTCCTGATATTCCTCTGTGGTTTAAATCAGCAACCGCTTGTGTAAGGCTGTTATAAGTTTGACCAACTCCAACATTATAAGTTCCTCCTGCAATGGGTGAAGGTGCTCCCGGTGTAAAGCGGAAGTTATATTTTGGCCACGAAACGAGCGGACTAAGTAAACGATTTCCTAAGGTTTTAGAGCCGGTAACTGCATCAATATAATTATTGGGACCACCGGCACCATACTCAATTCCAATTGTAGCACCCAAAGTAGTACCTGTGGCACCGGTTACATTTAATGAGCCATATCTAAATTCAATTACATTGGTGCCTTCATAAAAAATCACCTGGCAATTTAAACGCACCGATGGAGTGTTTACATAAAACGGATAGTTGGTGTATTGCACCGTAAACGTTTGGCTTCCGGGTGAGCCTTGCAGTTGATATAAAATATCAGATGAAGCATCATCTGACATATCATTCCACCACACAGCAATACTTTGATTAGATCCAAGTGTTCTATGCAATCTGTCGTTGCTATTGGCATCATAGCCTGATGGTGTTGTAGCATCAAACCAGCACAATCCATTTGTGTTTAACCCAAAACTCGTATAATTAATGCCGGCATAATTAAAAGTAAAACCCAGTGGAATAGCTGCTTGGTTACCCTCGTTTCCAATAGCAGTTGAAACTGTTGCTCCTGTTGCAACAGAGATCGGGACATAGGCAGCATTAAAAGTTGATCGCGTGTAAAGTTGAGCATTTACATTTATGCTCATCAATCCGCACGCCAAAAGCGCGAGGAGAATAATCCGAAAACGCTTAAAGCGAATCGGATTGCAGAATACATTGTGGTTTGTCATAATATGGGGTTTGATTTTTATTGAATGATTTCTATTGTCTGAACTTACCTTTACAAAATTGAGGCTTAAAGAAAAGCCAGTCAATAACCAATTGTGGTGAAAGCAAGGCAGGAAGGGCATTTCAAAGGTAATGTCCTTACACTCAATTAAAAGTGCTGAGGAGTTTTATGCACTGAGTTAATTAAAAAAGGTGAACTGTTAAAAAGTAAGAGTCCGCAAAATATTTCCTGAAATAGTTTTAGAAACAGCCTCGCCAACAGAATTTACTTGCAGCTTTTGGTAAATTTTTTTTATATGTGAGTGCACTGTTTCGTAGCTGAGATTTAGTGCCTCAGCAATCATTTTATATGATTTTCCTTTAACCAAAAGTTGTAGCACCTCTTTTTCACGGCTACTTAAATTATAGTTTTCATTGCTTGATGGGACTGGTTGCAGCTTCGCAAATTGGTTTAACACTTTGCGTGCAATAACTGGAGTCATTGGAGCTCCACCGTCAAAAACTTCGCTTATAAACTGAACAAGCGATTCCATATTGGCATTTTTTAGGATATAGCCGTTGGCGCCCGCACATAACGATGCAAAAACTTTTTCATCGTCTTCAAAACCTGTGAGCATAAGCACCGGCAATTCAGGATATTTAGATCGTAATAATTTGACTGCATCTATTCCGTTTAAGGTAGGCATGTCAATATCCATCAATACCACACCGGGGTTCGTGCTTTCAATATCACTTAATAGGTTATTACAATTCTCAAAAGATGCAATAAGCTGCATAGTTTCGGTGGTTGCTAAAAGCATTTCAATAGACTCACGCACATTAATATTATCATCAAAAATAATTATGCGTAGTTTTTTGAGTTGCGATTGCATGCTTCAAAGTTGAATCAATTTAAATTCAATAGAAATAACCAATTATGGTGAATTGACTTACACCATTAACATAATTACTGTTCCTTTTTCTTTTTCGGAAGTAATCAAAAAAGTTCCTCCTATTTCTTCTGCGCGTAATTTCATGTTTTTCAATCCATTACCGTTATAAATAGTATCTCTACCCACCCCATTCCAATTATCGTTAGGTGAATGGGTGTCAAATCCTATTCCATTATCTTTAATTTGAATTTGAATTCTTCCGGCTATTTTTTTTATATCAATACTCACCTCAGTACAATGAGCATATTTTATCAGGTTGTGTATAGCTTCTTTAAAAATAAGAAAAATGTTTTTTCGTTGGTTCATTTCTAACTTCAAATCGACAATTTTTTCATCACAGTTAATAGTAAAATTAATATTTGAAGAACCAAGCAATAAGGCAGCATAGCTTTCCATTCGTAAGACTAAATTTTTAAGCGTATCATTTGAGGCTTTAATTGCCCATACCGCATCTCCTGTCTTATCAATTATTTCACGAGAGGATAATCCTATTTTATTCAAGATGGCTTTTATTTCCTCCGGTTTATTTTGTTGCAACTTTACATTTGCAATTTGACTATACAAATTTATACTTCCAAGAGTAGAACCGATATCATCATGCAAATCGCGCGCTATTCTATTTCGCACAGCCTGCAATTTTAAAACTTGATTAATCCTAATTTTATAAATAGCGAAAATTAAAGAAACAAATGCAGCAGCCGTCAAAAGATAGAAGTACCATGTTTTGTAAAACGGAGGTGTAATTGAAATAGATAAGGATTTTATATCACTCTCTAAACCATCACTGTTAATAGATTTATAACGGAATAAAAAATGTCCGGGAGGGAGGTTCGTGTAGGTGACTAAAGAATTATAACTATTACTTCGCCAATTATCATCTATTCCTTCAAGTTGGTATTGGTAAGTAACTTGTTCATTATTTGAAAAGCAATTAGATGAGATATAAAGTTTTATAAAATTATTATTGTGACTAAGTTGAATATTCTGAAACAAAAGTGAATCCATTGAGGCATCCATTACCCAAAGTCGGCTCACCAACACATTTGGCTTCTCCATGTCAGTGAGCATGTGCTGCGGATTAAATGTAACAAATCCACCGTCAAAACCGGCACCCAAAGTTGTTGCTCTCTCGATTTTATTGTCTTGAAAAAAATATCCACTAATGTTATGTCTAAGTCCACTGTTGGAATCAAAAAGCTTGTACCGTTTTGTTTGGGTATTGTAGTGTAATAACCCGGAAGAAGAAATAATCCAAAGACTTTCGTCAGTTATTTTTGCCAACCCCTGCAAGGAATTCATATTATTTGAGTAAGAAACGAACGGAATTGAATCACTATCAGGAAAAAATTTAACGAGTCCATTCCCTTGAGTACTCGCCCAAAAGGAGCCATCTTCATTTTCAATAATGTCGTACACATTATTTACATTTTTTAAGTTACCGGAATTTACTTTTCCCCAGTTTTGCTGTTTAATGTAGATTTTGCCAATAAGTGTATTTTCTCTTGATGCTGAATCAAATATATCGACATCAGGCAGCCATAACTTAGTAATTCCATTAGTGGCGCCACAATACCATAAATTATTTTTGGAGTCGACAACCAGTTTACGTGGTAGATTATCCAAAAATTCTTTACTATTTATTGTGTCAGGGTAAAGGTAAACAATATTTTTCCTGATCGGATTAATCAGTGCCGTGTAGTGACCGTAAAAAGATGCCGCAATGTATGTTTGGCCTTCATGTTTTATTTCTGTTATTGAGTTAACGCGCGAAACCGGTTTAAAATAAAAGTCTTCTTTTTGCGATTGCTTATTGGTAACAATTGTTGATAATTCAACGATGTTGGTGTCAAGTGCAAATACGGTCCTGTTGGTGCCTACATAAATTATATTTTGGTCTGAAAGGAAAATACTGGTTAGTTCCTGTTTTTCATTCCGATAAAATATCTCTTTGAATGTATAATTTTTATCCAATTTATTTTTATAGTACAATCCACAGTGGGTTGCAATAAATTCTTTACCGCTTGGCAACATAATTCTGTCATTTACTTTGCAGGATGTAACACTCTCGGGCACGGAAAGTACCACTGTTTGTAATTGATTCTGCAAAGGGTCGAAAACATACAATCCTGTTTCTGAAGCTATCCACATACGACTAAAATTATCTTCATAAATATAATTTATTCGTGATGATATAGGTTCAGTAAACTTAATCTTCTTAGTAAATGATTTTGTATCGAGGTCAAAGAAAAGAACACCTGAAGCTTTGGTTCCGCACCACAAAATTTTGTTATCATCCTCTGCAAGACTTATAATTTCATCCCCTGATTTTTTTAAGCTATTACTACCATCAAAAAAATAAGTTTTGCTCAATTGTGTATTTGCATTAAACTGATGCAGACCATTGTCCCATGCGCCACACCAAATATTTTTATCGGAGCCAATTAGTATTTTATTTATTGTTTGAGCCGCTTCTTGTATAGCAGTTCTATATTTTCCAATAAATTCAATTCGTTTTAATGATTCGCCAATACCGGCAAAATAGGTTATCGTATCCTTTTGTTCAATATCATAATAAGTATTAGCTGATATAACTTTGGGTTTATTGCTGATGCGTTTAGTTTTTAAATCAAATATTTGTAATCCAAAATTATTTTGTCCAATCCATAAAATGTTTTTTACTGCATCAAAACAAAGGTCATTAACACTATTGCTTATTAAAAGTGAATTTTCCTTATTATATGTTTCAAATTTCCCCGTTTTTGAATTATAACTGCAAAATCCATTATTGGTTGTTCCAATCCACAGCAATGAATCAGCATCCATTTCAATACACTTGATGCTGTTTCCACAAATTGAATTTGGATTGTCAGGGTTATTTTTAAAAACGTAAAACTCCTTGCCGTCAAACCGGTTCAGTCCGTCTTTGGTTCCAACCCAAAAAAATCCGCCAAAATCCCTAAGAATACAGGTCACCTGATTATCAGAGAGCCCATCTTCGCTTGTAATATGCTTTAATACAATGCTTTTCTCCTGCGCCGATGCAATGAAAATGGGTATCGAAAATAATGCAATAAGAAAAAATCGAATTTTAATCATATCAATTTCATACTATATTATGTTGCAATATAAGGCAAATAAGCTATTCTGCTAACACTTTCTACCTCCTAAGGTGTTTGGGAAATATGCGCTATTTTCGTTAATGCAGGCTTGAAACATAAAAGTGAGATCCATTTCTTAATTCCTTTGGAGGTCGCGAGCAAACCCATCAAATCACCTTCGGTGAATTGATGGGATGAACTGCGTAGGAGGTTTTGCTGTAAATAAAAAATCGGGCTCATTTCTGAATCCCTTTTGAGGTCGCGAGCATCCGTCTGCACACCTTCGGTGACAGCCGGGCGGGCCCGTCTGTAAGTCTGCGGTGACAGCCGGGCAGGGATTTGAACTGTTGTAAGAGGTTTTGTTATAACGAAAAAAGGGACTCATTTCTGAATCCCTTTTGAGGTCGCGAGCAGATTTGAACTGCTGTAGGAGGTTTTGCAGACCTCTGCCTAACCGCTCGGCCACACGACCCTATTTTTTTTAAGGACTGCAAACTTAGCTAAAAAATATTAATAATATAGCTTGATTTGGTTTTGATTCCTTTACGCCGCAAATTTATTGAAGTTACATGATTTTGTGGAATTTATTCGAACATTTTTTCTAAAATGATGGATGTTTGTTTTACAGAACCGTGCACCGGAGGGTTGAACTTTATGATTTTCAATTTAATAGACTTTCTTCCTGGAAAAGCATTTGCTAAAGAAGCCAGAATTCTTCCACCAACATGCTCGATCAGTTTGGACCGAATGCCCATTTCTTTTTTAACAATTTCATTTACAGTAACATAATCAACTGTATCGCACAATTCATCCGTTGATATCGATTTACTGACATCCTTTTCAATAAATACATCAACCTGAAAACGCCCTCCGATTTTGGCTTCTGCCTCCAGGCAACCATGGTACGAATAACACTCAATACCTTCTATTGTAATGGTGGTTTTCATTTAATATGCGAGTTTGATAGTACACGAAACTATTTTTATTCGAGGGGCAAATTGCTCCAATATTATTTTTTTTGCTCCTTTGCCCAACTGTCTTTTAACGATACAGTCCGGTTGAAGATGATCTTTTCTGATGTGGAATTTTTATCGACACAAAAATATCCTTTGCGCAGAAATTGGAACTTGTCGCCAACAAGAGCTGTTTTTAAAGAAGGCTCTGCCCATGCTGCCGGTATAATTTTTAGGCTGTCAGGGTTCATGTAATCTTTAAAATCACCCTCCTCCGACGATGGATCCTCAACTCGAAATAAACGGTCGTATAATTGAACTTCCACTTTAAATCCTGTGTTGGCTTCCACCCAGTGAAGAGTGCCCTTCACATTTATTCCACTGGTATCATGTCCACTTTTACTTTCCGGAACGTAGGTGCAATGAATTTCTGTCACATTTCCTGCTTCATCTTTAACAAACGATTCACACTTTATGATATAAGCACTTTTCAATCGCACCATCAAGCCTGGTGCAAGTCTGAAATATTTTTTCTCGGGTACTTCTTTAAAATCATCACGTTCGATCCACAATTCTCTGCTAAAAGGAATATCACGATGTCCTGCATTTGGATTCTCCGGATTATCTTCGCCTTTCAGAATTTCAGTTTGGCCCTCAGGATAATTATCAATTATCAGTCTCACAGGATCCATCACCACCATAGCACGCAATGCATTTTTGTTGAGATCTTCTCGTATACAAAATTCAAGAAGTCCAACATCAATAATATTTTCACGACGCGCTACTCCAACTTTATCGGCGAAAGCCCGGATACTTTCCGGTGTATAGCCGCGCCTTCGTAAGGCACTAATTGTTGGCATTCGCGGATCATCCCAACCATCAACAATTTTATCATTTACCAATTGCAATAATTTACGCTTGCTCATAACGGTATAATTCAGGTTTAACCTGGCAAACTCATATTGCTGACTCGGAAATATTTCCAACTGCTTGATGAACCATTCATACAACGGACGATGCACTTCAAATTCCAATGTGCAAATTGAATGTGTAATTTGTTCTATCGAATCAGATTGTCCGTGCGCGAAATCATACATGGGATAAATACACCACTTGTCACCTGTACGATGATGATGCGCGTGTTTTATACGATACATTAAGGGATCACGCAGATGCATATTTGGTGAAGCCATATCAATTTTAGCGCGCAGAACTTTTTCTCCGTCTTTAAACTCACCGTTACGCATACGTGTAAATAGGTCCAGGTTTTCTTCTACCGATCGGTTTCTGAATGGACTGTCTTTACCGGATTCTGTTGGAGTTCCTTTTA
>JBBQVM010000088.1:0-10781 GCA_038211525.1 Bacteroidia bacterium
GTTTTATAAAATCAGGATCGACCGTCGCGCCGGTATTCACTTCATAAAATTTTTTGATGGCACTAATCATTATACTCTGGTATGCATGAGATAAATTCCTGTCTATAATCCGCTCCTTCTGAAAACGTTGCATGTCGCCGGCATCTAAATTCTTCCAATCTTCATCAATAAAAAATTTCAGAAATTCCTTTACCGCACTTGTGTAATTTTGTATGGTGTTTTCACTGTATCGAATGACCTTCATATGCGCCTTGAACTTTTCCAACTCTCCCCGAACTTTGGCATCAAATAAATCAACTTCAGTTTGCTTTTTGATCTCCGTTATAATCTCAGAATTAGCGACCTTTTCCGTTACAGTATTAACCCCCATTAAAAGCTTTAATGAACTCTCCAATTCATCACTGAAAATCCCATACCAACACTTATTCGTCTGCGACCACTTTATTCCGGAAATCTTCTTCAATAAAGCATTTCGAAAATCTTCCCTGGCAACTTGAACACCAATGCAATTATTGCCCCGGTGATTTAATTTAAAAATTTTTAAATCCATGATGTGAAAAATTTAGTTAAAAGTTAATAATAAACTCAAAAATAATGACTAAAAATGGAATTAACAAATTAAATAAATTCCACCACCAACCGACTACCGCCAACCGCCGACTGCCAACTTGACCCTAAAAACCAGTTTTGACTAACGTGTGGGTTTCAGATCCATCTTTCGTCACAAGTTGAATATTGTATAGCCCTTCGCTGAGGTTAGCAATCGAAATTGATTGACTCGGTGAAGAAATCGAGCCCTTTGCTACTATCTCACCTGTTGAATTAAAGATGTAATATTGAACATCTGCATCCGAAGCAATATTTAAAACGGTATTTGCCGGGTTGGGAAATATTTTTAGTGCAGTACCATTATTAATTTCACCAATTCCCGATGTACCGGCATTGTTAAAAGTAATATCGTCAATTAGTAGTCGTGTACCAAAGCTTGGTTGATGCGAACCCGGACTTGCTGTATAAAATGTGCTGAAATTTAAACTGTAATAACCTACGGTGTCGCTAGTAGCATAAGCAATAGGAATTTCTGTGTAAATATAGTTGATGGTAGCAGCTGATATAATTACAGATCCTTCGCCAATCTGATTTCCTGAATAATCATACATAATAATCTGAGCAAAAGCGGAATCATTATTAACAGGATAAAATTTATTATAAAACCCCAAATTGAAGGGCCGAAATACATTCCAGGGGGTGTTTATTACCGGAATCAAGTTGATAGATCCCCAGGCACTAAAAACAGCATCTTCATCAACTCCTGCCGATCCCGCAATTCCTGTATTGGTAGTGACATTCCATGCATTACGTAACTCTAATGCGGTGCTTCCATTATGTGCATCATTGGTGGGTGCATAAAAGTAGTTATCATAAAGCAGGGTGTCATAAAAACTGTTGCCCAACGAATCAAATGAAATAGGTACTAAATAAACATTCCCCCAGTTGGTTAACGTTCCATCTGTATTCAAATTTTCGAATCCGTTGTTAGGTATAGTTTGTTGAGCAGTTAAAAGTGATACTTTTAAAGTTAAGTTAATAACTAAGATACTAAGGATATTTTTCATAGTCGTGTAATTTTAAATTGTAAGTAATTGATTTAACATGACAATATTACGGCTGTCGAAATCGATGTGCAAATTTTGCCGGTGGACTTGAGGTGTACAATGCGCCTGCAATTCCATACAGGAGGTAAACAAAGGGGCTTTATTTCAAATTGAGAATAAAATCAGTGAGATTGTCCTCTGTGTTGAGTTGCAATTTTTTGCGCAATCGGTACCGCGCCGTCTTTACACTATCCGGTGAAATATTTAAAATGCCCGCCATTTCTTTTATCGAAAGATTCATTTTAATTAATGCACATATTTTTAAATCGTTCGGACTAATATCAGGATAGGTTTGTTTTAGTCGTGAATAAAAATTCTTGTTGATACTTTCAAACGAGGTGTTGAAATCGGCCCATTCCTTATCTTGTATCAGTCCTTTGTTTATTATTTTATGGATGAAATTACCAACTGCAGGATCATCGGCCTCCTTTAATTTCTCATTCAACTCCTGCATCAATTCATTTTTTTGAAACATCTGCAAAGCAACCGCATTCAACTGACTTTCTTTAAATTCAATTTCGTTTTGCATTTGCATTTGCTGCAATCTCTTTTGCTCTTGGGTAACTCTTACTAATTCTTCTTTAGTTTGAAGCACTATTTTATCACGTTTGTTTATTCGTTGTAAGAAAATTATTATGCCTACTGAAATGAGTATTAAGAATGCCACAATTACCAACAATAAGTAATTGGTAAGTGCTGCAATATCTTTTTCTTTCTGAACCAAATTTAATTGTCGTTCCTTTTCCGCAACATCAAAATGAATTTCCAAACTTCTGGTAACCCGTTCCTTTTCCCAGGTTGCTAAAGTGTCTTTGGTAATTCGAATTTGTTCTTCATAATCAAGTGCTTCCTTAAAATTTCCTTGTTGTTTTTGCACCCCTTTTAATTGTTCCAAAGCTTTCAGAAGAAAAGATTTATCACTTAATTTTTCTGCAATTGCTTTAGCGCGAATAAATACTTCTTCCGATTTATGCCAATCTTTTTCAAAAGTTTTCGACCATTTCCCTAAACCAATCAGCACTGCTACCTGTGCCTGTCGGTTGGCAGTGCTATCTGCAAGATGCCACGCAGTTTCAAGATAAATTTTACTTTGATCCCTGTTACCATTTTTTATTTCTATGTTGGCAACACTTATTAATGAACCCGGTAAGTAAGTATAGTTTTTTGTTAGTAATCTTTCTTTTAAACCAAGGCGATGGTAATATTCAGATGAATCTGGAAGTTGAAGTTCGCCATACTCTGTTCCTAACGTGTTGTAAATAAGACCTAAGTACCCTGTGGAGTCATTGGCAGGAGGGAAGCCGATCAACGCACTCTTGCTCAATTCAATAGATTCCCGGTGTTTTCCTTGTCGTCCCTTAATGGTGCTAATAAGTTGTAGACATTTACATCTTCCGGTCAATGCAATTTGTGGATCCGTTTTTTCTAACTTTTCAAACACCTCCAAAGCGGCATAAGCGTAACTTAATCCGTTATTAAAACTGGCTCCGTAACTGGCAATACCCAGTTTGAGCAAAGCTTCAGCCATTAAAGTTGGGTTACTTTCTTTTTTGGCTTGCTCGTAGGCCTCATTAAAAATTTTAATAGCATTGGTATCGTTGTCCATTACTAACTGTTTCCAGCCCTGTTCTAAAAGCAATTCCACGCCTCCTGCCTTTGAAACAGAAAATGATGCTACTATAAAAACTAAAGTTAAAACGATTTTTTTCAAGACTCAAAATTAAAATAATAACTCGGTTGATGGAATTAATTCGGTGATATCCACCTCTTAAATAGGTGTACATAAGGTGTACAAAAGCAAAAAAAATTAATACTTTCTTGTTGGTGTAAATTGGATTACCTGCCGTTGAGTAGGTTAATTAAAACATTTGCAATATTTCTAAACCCGTCCTCCCAAAACCCAACAAACCTGCCTCCGGCACCCGGCCTCCGTAATCCGGCAACCCGTCCACCAACAACCCTCAACCCACCTCAACAAACCGGCACCCGGCCACCGGCCTCCGTAATCCAGCAACCCGTCCACCAACAACCCCGCAACCCACCACAACAAACCGGCACCCGGCCACCGGCCTCCGTAATCCGGCAACCGGTCCACCAACAACCCCGCAACCCACCACAACAAACCTGCCTCCGGCCACCGGCCTCCGTAATCCGGCAACCGGTCCACCAACAACCCTCAACCCACCACAACAACCCGGCCTCCGACACTCGGCCTCCGTAATCCGGCAACCAGTCCACCAACAACCCAACAACCCGCAACCCGCCAGCCGCAACCCGCCACAGCCACAACAAAGCGCCACCGCCGCCCAAAAACCGGCTACATGAAAATGTTAAAAAAATAAACATTAGTTGCATGCGTACTAAAACCTACTGATTACTTGGTGTTCTATGCAATTTTACTGCATTGGCAGGAGGGTTTTTTAGGGATGTTCTTTACCGCTTAGCCAACCAACTACACATACCTATTTGTTTTTTCTTATATCTTTGTTCGAATCAACAAGGTCAATCCATTCATCACCCAAAAAATATTAAAAATTATATGATTACCCGATCTTTTGCCAACTGGACTAAATGCACCGGAAAATCTTTACTGTTAGTTTTTACACTACTTATTTTTTGTCATAGCCCCTCATCTGCTCAAAAAGTATGGACTCTCGAGGAGTGCATTGCTTATGCGTTGGATAATAATATTACTATTAAGCAATCCGAAATTTCAACTGAAGTATCATCCGTGAATTACACGCAAAGTAAAGCTGCCTTTTTGCCAACACTTAATTCCAATGCTTCTTACAGCTATAATTTTGGTCGCTCTGTTGATCCCTTTACCTATAATTTTTCTAACAGCGAAATTCAATCTGCTAACATTTCATTAAGTGCTAATTTAAATATTTTTAACGGACTGCAGTTACAGAATTCATTGGCTCAAAGTAAATATGAGTACATGGCCGGTCGTGAAAATTTACACAAAATAAAAAATGATATAGCGCTGAATGTTGCTGCTGCCTACTTACAGGTGTTGTATGCTCGCGAAACCATTAAACTGGCCAAGGATAGATTGGATGCTGCTACGCAAACTAAAGATCGGACTAAGTTATTGGTGGATGCCGGAAGTATGGCACAAGGGAATTTGTTGGATGCCGATGCTGCCCTTGCCGGGGAAGAGCTGAATATGATTAATGCTGATAACCTGCTTACCACCGCCTTAATTTCTCTCACCCAGCTGCTTGAATTAAAATCGAATGACGGCTTTGAAGTTGCCGTTCCCTCGGTAGAACTGCCCGATCAATCGTCGCTGGCGCTCACTCCCGATGAAATTTTTAATACCTCACTTTCAATAATGCCCGAATTTAAGGCTGCAGCGCTAAACATAAAAGTGGCCGAAAAGGGCTATTCTATCGCTAAAGGTGCCCGTTTTCCACGCTTGAGTATGTTCGCTTCTCTCGCTTCAGGATACTCCAACGTTGCCCGGAATGCTAATGGCAGTGATGTGGTTTTTGGCGATCAACTCGATAACAATTTCAATAAATCTATAGGATTAAATCTTGCGATACCACTCTTTAATGGCTGGTCTACCGAGTCCAATGTGAAACGTTCACGTTTCAACCTCGAAAATGTAAAATATACCGATCAGCTTACCCGCAATCAGGCCTATAAAAGTATTGTTCAGGCTCATGCCGATGGAGTTGCCGGTTTGAAAAAATTTGCCGCCTCCGAAAAAGCAGCTATCTCCAACAAAGAAGCAATGGTGTATGCTCAGAAAAAATACGATGTGGGCATTTTGAGCTCTATCGAATTTTTGAATGTTAGAAATGCTACCTCAAAAGCAGAATCCGATTTCCTTCAAGCTAAATACGACCTTATTTTTAGAATTAAAGTGCTCGATTTTTACCTGGGTAAACCGCTTACGTTTTAAAAATGTATAAAATTTCGAATTGGTCTGCTAACAGAATTTGCGATTTGCATTTGAGTTGCTTTTTTTAAATTTTAAGAATAAAAAGGCGTTTTAATGAGCTTTTTTGATCCTGATAGGTGTCAGTATCCCGATCTTTCTTAATTTTAGCCTCTGTTTTGGAATGGAATTGAAATATTCCAAAACCAAAGAAACATATTTATCAAAGCAAAACATCAGTACATTATCACATTATCAACACATCACCGCATTAGCAAATCAACAAATTAGCAAATCAACAAATCAACACATCAACACATTAGCACATCAACACATCACCTCATTAGCACATCACCACATCAACAAATCAACACATCACCTCATTAGCACATCAACACATCAACAAATCAACACATCACCTCATTAGCACATCAACACATCAACAAATCAACACATCACCTCAATAGCACATCAACACATCACCGCATTAACACATCAACACATCACTTTAAAAATAATGGCAAAAAATAAAAACCTCGTTAAATACCTAATCATAAGTGGTGTAGTGCTACTTATTTTACTAGTGGTAGCGCGCAAAGCTGGATGGATTGGCGAAGACGATAATATTAAAGTTACTGCCGAAAAAGTAACCAACAGCTCCATTGTCGAGATTGTTTCGGCTAGTGGAAAAGTGCAGCCTGAAGTAGAAGTTAAAATTGCTGCCGATGTGTCGGGTGAGGTGGTAGAGCTTTTTGTAAAAGAGGGCGATGTGGTGGAAAAAGGTACCCTCCTGGCAAAAATAAATCCTGAACTCTATGTCTCAGCTCTGGATCGTATGGTGGCTTCGGTAAACAGTGCTAAAGCTAATTTGGAGAATTCTAAATCTCGCTATAAGCAGTCCGAATCGCAGTATCTGAAAGCGGAACTGACTTTCAACCGCAATAAGAAATTGTTCGATGAGGGCGTCATTTCTGCCTCCGATTTTGAAGCTATTAAATCGGCTTACGATGTTGCTAAAGCGGATGTGGAAGCTGCCGATCAATCAATACAAGCATCCGGTTACGGCATCAGAAGTGCCGAAGCCTCACTGAATGAAGCAAAAGAAAAATTGAATAAAACTTCAATCTATGCGCCTGTAACCGGCACCATCTCCAAATTGGATGTGGAAAAAGGGGAGCGGGTTGTGGGTACCGATTTAATGGCCGGCTCCGAAGTGCTGCGACTTGCTAACCTGAACGAGATGGAGGTGAATGTCGACGTCAGCGAAAGCGATATCATACGCGTTAACATGGGCGATACCGCTATGGTGGACATTGATGCCTACCTAAATCGTACTTTCATTGGGGTGGTGACCGAAATCGCCAATTCTGCCAATTCCTCCTCCGCACTTAGCACCGACCAGGTCACTAACTTCACCGTAAAGGTTAGAATACTGCGCGATTCGTACCTGGATTTAATCCCCGCCGATAAACCTACTTATTCACCTTTCCGCCCCGGAATGTCGGCAACGGTTGATATTCAGACTAATAAGGTCTATAACGCTATTTCTGTGCCTGTACAGTCGGTTACTACCCGCGATAGTGTTTCACGTGCCTCATCTAAAGAGGTCAAACGTGGCGATGAGGAAGAAGGAGATGGAAATGAGGCTGCTGCAAGTACCGCAAAGCAAACTATATCCGATAAAAAGAGTGCCATCAAGGAGTGTGTTTATGTGATAAAAGATGGGGTTGTTTCACAGCGAACCGTTAAATCCGGAATCCAGGATAATCTTCATATTCAAATTTTGGATGGACTTAAAGAGGGGGAAGAGGTGGTTACCGGTCCATACAATGCCATTTCGCGTTTGCTAAAAGATGGTGATAAGGTGAAGGTGGTGACTAAAGAGGAGCTGTTTGTTAAAGGAAAACCTTAACAATTCATGGGCCTCATCCTGAACCTGGAAACTGCTACCAATGTTTGTTCAGTGGCCGTTGCCCGGGATGGTAAAGTGCTCGCTTTGCGCGAAGAAAAAGAGGGACGAAATCATGCCCGTATTTTAACTACTTTTATTGCTCAATGTATTGAAGAAGCAGGAGTTACACTTCAAAACCTGGATGCCGTTGCAGTAAGCAAAGGCCCCGGTTCTTATACCGGCTTGCGCATTGGAGTAGCAACAGCCAAAGGCCTCTGTTATGCACTTAATAAACCCCTCATTGGAGTCAATACTCTGCAATCACTGGCAACTTGCTACATTTTGACTCATCCCGAAATGCCACCCAATACGCTCCTTTGTCCCATGATTGATGCCCGCCGAATGGAGGTTTATACTGCCCTCTTTCACCCCGATGGCTCCTTCCACACCGAAACGGCTGCGGTCATTTTAACGCCGGAATCATATCATAACATACTAAATCGGCAGAATATTGCCTTTTTCGGAGATGGGATGTTTAAAATGAAAGAATTGGCAGGTGATGTAAGCCAAGCCGCATTCGATTTCGAAACGCTCCCTTCTGCGTCAGGTATGGTTCCTCTTTCCGAAAAATCTTACAGCTTGAATCAATTTGAATCAACCGCCTATTTTGAACCCTATTACCTCAAAGATTTTTTTCATCCCGGGCAACCTTCCGGAACAGCTCCTCGTCAGTAATATAGCGGTTTCCGATCGTTTTTCCTGTTGAGTAACAGAAACGACTGGTTCAGCAACATTTATTTGACTTCCACTACTTAGCAGGCCTATTTTCGTGCTTTCGCGGAAGCTAAAGGAAAAAAAGTTCAAAAAAGATGGTAACTTATTGCCTTTGAGCGAAAAAAAGATTGGAATTTGATTTTTGATGTTGTATATTTGTTAATCCTTATTTTAATAATTCTTACATTATGAAAAAAGTTGTCCTTTTGGTTGCATTAATTGGCCTTAACCTGCCCGGTTTTGGTCAGCTCACATTGAATAATGCTGTTACCCCAACCCAGCTTGTAAATAATTTTTTATTGGGCGCAGGTGTTACTGCAACCAATATTACCTATACCGGAGCTGCTATCTCCCGATCCTCTTTTAATTGTGCAGGATGTAATTTGGGAGTGCCAACCGGAATTCTTTTAAGTAGCGGCGAGGCAATAGCTCCATCGGCCCCCGCCAGTTATCACCACTCCACCGATGTAGGTACTGCCGGTGATGCCCAACTGGACGCCATAGTGAATCCCCGTTTAACCCAGGATGCAGCAGTTCTGGAATTTGATTTTTCTGTAGCTGCCGATTCTGTTAAATTTGAATATGTTTTTGCCTCTGAAGAATACAATGATTATGCGAACACCAATTTTAATGACGTGTTCGCATTTTTTATTAGTGGTCCCGGTATAGTAGGCTCTCAAAATATTGCCCTTATCCCCGGCACTACCACTCCTGTATCCATCAACACTGTGAATAATGGTAATTCAGGTGGAGTATCCTCAGGGCCTTGCTTAAATTGCCAATACTTTGTAGATAACGTTGGTGGAGCAAGTGTTTATTACGATGGTTTTACTACCGTTCTTACTGCCAAAGCAGCCGTACTACCTTGCCAGACCTACCACATTAAATTGGCTGTTGCCGATGCAGGTGATGGCGTTTTCGATTCAGGTGTGTTTTTAAAAGGCGGAAGCTTTTCAGCACTGGGCCAGATTTCGTTATTTGCAAATGGAGTTGCACAACCCAACAACGCTACCGTTTTCGCATGTACCGGTACTAGTGTCAATCTTTGTTTGAATCCCTCTACCAATTACAATTGGAGTAATGGTGCAACTACGCAGTGCATTACTGTAGATGAAAATAATATTGCTCCCGGTGGTATTTATAACGCTATTGTGATTGGAGGCGGCGGTTGTTTTGCATTTACTACCAATGTGAATGTTCAATTTGTTACCCCAACTGCCACTATAGCTGTTGGTGGTCCTACCAATCTTTGTCCCGGACAAACGGTTACGCTAACGGCCAATGCAGGTAATACTTACCTATGGAGCAACGGTGCCACTACCCAAAGTGTTACTGTTGGTGCAGGAACCTATACAGTTACTGTTTCAAACGGCCCCAATTGTTCCGCAGTTTCAACCCCCGTCAGTGTTACTGTTGGTAATCCCACAGCTCAAATCACTGGTGTATTAAGTCTGTGTAATGGTGCCAATACTACTCTTAGCGCTAATGCAGGTCAATCTTATCTCTGGAGTAACGGTGCAGTTACACAAAATATTAATGTGGCTACTGCCGGAAGCTATACTGTTACTGTTACACAAGCAGGTAATTGTACTGCCACTGCAACTGCCGTAGTTCAGGTAAATGCCAATCCCGTTCCTGCTATTACAGGAACACTCAACTTCTGCCAGGGTTCAAATACTGCAATTAATGCCGGAGCAGGTTATACGACTTACCAATGGAATACAGGCGCAGCATCACAAAATCTTAACGTTACTGTCGGTGGTACGTATACGGTTACCGTTACTAACGCAGCCGGTTGTTCCGCTTCTACATCTGCTGTAGTAGTTGCCAACCCTTTACCAACACCGGTCATTTCCGGAATTACCTCTTTTTGCGTTGGTGGAAACACAACAATTAACGCCGGTGCCGGGTATTCATCTTACTTATGGAATACCGGTGCAGCAACACAAAATTTAAATGTAAGCACAGGTGGTAATTATATCGTTACGGTAACTAATGCAAATTCATGTACCGCCATCACCAATGTGGTGGTAACCATGCATGCACTGCCTACCCCAAATATTACCGGAACTTTTGGAATTTGTCAGGGAAGTAATACTACCATCAATGCAGGGGCAGGGTACTCCGGTTACTTGTGGAATACCGGCGCAGCTACTCAAAATATTACTGTCTCCAATGGAAACACGTATACAGTCACCGTTACCGATGTGAACGGCTGTTCTAATTCCGATTCACAACTAATAACAGTTAACGCTAATCCTGTTCCTGCTATCACCGGTACCACCTCCATTTGTCAGGGAAGCAATACTATTCTTAATGCCGGTCCAGGATATTCTTCTTACCAATGGTCGACCGGTGGGGGAGGAGCTAACCTGAATGTAAACACCTCAGGTACTTATTCCGTAACCGTTACCGATGGTAATGGCTGCACAGGGACTACCTCATCAACTGTTACTGTTCATCCATTACCGGTTCCAAATATTACAGGAACAACCTCCTTTTGTCAGGGACAAAATAGTAATTTGAATGCCGGTGGAGGCTTTAGTTCCTACTTGTGGAATAATGGAGCAGC
>JBBQVM010000089.1:0-10664 GCA_038211525.1 Bacteroidia bacterium
TTCATTCTTAACAGCAACAAAACACCCGAGCCAATTGTTAACAAACCTGTTGCTATAAAAGCCGAATTTATACCAAAATAGTCGGCACACAAACCTGTGAGCAAAGCACCAATAGCATACCCCAGGTCGCGCCATAATCTGAAAACGCCAATGCTCTCTGCTCTTTGTGCCGGCTGTGTATAGGAAGAAATTGCATTTAAAAAAGTTGGATAAACCATGGCTGTACCTATACCAATGCCTATAGAGATTAAAATAAAGTGATTGAAATTAGCAGCCAAAGGTAACAATAGTATAGAAACTCCCTGCACCAACATTCCTGAAAAAAGTAATTTTCGTTTTGAAACTATATCCGAAATTTTTCCGGTAAGTAACTGTCCAATTCCCCACACAGCAGGATATATAAATGCAATAGTTCCGATATCGCGTTGACTGAAGTGCAGACTAAAAAGGAGTAAAGGTAGCAACCCCCATATCATTCCGTCATTCAAATTATTTACAAGTCCGGCTTGAGTCACAGAACTCAAATTTTTATTAAGAAAAGTGGTTTCTTTGAAAATGTTTTTTTGTGAAGAAAGTATTGGTGAGGCTTGTTCAAAATCTACAAAAGCCTTAGTGTCTTTTACCCAAAAGAGCGTGCTGAAAAAACCTAAAACCGAAAGTAAAACTCCTATATAAAATGGATAAGGTCTCAAACCATATACGTTGGCAATATATCCTGTAAAAAAAGCTACAACCCCTACAGCAAGATAACCGGCAAACTCATTTATTCCCATAGCCAACCCCCGGTTTTTACTTCCTGCTATATCAATTTTCATAAGAACTGTACTGCTCCAGGCTAACCCTTGGTGGATGCCCAGAAGGATGTTTGCAAATACTATCCATTTCCATTGCCCCGTGTACATAATGATAAACGGAAGCGGGAGAGCAATAAACCATCCTGCAAGTAATAAATTTTTTCTGCCAAATTTATTTGCAAATTTTCCTGTAAAATAATTAGCTAATGCCTTTGATATTCCAAAGCTGATGATAAAAGATAAAACAGCAGAATGAGAGGTAATTCCGAATTCAACAGAAGCAAGGGTAGGGAATACAGATCGTTCCATACCAACCATGCCACCAACAAAAGCATTAATGAGTACCAGCAAACTGAATTGTTTCCAGTTGTTTCTTATACCATAAACAATCTGAGGCATGAACTAAAATGATAAAATCATCTGAACTCGTAATTTGTTCCGCGGAGTTGGGTCAGCAATGTATTGGGTTCGTCTGTTGCGGTGGCTCGTTTTTCTAATTTTGGTGCAACAGGAGAATTGTTTTTTAAATACTCCTCTACCACATCATGTAAAAGCATTTTTAACATCATCGGATTTTTTATTTTTTCCATTCTACAGATGGTGTCATCAGGATCACCTTCACGCTCGCAGGCAATTATTTTGTACTCTTTGTTAGGATCAAGTGGTTTCTTGCCAATTTTAACCCAGTTCACTCTTTTACCTAATTCATTTCCGATGGTAAAATTAACTTCCATTCCGTTATAACGAACAAACCAACCACCAAATCTTTTTGATGGATCTTTCGCGAAAGCATTTTGTAATTCTTTTTCGAGCCAGCTAAGTATTTGTGATCCTGTAGCCATTCCCGATTTAGCTTCGCTGTTAACAGGTAACATGTTCCACAAAAATTCTCTGGTGATAGTTGCAACTCCAGTTTTAGGATCCACATTTAATGGTTGACAAAATCTAAATCCATTTGATAATGCAATGTCAGGTTTAAATTTCCACATTACAGCATCTGTAATTAAATTATCCATGGGTGTTTCAAGAACAAAATATCTCACCAAAGGTGTTTTGCTGGTTCCTAACACTTGCTGTAATTCATTTTTATAAGGAGCAAAGGCTGCATCAACCAAAGAAATCATTGTTTTATCTGCAGGATATTTTTCGGGATCCACATCTAGCAACTGATAGGAGGAATCAACAAGTTTTCCATTTTCTATTTTAAGATCGAGCTTGCCGAGGAAAGAACCGAATGCACCGCATTCGATCACTTTGGTATACGTTCCCTGAATGGGAACTCGTACTCTTTCGTGAGTATCAGCACCAAGGATGTAATCAACGCCTTCACAAACCGGGTTGTTAGCCAAGCCTACCTGCTGCGCCAATCCCATGTGTGTAGCCACTAAAACTACTGCACAATTTTCATCCTCACGAAGAATTTTTACATATTTAGCTACACTGTTTTGGGCATGTTCGAAGGTAAGTCCTTCGCTGTAAGCAGGAGATTGTCTTTTAGGAATAAGGTGATCGGTGTATCCAATTACTCCAATTTTAACACCTCCAACGTACTTAATCCAATAGGGAGAATATACCAATTCACAATTGTTTGCTTCGCTATTTTTATGGAACATATTGGCGCAAATTTTCGATGCGTTTGAATGACCCATATCAAATAGCATTTTCTTTTTCTTGTAAACTACTTCCCAGTTACCTGGAAGAATTAAGTCGTAGTTCAAATAATTAAAAATAGGAATCAGTGCTTCACCTTCTGAAAAAGAGGCCACACCATGTCCGTGAAAATAGTCGCCCCCATCATAAATAATTGTATGATCAGGATTTTCAGCTTTCAATGTGTCAATCATCGTTTTTAAAACCGCCATTCCACCTCTTTTTCTGTATACTGCCTTCTCATTTTCCCAGAAAAATTCATCATGAGTAAATAACTGAGCGTGGATATCTGTAGTAATTAAAAATGTAATCGTGTTGGGCCCGTTTTCAGTAGTAAATGCATCTGATTTTAACTTTACTTCAGCCTGTTTATTTTCTGCAACACTTATTGCAGGTATTAATAAGGATGCAATACCCGCAGCAGCCGATTTCTTCAAAAAATCTCTCCTGTTGTTATTCAATAATGTGTCTTCCATGGTTTGATCTATTTTTCATAACTTAAAATCCAGAATTAGGTTAAAGTTAATCATATTTACTTTATTATAAACATATTTTGGATTTTCATAGGTGCTGCCGGCATTTATTTTCCACGCAATCAATGATTTTAATTCAAATCCTTTTAAAAATTTACTGAAAATGTAAGAGTATTCATAATTTATTTGATGATAAGAGGGCATCCCATATTTGTTTAACCGATAGTTTTTAACGTCGGGTAGATGATAATATCCATATGCGATTGATGTTTTCAATTTATTGTTTTTTGAAATGTAGGAAGTTTTAATCATAAAAGCATTAACATTTCCTAAGCCCTCATTTCTTTCTCTCGGCAAAAAAGTGTAGAAAGGCTCACGCCCCCATTCACGAGGCATAAGGTAACGACCATCACCTGTTATATGAGTATAATTTAGACTGGTGTTAAATTTCTTGGTATTATAACCCAATTGAAAACTAAGCGCATTCGATTGTGCTCCTTTTTGAAGATATGTTTTAGACGGGTCAGCATTACCTCCATTATTCAGTGCATCTTGATGCGAAAAGAGGAATCCGTTATAAAAGCCGGATTTATTTTTTGCTTTTTTATAGTCAGTGGTTATTTCAACCAAAGTGGTGTTCATCACGTTATTGATATAACTGTTCCAAAAATTTATTTTTATTTTTTTAGTTGGCTGAAAATAGATATTCACTATACCAATTCCGGTGCTGTGAATATTACCTGTGTAATTTGATTTAGCTCCATTAACATTTACTCCTGAGGGATATATGCCAATTGATTCACCTGCAGAATACCAATCCATGGTGCTTCTTGGGGTTACAGCCAGGATCCATCCTCCATTGAAGCCAATTTTTGAAGATTCACGAATACTCAACCACGCACCCTCTTCCAAGGTAGGGCGCATTCTTCCATCTTGTGGATTAATGAAAGGTGTATTTATGTTGAATCGCCCTACCATAATGGAGCTTTTCGAATAATTATATTTTAAATACAATTCTTCTAATCGATCTAGATGATTAAAACTTTCAGGATGGGTAATGTCGTAAAGTCCAATTTCATACCTGTTGTAATTTTGCGTTGTAGGATCCGGTTTGCTGATATCTGATGAAAAGAGTTCAAAAATAAAATAACCATTCAAGCCAATCTGAAAGCCATGAAAAGGTTCTGTTAACACTCCAATTCCGGCACCGGTACCCAAAGTATAATCATCTTTTAATGACCCCTCATTTATTGTCGACATAAAAAAAGTTCTACTATGAACTTGCCATTGAGCATTAAGAAAATGTGATTGTAAGGAAGAAGAATCATCCTCATCATTCATTTTAATATGTAAATCGTTACTTACCTGGCCACACAGTATTGTTGGAAAAATTATTAAGATAAAAAGTAGCGGAGTTAATTTCATATTACAATTAAAAATAAATTAACTTTATACTAAAAACCAGCCTTAATATAGCTCCATCCCTCTTCTTGTTTGGTTACCAGTTCAAGAATCCCGTAAGGAACCCTCCCAGCTGATGGAATTAATTCTTCGGCAGTAATATTTTTTTCTTTCATCGAAAATTCGCATGCATTAAATGAAACTCTTGCTGATGCAAGCTGTGATATTTTATCAGCTACAACTGATTTATTAGATAGTAGCATTTGTAACCCTGGTCCGTGGCAAACTACTTCAATTTCGGTTTTTGGTGACACCGTAATTATATTGCTAATTTGTTTCACTAATTGTTTGTGAGCTAGAGTATCACCCGTTACCATCTGGAAAACTATTCTGTGGGTGGGAGCAAGTATTGCTGTTGAATGCTTAGGAGCGGATTTAGATTCCTGCGCATGACTAATTGAAAAAAATGAAATTGTTAAAATGATTACCGATACTAAAATCTTAATTGTTTTCATGTTTATTTTTATTTTAAATCTCTAATTTAAATGTATACTTTTTATTTTTGACTTAATTTTTTCATTTCGTCTATCTTATCTTGGATCGGTTGAAACGGGCCATATTTATGCTGTGCTTCAGTAAATTTATCTGAATAAGGACCAAATGGATGATCGAAAGGTTTCTCTGCTATATTGGGCCAATCTTGCGATAAATCCTTTTTAGGGCGAGGCTGTGAATTTACGAATGCCGCTATATCCCAAGCCTCTTCATCTGTTAACTGTGGAGTTTCAAAAGTGGTACCCAATGGCATGTTAAACTTAACGTATTTGGCGAAATTTGAAATTCTAAAAAGTCCCGCTCCGGCATTATAACTATGATCACCCCATAACGGAGGGTACGTATACGCAGTATTTTCGGCATTCAACACCCCTTCACCATTACTTTGATGACAACTTACACATTTTTGCTGGTACACCAGTTCACCTTTTTTAGGATCTGCAGCACGATCGAGAAATGGAATTTTTTTAAATCCTACCCCTTCCGGTTTTTCACCTTTTGCAACCTCCTTACCGAGCCAGTTGATGTAAGATGATATTGCAATCATCTCCTTTGAATTCACTTGCAAAGGCTCTCCGTTCAAACTTCTTTCGAAGCAATCGTTCACCCGTTTGTAAATATCTTCCACTTTTCCCGAGCGGGCCCTGTATTTTGGGTAAGTGGAAAAAACTGCACTATAGTTATTGCCAAATACTTTTGTTCCCGCTTCCAAATGACAGTTCTGGCAATTCATTCCATTAATAGCATTTTTTTTCAATTTGCCGTTGGGGCCAAAGTATTCTGATGTATGGGCAACTAGTTCTTTGCCGTAAAGTATCTCCGCTTTTGCAGGATCTGAATTAAGAGTTTCAAGTGCGGGAGCGTGCCAGTAATTTATTTTTTCAACTTTAGCAATTGCAGTTGGAGCTGGTTCAAGGTTTGATTGTTCCGCAACAGGTGAAGAAACCGGAATTTTTGGTTGTAAATAAATGAGATACCCAAACATGAATAGCATCAACAAAGTCATAACTATTACCAGGTTGAGAAGTTGTTTCACTACTCTGGCAAGCGCCCTGTATTTTTCATCGTTTTCGATTTCCATTTAATAGACTGGTTTTAGTGGGGAAGTTTATCTTTTATTATTCCGTAAAGAAATGTTCCAATAATAGCAAACACAAAAACAACAATCATGGAGAGGTAACCATATCCAATATTAACAACCATTGGTCCCGGACAAGCTCCCGATAAGGCCCAGCCCAGTCCGAAAATAGTTCCTCCGGCCAGATATCTTACAATTGATTTTTCCTTTGGATAAAACTCAATTAGATTTCCACTATGATCTCTGATTTTATATTTTTTGATGAGCGCCACACCAATCACTCCCAATGTAACAGCAGTACCAATTATTCCATACATTTGAAACGATTGAAAGCGGAACATTTCCTGAATACGAAACCATGAAAAAGCTTCCGACTTTGCCATCACTATTCCGAATAATGTTCCAACGATAAGAAATTTTATCAGCTTCATAGTTAAATAATTAGTGGAAGTAGCAAGTAGGTCATGAGTAATCCGCCGGCGAAAAATCCGATTACTGCAATCAATGATGGCAATTGTAAATCAGACATTCCACTTATAGCATGACCGGAAGTGCAACCTCCGGCATAACGTGATCCGAATCCAACCATCAATCCGCCGATTGCGAGAATGAGGAATCCTTTAAGTGTTAGCATAGCATCGATACTGAATAACTCGTTCGGCTGAACCGAAACAGGAGGAGCGATCCCCATTTCTGATAAATCATGAATGGTACTATCTGAAATTTTAACCGGTTCCCCGTTTGATAAATAATGTCCGGCAATATATCCTCCCAGAATAGCACCCACCAGAAATACCAAGTTCCAAATTTGCGACCTCCAATTAAAATCGAAAAATTTAACTACTCTACCGCCTCCGGCAGCGGCACAAAGAGTTCGAAGGTTCGATGAGAATCCAAATGATTTGCCGAAGTAGATCAGCGTAAACATGATGCCGGCTATTAATGTTCCCGAAACGTACCACGTCCAGGGCTGACGTATGAATTCAATCATTTTTATTTTGTATTATTGTGAAAGATGAAATGAGAGAATTGGTTTAAAAAGATGATTGATTAATTTTTCGGTGGCGCTTGGGTGAATAATTTTATCTATTCCTGTTCTTCCATGTCTTCCGATACACACCACATCCATTTCGTGCATTTGATTAAAATGAATTACACCACTTTCTACATCTGAATCATTCAATAAATGTTTCTCGAAATTAGTTATTTGATTCAGCTCCCCAAATTGATCCATGTTTTTCTGAATTTGATCACGGTTGCTATTTTTAGTTACGATTTCTAAAAAATGAATTTGAGGGTTAAATGCATTCATTAATAGTTTTAAGAAGGAAATACTTTCAGTTTTTGGATTAGAGAAGTTATGTACCAACAATATGTTTTTGATAGTAAGCTCTGAACGATCACACATCATAGACAATAGTGGAACTTTAGATTGACGAGCAATCATTTGTGTTTCGGAACCGGAAATTCTTTCTTTTAATCCCCATGCGCCTTTGGTTCCCATTGCAATTACATCAAAATTATTTTGTTCTGCAAATGATACAATTCCATCAGTAGGTTTTCCCAAAATTAAATGTGTATAAACACTGTTCCCATACAAAGATTTTAAATTGGCGAGTTTACGATCGGCAATTTCTTTTTTAGCCTTAACAAAATTCACATCTATTTCCCCACAGGTTTCAATAACTCCTTTTCCACTTAATGTAACCGTGTCAGGGACTTGCAATACATGTAAAAAATGAATTTCGATTTCCACTTTTACCTCCAAGCGTTTAACCAATAAATAAGCATATTCCGATTGAACGGTAAAGTCGGTGGGAATAAGAACTTTTAGCTTTTGCATCATTTTATTTTCAGCATTAAAAATGAAAAGAAGACTTATCTATAAGTATAACTTTTCATAATTTCAAATTCGTTTAAGTTAGTACTAATTACTGCGCTAACAATGCTTGATGGTTTGTTATTTTAAAACGGTTTCCTTTAAAATAATATATACTCCCATCACCAGAATAAACCAACCGAAGATGGGTTTCAATTTTTCGTTAGATACTTTTTTAGAGAAAATGCTTCCTGCAAGAATGCCTACCACTGCAATGGCGGAAAAGACCAACAGAAACTTCCAGTCAATTACTTCATTTCCTTTCAAGTCACCTGTAAAGCCTATGAGTGATTTCGCTGCAATAATTATTAAGGAGGTACCAACTGCTTGTTTCATAGGTAATTTTGCCAGTAGCACCAATGCAGGAATAATCAAAAAGCCACCACCGGCACCAACCAATCCGGTTACAACACCAACCACCAATCCTTCCGCTAAAATCAGAGGGTAGTTATATTTCATGTCCTCAAATTTTTCGGTTTGTAGCTTTTGTTTTTTTATCATCGAGTAGGAAGCTAATAACATAATTATTGCAAAAAACAGTAAAAGTCCGATAGATTTAGTAATCACTAAACTACCCACCGTAAATAACTGTGCAGGAATAGCAGGAACTAACCAAGCCCTGGTTGCAAAAACACTTAAAATAGCCGGTAAACCAAAAACAAATGCGGTTCGCCAATGGATGTTACCCATTTTCATGTGGCTAAATGACCCGATTAAACTGGTTAGTCCTACAATAAATAAAGAGTATGCTGTAGCAAGTACCGCATCTACAGAAAATAAGTAAACCAGAATAGGTACTGTAAGAATGGATCCTCCTCCGCCAATAAGACCAAGTGATAATCCCATTACTATTGCTCCTATATATCCAATAATTTCAAATTGCATAATTTTTATTTTGCTGTTTGTGTATAGTTTGAAAGCAGCAAAAGTCGGTAAAAATGGGCTAGGTTTATGCAACTTTTGTTACATAGAGATACTATAAGATTTCTTTAAAAGTATTTATTAATATGTTGAATATCAGAAATATATGACAAAATAATTAAAGGGAAAGTTAAAATTTATTATTTCAGTCGAGTCATGAAGCTTTAAATAAAGAAAAAAGTGCTAAACAACTTCAGCAATTACAAAGGTGCTTCCACCAACAAAAACCAGATCATCTTTACCTGCATTTTTTTTTGCTTCAGCCAAAGCTAAAGAAACTGTTGCATACGATTTTCCTTTTAACCCAAAGGGTTTTGCTTCTCTCATTAATGCTTTTGCATCGAGGCCTCGTGGTATAGCAGCTTTACAAAAATAGTAAGTGGCTTTTTGAGGAAGTAAAGAAAGCATGCTGCCAACATCTTTATCGTTCACCACACCTATTACCAGGTGTAATTTTTTATATGTGATGTGTTCAAGTTGATTCACGATCGCTTTTATTCCATCACTATTATGACCGGCATCGCAAATTACATATGGATTTTTCCCAATCAACTGCCACCTTCCTACAAGTCCTGTATTGTTTTTTACAGCAGCAAATCCTTTACGGATGTTTTTCCGGTTGAGTTCGAACCCTTTTGTTTCTAAAATTTCGATGGTTTGCAAAACAGTAGCGATATTGGCAGTTTGGTAATATCCGCCCAAATCAACTTCCAAATCTTTAAGATACGATTGTTTGTTTTTGGTAACATCTACTATAAGCTTACCCGAAAAGGATGGTTGATGCTCCTGAATTTGAGCATGAAAAATTTTGTCGGCGAAATAAATTTTAGATTTAGATTTTTTTATGGCCTGTCGGAAAACAGGTGCCGATTCCGATTGAGTTGCGCCAATCACAACCGGTATTTGAGGTTTGATGATACCGGCTTTTTCACTTGCAATTTTTTTAAGTGTATCACCCAATAAGTTCATGTGATCCCATTGAATATTGGTGATAACAGACACTAACGGCTTGACCACATTGGTAGAATCGAGACGTCCACCTAAACCGGTTTCAACAACAGCAATATCCACATCCTTCCTGCTAAAGTAATCGAATGCCAAACCAACAGTCCATTCAAAAAAGGAGGGTTGAATACTTTCAAATTGAGTCTGATATTTTTTTACAAATTTCACCACCTCGGTCTTATCAATCATTTTTCCATTAATGCGAATTCTTTCTCTGAAATCACGTAAATGTGGTGACGTATACAGTCCGGTTTTGTAACCACTTTGCTGAAGGATAGAAGCCAACATGTGTGAAGTAGACCCCTTGCCATTGGTACCTGCAATATGAATGCACCTGAAATCACGTTCAGGATGATCAAGCAGTTTCATTATTGCTAAGGTGTTGTCAAGATTGGCTTTGTATGCCGCAGCGCCCACCCTGTGATACATGGGCAGTTGTTGAAAAAGATATTCAAGAGTTGCCTCGTAGGTCATTCAAATTTGAAAAGGAAAGTGATGGTTCCTCGTTGTTCTTCAACACCGGTTGCGCTCTTACTAAATTTAGCATCCATGGCGGCTTGCTTGGCCTTATTCACTAACACCATTGCAGAAGTTGTTGAACCTCTCACGGGTCCATTTACAGATGTTACGTTGCCGTCTTTATCAACAATCACTTCGATAACCACTTTGCCTGTTTCCTGCGATTGATCAGAAATAGAGGGTCTGCGTGTCATGCTTCTTCCTGCAAGGTCGTATGAAATACCGGAATCACCTTTACCGCTTCCTGTATGACTCTTAGCATCCAACGATCCGTCGGGATTTCCCTGGTCTCCGGGTTTTCCTGTTTCACCCTCATTACCGGGATTTCCTTTACCCTGATTATTTTTTTTACCCGGGTACAATGCTTTCTGATCGGGAGTAGGCTCCAC
>JBBQVM010000090.1:0-10585 GCA_038211525.1 Bacteroidia bacterium
AAAACAAAAAAAGAAAATAAAGAAGGACAAATTCCGCAAGGAGTGGTGGAGTGGGATGTGGAAGTTTCGAATCAGAAAGGTGAAACCGTTGCCACTGAAACTGTAATGACATTAGTAGCGAGGAAAGAAGCATAGTTTAGCAAAAAAGGAACAATGACAAGAATAGTATCTATTACTAATAAAAAGGGCCTCTTGGTTTTTATGTTGATGGTATTCACTTTCATGAATTCCATCGGACAAGTTAAACCGATTCCGGCCAGGGTTGTCCGTACTATTCAGACAGCTCCAAAATTAAGTGCTGAGAAATTATTAATTGATAGTTTGAGTTCCAGTTTGGAGGGATTGAAAATAAAGTGCGATGTTACCGATTCCTTACTAGATGCAGAACGGAGTACTTCATCCGATTTGCGTGAGCAAGTGATTAAACTGGACGATTACCGCAAAAAGTTAGAAGGAAACATCGGTTCTTATAAAGGCGAAAACCTAAAGCTGAATCAGAGTAACAGAATATTAATAGCCTTCAATTCTTTAGTGGCGATTTTATTAGTAATTTCTCTTGTGTTTTTTCTAAAGAAAATTGGCAACAGAAAAACTACTCAAGCAAAAAATACTTCCGGTAATATAGAAGACTCCATCATTGGTAAAGAACCGAACCTAAGCCTTGAGGATAAATTGCAACAATTGGAACGCCTTGGCAAATTACGCGAAAAAGGATTGCTTTCTGAAAATGAATTTCTTGCTGAAAAACAAAAAGTGCTCGGTAAATAATAACTCAACTATTTTTCATTAATTTAAATTTTATAATTTTATGATAGCTGAAGGAACGGTAAGCTCCATTTTAAGTTCAGGAATAACAATTATTACATTTTCGCATCCGCAAAGTAATTCTCTGCCGGGAAAATTACTTAGAGCGCTTGCTGAAGAAATCAATTCTGCCGGACTAAATAATGAGGTTAAAGTTATCATCCTCCAAAGCAGCGGAGAAAAAGCATTTTGTGCCGGTGCATCTTTTGATGAACTTATGTCGATCTCAACACTAGAAGAAGGCCGAACATTTTTTTCGGGATTTGCCATGGTGATTAACGCCATCCGTAAAGCACCAAAATTTGTAATTGCGCGTGTGCAAGGTAAAGCTGTTGGTGGAGGAGTTGGTTTAGCAGCAGCAGCGGATCTCACTTTTGCTCATGCTTCCGCAGCCATTAAATTATCGGAGCTTGCAGTGGGTATAGGACCATTTGTAGTTGGACCTGCAGTGGAAAGAAAAATCGGAACTGCTGCCTTTAATTCATTGTCAATTAATGCTACCGAATGGCAGTCTGCAAATTGGGCACGTGAAAAAGGATTGTATGCTGAGGTTCATGACTCCATTCAATCATTAGATGAGGCTATTGCGAAGCTAACAACTCAACTTTCTAATTCGAGTCCTGAAGCCATGAAAGCACTCAAATCTGTTTTTTGGAAAGGTACCGAGCATTGGGATCAACTTCTTGTTGAAAGAGCAGAAGTGAGTGGAACATTGGTGTTGTCGGAATATACCCGGAATGCGATAAATAAGTTTAAGGCCGGTAGCAGGTAAACGAACTCGCGTTTCATCCTATGACTTCCTATTTTGCAGCTGTACTTTTTGGCCTTGTTTTGTTCTTTCTGATAAAGGCTTCCAAAAATAATTTGAGTCATTATCTTTTACAAAGAATTTTACTCTTAACACCATCCGGGAAAGCAAAACAATACAATAAAGTTCAATCCCTGCTCGAAAAACATTCCGCGTATTTTAATAATCTTTCACAGGAAGCTAAAGATCGTTTCATTCGTCGCTGCCTTGATTTTGTCGACTCAAAAGAGTTCATTGGCATGGAAGGCATTAAGATTACGGAGGAGATGAAACTCAAATTGGCCTCGTCAGCAATTCAAATCACATTCGGATTTAAAAATTTTTATTTTTCTCATTATCATACATTCAAGATTTTTCCCGAACCATTTTACTCCCGAATGTTCGACAGGTATTTAAAAGGAGGAACCAGTTTAGGTGGAATAATGTACTTTTCGTGGAAAGATTTTATTCACGGTTACGCTCATGATGATGACCGATACAATCTTGGGTTACATGAAATGGCTCATGCTTTAAGATTGCAGTTATTACATGGCAGCGACTTCGATACACAATTTGCCAACTACGCCGATGAATGGGAAGCTATTGCTGAGCCGGAATTTGAAGCAATGAAAAATCGGGAGTCTTCTTTTTTAAGATCGTACGCTTCGGTGAACATAGAAGAGTTTTTTGCTGTTTGTATAGAGCATTTTTTTGAGGTGCCTGATGAGTTTCATGCTCACTTGCCGGATTTGTACAATCATTTATGTTTTTTATTAAATCAGGATCCACGTCAAAAGTTGAAAGATTATAAATTAGCACCCGACTTCAAGGAGAAAATTAATTCAGTCCAAGGATTAAAGCCAATACCATTAAAATTAAAATGGAATTATAAATACTCCTCGTATCACTGGAGTTTCGGATTAATTTTTGCCGGAATTTTTATTGCCACTCCCATTATCATTACCCTTCATGAGCAAATTCTTTTCACCATTTATGACCTTATTTTGGTACTGGTTGGTGCAAGCGCTATATCAACTGGTTTTTATAAATTCTTTTACGAGAGAGGTATTTACTCATTTCGACACTTGATCTTCTTTTCAATGTTTGGAGCCGGACTCATTTCATTTGCATTAATACTTCTACTAAATATCAATTTTGTTTATGACAATCATTCAAAAACCTACAAAATTATCGGTTACGACTATTATTATGATTCTGAATTAAAAGGTAATCGCTATCATTTACATCTTAAAAATGATGACCTTAAAAATTATAAACAAGCAGTAGAATTTGTCGATAAAAATAGTGATGAACTGGTTCCGCAAGCTGACTCGGTTCAAATTAAATTCTCAACAGGTTTGGTTGGATTCAGAAATATTGAATCAAAAACACTAATTCCTAAAAAAGACCTACAGCCCCGAGAGTAATCCACATCATTTGATTTTATTAACTTTGCACCCATGAACCCTACTGAAGGAAACATTACCAAATCTGAGATTTCAGAGACGATACTTACAAAAGCATTCACTTTAATGGCCACCTCAAGGGCCATGTCGGCGATTTATGAAGCCAATAGTACATTCACTTCCAAATATGTACATGCAACATCTAAGGGCCACGAGGCCATTCAAATTGCTACCGGACTTCAACTATTGCCACAGGATTTTCTTTCGGCTTATTATCGTGATGATAGTATGCTGCTTTCCATCGGACTGGAACCGTATGAGTTAATGTTGCAATTGATGGCTAAGCGCGACGATCCATTTAGTGGAGGAAGGCTATACTACAGTCATCCAAGCTTAAAAAGACCTGATATGCCCAAAATTCCAATGCAATCATCTGCAACAGGAATGCAAGCTATTCCGGCCACCGGCATTGCCATGGGGCTACACTACCTGGAGCAACAAAATTTGTCGGAATGGGAGGGAAGCAATAACCCATTGGTGGTCTGTTCTCTTGGCGATGCATCAATTACCGAAGGAGAAGTTGCTGAAGCTTTTCAGATGGCGGTACTAAAAAGTTTGCCAATTGTTTATTTAGTTCAGGATAATGAATGGGATATTTCGGCGCACGCCAGAGAGATTAGAGCAATGGATGCCACTCATTATGCTCAAGGTTTTAAAGGCCTAGAGGTGAGAACTATTGATGGAACCGATTTTATAAAATCTTATCAAACTATTCGGGAAGTCTTTTCAACTGTTCGTAATGAACGTCGCCCATTCCTGATACATGCAAAAGTCCCATTGCTTAATCATCATACTTCCGGGGTGCGGAAAGAGTGGTACCGCGATGATCTTGAAGAGCAAACGTTGCGCGATCCATACCCGAAATTCAGAAGTCAACTGATCGATTTTGGTTTTACCGAACAACAATTGGTAACCATTGAAAAAGAAACAGAGAAAACTGTGCAGGAGCAATTTAATAAGTCGATGGCAGCAGAAGATCCTCGTCCTGAAGATCTCTTCACACATGACTTTGCTCCAACACTCATTACTGAAGAAAAAGGAGAACGGGAACCGGCAGGAAAGGAGCGAACAGTGATGGTTGATTGTGCACTTTTTGCGGTACAGGAACTAATGGCTAAACACAAGGAGTGCTTGTTGTACGGTCAGGATGTAGGTCGCAGATTAGGTGGTGTTTTTCGTGAGGCTGCCACGCTTGCGCAGAAGTTTGGTGACGACAGAGTCTTCAACACACCCATTCAGGAAGCATTTATCATTGGAAGTACTGTAGGAATGTCGGCAGCAGGATTGAAACCGATTGTTGAAGTTCAGTTCGCCGATTACATTTGGCCGGGCTTAAACCAGTTGTTTACCGAAGTAAGTCGATCTTGTTATTTATCGAATGGCAAATGGCCAGTAAGCTGTATTATCAGAGTTCCAATTGGTGCTTATGGTAGTGGTGGTCCTTATCATTCGTCGAGTGTTGAAAGTGTAGTGGCGAATATTAGAGGTGTTAAAATTGCATATCCTTCCACTGGAGCTGATTTAAAAGGTTTGATGAAGGCTGCTTATTATGATCCTAATCCGGTGGTTATTTTTGAACACAAGGGCCTCTATTGGAGTAAAATTAAAGGCACCGAAGATGCTAAAACAATTGAGCCGGATGAACATTATATTATCCCGTTTGGAAAAGGAAGAATGGTGCTGGAATCATCAACAGATAAAACATCTGTTACCATAATTACCTATGGTATGGGCGTATATTGGGCTAAAAATGCAGCTAAAAATTTCCCGGGAAGAGTGGAGCTTGTTGATTTGAGAACGATACATCCGGTAGATGAAGAGATGATTTTTGCATCCGTAAAGAAAAACAATCGTTGCATTGTTTTAACAGAAGAGCCGGTCAATAATTCATTTGCACAGGCTTTGGCAGGAAGAATTTCGTTGAACTGTTTTCAGTTTCTTGATGCACCGGTGAATGTAATCGGTTCGGAGAATCTTCCGGCTATACCACTTAATTCCACTCTTGAATTTGCGATGATACCCAACGCTGAAAAAGTTGCGGTAGTGATTGAAAAGATATTGAGCTATTAGTAGTTATTGGTTACCTTCTCACTTTTCTAAATGCATCCATTAACGTGAGGTTTTTCTCAAATATAAATGAATGCACGCCTTTAAAGGCAGGATCCCACAACGGCTCAATAAAATCAACCTCTTTTTCCTCAAAACGGGATTCAGTCAAAGTTATGATTTCATTTAATCGGATTCCATATCCATAAGTGACCGAACAATCCTGCGAAGGACGATAGATTTTACCTTTATAGGAAAACAGTTTTCCTGCGGGCCGCGCTCTTCGTACATCGCTAACCACCGGATTTTGTTCATGTTCTTCCCACGGTCCGAATGGGGATGCTGAGTGGTAAATGTATAATTCGTCATTGCTGCTTACGGCAGAATGTTCCACTTTATTCAGAAACATCCACCACTTTCCATTATGTTCATGAAGGGTACAATCAACAGCCATCAAGTTACTCAACAACGTTTGTTGTAAAGTCCATTCATTGGGAAATTCAACACATTTATAAAGCTCCACAGTTTTGTTATCGCGCGTTTCCGGAATCATGTAATCATTACCATCAAAAGTAAAGACAAAAGGGTAAGAGAGATGGTAGGGCCTTTCCAGTATTTTTTGAGAAGGAGAGCAATTGCCTTTCTCATCCATAATTATTAACGAAACATGGGCATTTTTTTTACTGAAATTCTTTTCTTCCAGAAAAATATAATACTTGGAATCACGATAAATCACATGCGGATCTGCCCAAAAAGTTCCTGAAGGTGGCATCAATTTTTTCATCTTCCTCATAGAGGGCTGTAGTTCTCCATTCTTGCGCAAGCTAAATAACAAAAACCATTGATTGCGGTAAAATAATTGCCGAAGGTATTTTGTAAAAGAACCTGTTACTAATCTGAAGGAAAATGAGAGCACTTGTGCATTAGTAGGTGCCACGTACAACCGATGATTATAAAATTCGGGAAGTGCTGCCGGCTCGGTTATAAATTGATCACCCTCAAGATACAATCTTCTAATTAACCGTGGCATTAAATACATGCTCTTTGCATACAAACTGTTTCTACTTAAATTTAAGGAAAATTTGTGAGTGGCACCAATTGATTTTGTGAGCACTTGACCATTATCCAGATCTTCACTTAATATTTGTACTACGGTTCCAGTTACCGGATTTTTTTCGAACATTTCCCAAAACCCTGGAGGGCCGCCACGATTAATTTTATTGTCGGCATGATGATAAGACCAAATGCCATACTTCGCGCTTTTTAATATTTCACCTTTCAAAATTTTAAACCCCATTCTTATCAGGATGTCGGGTTGATAGCTCTTAATTTGATTCACATCGTCATCGGATATCCATTGAAAAAAATTCTTAGTAGTTGGAGTGACTTCAAGTACCGGAACATTTTTTAATAGCGAAGTGCTGTCGACTGATTTAAGTACATTATGTTTTGGTTTAAAAAGTTTTTTATCAACTAATTGATAAACCTGGAAAAGAAGGTAATTAAAATTTTTAAGAATTTTCCCTAAAGTAATTTTACTTTTTTTTTGCTTGTCGCGATTGAGTATTATTAAACATATTTCGGCGTAGTCGCATTTTTGTAACGTTTCAAGAATGTGGTAATAAGGATAATTTACATCGTATTTATTTAGTAAAATACCAATACGTATGGGTGATTTCTTAGTGTTTCCAATTGATGTTGGCTCCATAAACTATTGTACTGATAAGATTTTGATGTAGGTGAAAGTGAAAAGCTAAGATAGTATTCTGGATGCAAATTTAAGAATTAGAATTGAGGTATCAATACGGCGAAGTCTTATTGATTTCATTTTCTGCACTCTCGATTAATTGTACTATTTTGAATCATTCAATTCGTAAACAGCAAAAATCGCCTTAATTTCTCCTATGTAAACCTTCTGAGACCTGCTCTACAAGCCATTCTTAGCCCTAAGTTATGAACAAAAGCCCCTATTTATCAACAATTGTAGTGTTTTTGATTGGAGAATGTTGGTGAGTGAAAGACTTTCGTATACTTTCGCTTTGTTCAATACTAACCAATTAAAATTTAAAATAATGAACAAAGGTGAATTAGTTGATGCGATTGCATCTGAAGCAAAAATCACGAAAGCTGATGCTCAAAGAGCATTAGAAGCTTTCTTAGCAGTAACTGCAAAAACTCTTAAGAAGGGTGATAAAGTTACTTTAGTAGGATTTGGAACTTTCTCAGTTGCTAAAAGAGCAGCACGTTTAGGTCGCAATCCTCAAACAGGGAAGGAAATTAAAATTGCTGCTAAGAAGGTAGCAAAATTCAAAGCCGGAGCAGAACTTTCTGCTAAGGTTAAGTAATTTATTTTATTCTAAAAAACCCTCCGCATTCCGGAGGGTTTTTTTTTGTCGAAACTATTTTTTAATTTAGAATGTTTGCTATATTAGGGCTAAATTAATAAGTTGTATTTATGAAAAAAAATCTTCTGCTTGCTAGTATTTTTTTAGTTTTTTTACTACTTAAAAGTAATTGCATTTCAGCCCAGATTGCTCTGGTGCCCTTCATTAACGATGTTACCAAAGTTACTGATATCACAAATTGCGGTGATGATAGATTGTTTATTGTTGAGCAGGCAGGTAAAATTCGTATTTCTGATTTAAATGGTAATCTTCAACTAATTCCTTTTTTGAGTATCAGCAATAAAGTAAATGATAGTGGAAATGAACAAGGTTTGCTTGGAATTGCATTCAGTCCTAATTATTTGTCCGATGGAAGATTTTATGTGAATTACACCAACAATACCAATGAAACTGTTATTGCCAGGTATCATGTTTTGATTAATAATCCTAATGAGGCTGATTCATTGAATGAGGAAATTTTATTTAAAGTGGCTCAACCTTATACCAATCACAATGGTGGATCTATCCACTTTGGACCTGATGGATATTTATACATTGGTTTTGGCGATGGCGGGGCAGGGGGTGATCCGGGAAATCGTGCACAGAACTTACAGGTTCCCCTAGGAAAAATTTTAAGAATAGATGTAAATACCCTTCAAGGGTATCGAGTTCCTGAATCTAATCCCTTTTATGGTTCACCAACCGCGAATCCACTTATTTGGGCTTACGGTGTGCGAAATCCTTGGCGAATATCATTCGATAGACTAACAGGAGATTTGTGGATTGGTGATGTTGGACAAAATGTTTTGGAAGAAATCGATTTTCAACCCGCTTCCAGCTTAGGAGGCGAAAATTACGGTTGGAGATGTTATGAGGCAAATTCGCCTTACGATTCAACTTGTAATCTACCACTCACCTCGTATGTCCCGCCGGTATACACCTATCCTCATTTTCCCGATTGTTCAGTAACGGGTGGATATGTTTACAGAGGGGCCAGGTATGCGGCACTTTATGGAAAATATTTTTTTACTGATTATTGCTCAGGTAATCTGAGAAGTTTAACACCTACCGACACTGGAGGCTTTACGTTAAAATCACATGGTTTTTTTGGTTACTATTCTTATACTACTTTCGGTGAAGATAAATATGGGGAATTATACCTGGGAAAAAATACAACCGGTGTTTTCAAAATGATCGACTCTTCTTGCACTCCTGTTGCCCTCATTTCATACCAAGATACTATTTTTGCAAACGGCAATAGCTATAAACTCACAACGCCGTTTGCTCGCGGACTTACCTATCAGTGGCTTTTAAATGGATTGCCACTTGCCGGCGCAAGTTCAAATAGCTATTTGGCAACAATTTCAGGAAAATATCAAGTTATGGTTGCAGATTCCTGTGTTAACTTTTCTAAAATAATTACACTCGTTTTGAATAAAGGGGAAGGTTTTGAAATGTATCCCAATCCAACAACTAATTCAACACTTTTGTTATGGTCCTCTGAATTTCCACAAAATAAACGATTGGAAGTTTTTAATCCGGCCGGGCAGGTAGTAGTCAATAAAGAAATAGACTTAAATGATTTAAACTATACTTTGGCAACAAGTCAATATAGAAAAGGAATTTACTTTGTACGCATGACTATAAACGAAAAAGTATTCATGAAAAAATTAGTAATTAAGTAAATGATTTATCTACTTTATATCAGGCCCGATAAATGTCTTCTTCGTTAAATGCTACTTCCTCTTTTCTATGTGAACTTTTTTTAACAAATTTTTGATAGAGGTTTTTGATTTTATCAATGAAATGAGATGAATCATCCCCAAATATTTTTGAAGCAAATGAGGTTCCAATAATTGTGGCAAAGGCTTTTACAATAAAATTTGATTTCCTGAAAAGTAAATTGGAAACAATAAATCCTAAAGCAGCTTCAGTTCCCTTGGAAGCCAGTTCATTTTTAAAATTCGAATTACCGGAGAAGGAAGCAAAGGCACTCTTTAATAAGTTTGCAGGTTTTAAGTTTTCCTTCAAATTTGAGAAGTGACTTTTAATGGTCACTTCCTTAATTTCTTTTTCAGCTGTTAATTTATCAATTTCCAGTCTTAATGCAGCAAGCGAATGAATATGTTTTTTCATAATTAGGAGTTGTAAACAGATTTAATTATATTATCTATAAAAGTATTTTTAAGCCATTTGTCTTTCGTCATTAACATTACTATTCCAACCAAAATATAAAAGCCACCTACAATTAAAAAACCTAAATAAATTTTACCGGTTGTTTCGGCAATTCCAAAAGCTGCAGCAAAACTCAAAAACAAAATAGCTAAAAATACACAAACACCTAGCAATAAATTTACTAACAGGGTGGATGCTATTATTACTCCTTTTTCTGTTGTTTTAAGTTTAATCAGTTCAACATTTATATGAACGTAATCTTTGATATCATCTACTACTTGTTCAATTTCAGAATGTATAGGTTCCATATGGTTATCGATTAATAAATAAAAATTTAATGTTTATGCTTCCTCCTGTTCACTCCCGATTTTGTCAATTACTTCTTCAGCTTTTGAAATAATTGAGTCGGCAAGATCTTTTACGCCATCATTTAGCTTTTGTCTGGTATCGGTTCCTTTTTGTGGAGCAATTAATACGCCAATTACAACACCAACTGCCACTCCGGCTATAATTGCCAGCAGTGTTTTGCCTGTATCTGCCATAATATCTAATTTTTAGTGATAAATAACTTGAATGAGTGAAAGTTAGTTATTTTATTCCAATCTGCAATAATTGAGCATAAATCACCTCAAAGTGTAGAATTCCGGTTTTTCAGTGTGGTGGGCTAAAATCACTCCTGCACTTATTAGATTAACCATTATTGAGGTAGCTCTTCTTCGCGAAATGTTTACCAAATGGCAAAACTGAACAATTGTTATTTTATGGTGATCCTTTAAATGAGACAGCAATTCCTGCTCCTTACTGGTGAACTGTATCAATGAATCCGCGTTACTAGTTTGTTTTTTCATCACATCAACAACTACTTTACTTGCTAACAACGACTGATCCTTTACTCTGATATATGCCCACCATTTACCGTCATC
>JBBQVM010000091.1:0-10574 GCA_038211525.1 Bacteroidia bacterium
TTAGGAATAAATTGCAATGTGGTTCAAAATAGTTTTTACCTTGCTTCAAGAAATTTTACGGTTCCTACTTACCCAAATTACCAATTGGGTCGTTTAATAGGTAGCCCATGTGATACCCTTACGAGCGTAATAGAAACAGCAGAATTGAACTTGCAAATACGAATTTTTCCAAATCCCGCAATTAACCAGTTTACAGTTACTTACGATTTTCCAACCAACAAGGATGGAGTATTTATTCTTTATGATGCGTTTGGGAAAGAAGTGATTCGGAAAAACTTATACGGTACCTTTACGTCTCTTCTCATTCGAACAGGTGGTTTATCGAGTGGGGTTTATCATTATAAAGTTGCGTTAAATGAAGGGAGAGCCGCGTTTGGTAAGGTGGTGTTGGTGAAACCTTGACATGCTATGGAAAAGTAAATATCACTTATTGTAAATGCTAATGTTTTTATTTAATTGAAATAAAAAAGCAGGGTACAAGCCTGCTTTATTTAACTGAAGTGCCATTTGCACTTTCCGATATAAATGATAAGAATAAATTTATTCCATCTGAACCACTATAAGGAATTGCACTGCCCGATGGAATTAAACATGGTAACTCACGATCAGAAGCTGTATAAATTTCAATATAATTAACGTGCTTTTCATCAAGAGCTTTTTTCGCTTCATCTGATTCATTTGAATTGTCTCTATAAAAATAGATTTCCTTTTCTTGTTTCATTTGGTTTAAATTTTAGTTTTTATATGTATTTCAATTTGATCTATTATATCAATTGGACTAGATTTATCAACATTCTCTATAAAAAGATCACTTTTGCTTTTGTAATAATGAATTTCTCTTTGGGATTCATGTTTTGCTTGAGCAATAATTTTGCTATATTGATTATACTCTTCTGAATAATAATCAGTTGATAAGGTGCCTGTTCTAATATTTAAGCTGCAATTATTTCCTTGAATCATTTCTTGTAACAAATTTACACACTCATCATCTTTATTCCACACATTTAGAATATTGGACTCATAAATTAAATTATATTCGACAAGACCCACTACATTTTGATTTAAAATACGGTGTAAGATTGATATCTTCAATTTATTTTGGTCTTCAATTGGATAATAAATGATGCAATTTATTTTGTCATGATTAGCATCTTTTAATAATTGATAATATTCTATTTCTGATCGAACACCATTAGATAAATTTGCATCAAATCCTGGTCGATAAACAAATAAAACTTTGCTCTGTTCGACTAATTTTTTATCTCGAATACTGACTTGTCTATCGATTGTACTATACAAGACACTCAAAAGTTCTGAAGTATGATGTGATTCTAATACGTCTTCTCCAAATGGAATTCTATGTTTTCCTAAATTTTCTGGCTTTTTATATAAAATGTTTTCGTTTGATTTGTCATATATTCTTTTATCCCATCTATCCTTTAAACCGTAAATAAAACTATCTCTTTTCTGAGTTTCGGGATTGGAAACCTCCTTAATTCTTAATTCATCAATAGTTGTGGGCAAGAAGCAAATAAAATGTTTTGAAAGCAAATTTGAAATTGTGATTATTTCATTTTTGATAGTATTACTCTGTTCTGTTTGTCCATTTTCATATAACCTTCTTGGCTGAGAAATAGGATGTGAAAAATACAATGTAGGTTTGTGAGGTGTGTTAAACAATAGGTCATAGAATGTGAGCTTAGAATGTTTAACTGCTAATATGTAGTGCTTATCATTTAAGTTTAACTCAGAAGCAAAGTATCTTGATAGTGAAATTTCATTTATTCGCCAATCCAATATTTTTAATAGATCAAAAATCATTACGACAGCACTATCAATTCTACCGGCTAAAAGTTGCTTTGGTTGTCTTAACCTCAAATGAATATCATAAATATCATCGATCAATGTAATAATGCAACTTAAATTGAATTGCTTTAACAAATTTAAACTAGGCAATGCTATAAACTCTAATGTTTGTAAGTGATAGAAGCATGCATGACAATATAATATTACAGGCCTAGTTTCATCCTTAATCATTTCCAATATCTCGGCAAATGCATCATGTGATAAATTTGACAATATGGATATCGGTTCTTGTAAAAGCTTAATCCAGACATTTGCATTGGCTTCTTGTGGCAACCCCTTCTCCTTACAGTATAGTTCATACATTTTATCCTCTACCTTATGATAAATCGGTCTGTTTCGTTCATTAAATGTCGAAAATGTAGAGCAAAATTCTTTCAAAATCCCATCAATTTGAAGTCCTGATTGTCCAGTAATTAAATATCTAGATGACGACATATAATTAATATATTTTTAGTGACCCAATACCACCTAATTCTTTATGACTTATAAATTCTCGTTCGAAAGTAAAGAAAAAATATTTGCTTTGTATGATTTTTCTTAACATGATCATTATCAACAATTTATATTATAATTTCCAACGTTTATATTTTGTTTGATATTTCATTTTCTGTGGTGTTGAGTTTTTTGGCTCATTTATGCCTTTTGTAGGAAAAATTAGCATGTGTTCGTTTGGCATAGTGTAAGCATCCGGTGAACTACATCTTGATTTAAGCCTTTTCATGTTTTTTCTTTGCTCGTTAAAGATATAAAAATATTCGGACATGGAATCAAGTAAATTAAAAATCTCTAAAAAGGGCACTACACCTCAGGAACGAGAAGCAATTATCGTACGTTTGCATGCAAGTGGGAAAAGGAAGAAAGATTTTTGCATTGAAAACAATATAAACTATTGCACTTTGATGAGTTGGTTAACCCCACAAAAGAAACGCAAATCAAAGTTACCAAAACAAGAACAAAGTTTTGAAGAAGTTAAATTTCTGCCTCAAACAACATCAGATTTGTTCGCCCGTATTTCATTTGAAAAATACTCTGTTGAATTGCTTCAACCGGTGAGTGCTGATTATCTCAGATTACTTTTAAAATAAATGATACTATCCTTTAGCGATCGGTATCGCTATTTTGTTTACGGAAGTCAGTGTGATATGCGAAAAGGTTTTGATGGTTTGAGTGGTTTGGTTCGCAACGAATTTGATATGGATCCGTTACTGGGTGATGTGTTTATTTTTTTATCTCGCTCACGCAATCGTATCAAAATATTGCATTGGCAGGGAGATGGTTTTTGCATTTATTCGAAACGATTAGAGAAAGGAACATTCGAACTTCCTGAAAAAAAATCAGTTGAAAAATCAGTTTCTATCACTGCACAGCAATTGCAATTGATCATAGCAGGAATCACGCTTTCTTCGGTCAAAAAAAGAGTGCGTTATGAGCATCATTTTGTTGATAAAAAGTCATTGATACCAATTGTTTCAGTGGTTATTTGATGTATCTTTGTTTTCATGATTGAGACACCTGATTTGCTTTTGGAAAACCAGCTTTTAAAGGAAGAATTAAAACAGGTAATAGAACAATCACAATCAAAAATTTCACATCTGCAATTCCAGCTTGATGAATTAAAACGTTTAATATTCGGAGCAAAAAGTGAACGATTTATTTCTAATATTCATCCTTCGCAGCTTTCTTTGCTTGATGTTGCTGCCCAAGAAAATGAAGTTGCTACTACCACCACTGTTGAAAAACACGACCGTAAACAAAACGATACTAAAAAAAATCATCCCGTTCGAAGTCCTTTCCCCGATCATTTTCCGCGTGAAGACATTTTTATATACCCTGATGGATATGATGCCACTACTGATCAAAAATCCATCGGAGAGGAAGTCACTGAAGTATTGGAAGAAGTACCCGGAAAGTTTTTTGTTAAACGCTACCGTCGTTTAAAGTTTGCAAAAAAAGAAGGTGGAATTGCGATAGGTGATTTGCCCTCACGACCAATTGAAAAAGGTTTGTTTGGTGAATCACTAATTTCCAGGATCGTGACCGATAAATACGTAGATCACATTCCACTTCATCGTCAGCAGCAACGTTTTTTAAGAGAAGGACTGGTAACGGCATCTTCTACTCTTGGCGATGTACCCCGACAGGTTTGTAATCTACTTACGCTCTTATATGGGGAATTAGTCAAACAAGTACTTCAAAGTAACTATCTGCAAGCGGATGAAACACCGCATCCTGTGCAGGATTCAAAAGTGAAGGGCAAAACACATCGAGGTTATCTTTGGGTATACCGCTCGGTGGAGCAAGGATTAGTTTTATTTGATTACCAAAAAGGCAGAGGAAGAGAAGGCCCACAGGAATTATTGGAAAATTACAATGGTTTTTTGCAGACTGATCTGATGGCTATGTGGTATATGATGTTTTTGAAAATCGTGAGGGTATTACGCTCTTAGGTTGTATGGCGCATGCGCGAAGGTATTTTGAAAAAGCAGTAGGCAATGATAAAATCAGGGCTGAATATTTTATTGCTAAAGTGCAATTACTCTATGCTGTGGAAAGAAAAATACGGGAAGAAAAATTAACAGCTGAACAAATTACCTCAATTCGTGAGTTAGAGTCGTTACCGGTATTGAATGAACTGGAAGGATGGCTGAAAGAAAATGTCATTAAAGTAACGCCAGCAACAACGATTGGGAAAGCCATTGCGTATTCACTAAACCAATGGGAAAAGCTAACAGCATATATAAAACATCCATTTTTAGAAATTGATAATAATTTGGTGGAAAACGCCATCCGTCCAACGGTGATTGGCAGAAAAAATTATATGTTTGCCGGATCACATGATGGAGCAAGTCGCTCTGCTATGATTTACTCCTTTTTTGGCTCTTGCAAAATGAATAACATCAATCCGCAAGAATGGCTTGCTGATGTACTTTTAAAAATCAACGACACCAAACAATCGCAGCTTTACACCCTACTTCCAAACTTCTGGAAAAAACCCTGAATACATAAACATTTTTTGTTTACTTTAGCTATGTGGTTCACCGGCTGCTTACGGAGCAAACAATATCAAACCATAAGCCTTTGAAGAAATGTGATTTAATGGGTTAAATCCTAAATTACCTACTACAACGATAAGATTTAAGCCCAATAAAACTACCAGCCATAAACAGGAAACATATTCCGCAATATCTTTAGCATTCGTTTTTTTGCAGAATATAAAACAAGCGATAATAGATGTAATCCAAAATTTTCACGGTTTACGATATATGGTTGTAGGTGTATCAAATGAATTGTAAATCGGTTCTAATACACTATAGGTATCTAATACTCCTAATCCAACAGAAATGAATTGCCCAGCGACAGGAATAGAGTTTGCACCCATTATTAATCCAGCAATTATTAAACGTGCGTAATCTGCACCTGATTTATCTGAATAATAAAACTGTGCTCCTGTTGCTAATACTCCTAAGCTAGTGGCACCATAGCCTAAAACTCTTGTCGTCTTTGAAATATTACCAGGTGTTTTGGTTGCTGCGGTTTCCGTTTCTGCCATACCCCTATACGCATACTTAAAACATGAGTTGGCCGATGAGCTGGCTGCCCTTCCCACTGCATCTAATCCTTGTTCTGAATAAAATGCTGCGTTTTCCACTGTTTCCCAGTCTAAACCACCCTCCGAGTTAGCATTTCTATAACTTATCAATTTTTTGTTTTAAACAATATGCCGATTATGATTATTGAACCCACAGAACCAATTCCAATTAAAAAAACTATTACTCTTCCTATCCATTTTTGATAAAGCGATTCTCTGCTATAAAGAGATTTAATAGAGGAGATCTCCCTTTTAAAGTATCTAAGGTTTAAGACATATATTAACAATGCCATTAATAACCCTAATATCATTGTTACGCTTGTATCCACGCCATTAAAATCTAATAAAAGTTTACTTAACATTAAGGTAGATACAATGTATAATAATTCAATACTTGACAATAGAGCTACTGCCCCTTCTATTGCATTAACTTTATTTGGCGTACGTAACATATAGGAATATAATTTGTAAAAAATATATTGATATAATTTCAGCATTTTTCTTAAGGTTTAGTTCTGTTAATACCTGTACTTTTCCAAAATTGGTCACCATAATAATAGTCGAATACGGCATACGCCCCTAAACCTATGATGCCGATAGGATTCGAAATAGTAATAAAAGTTAAAGCCGCATTAATGCCTAGCCTCGCATAATCGCTATTTTGGTTTGTCCCATTTACAAATCCTATTCCTACTCGTATAGCATTAACTGCCATCCCAGCATATCCTATACGAGTAGCAATTGTCCCTAACTTACCGACCCCTTTGAAATCTTTTATCGCTTCCATTACATCGCCTCCTCCTTTGTATTGTGCTATGATATCACGCTTAGCCAAGTTTTCGATTAAACTTAAACTTGTTCCTGCCGCTCCTCCTTTAAAACCCATATAATTAGTAAATCTCTGCCAGTCAAATCCCCCCATATTAGCTTCAGTCGAACTTCCTCCATATTCACCATTCCAATTTGACCAAACACAAGTACCATCAGCAGCATTAATTGAAATATGAACAATTGCGCCACCATTTCCATCATTAGTCAGTATGGGATTATTATCTTTATCTCCATGCCAATTTGCTTTCAAATTAAGTTCACTTGCTGTTGTTGAAGCACGTGCCATTTCCGCTTCACCTTTGTTGGCAAATAAACCGTGGGAATTGCCATTTTTATCACGAACTAAATAGTAAGTTTGAGTGATAGCTCCAAAGTAGCTATTGGTATAATCAATGTTTTCCGGACTCATGAAATTATCATTACCCATCCAAAATTGCATTTGTGAATCAGACAAGTAGAGTCCATCAATACATCCTCCACTTTTACGAGCATTTTTATCTCCGCCTCCCGTAGGCTTTTCCTCGCCTGAGGGAGTATAAGAAGTAAATACTTTTCCTCCATTCGGATCATAATAACTTACAGGATTATTTCCCATAGCTAAATACGGGTTAAAGAATTGCGTCATTGGGTCTTGAACACTCCAACGGCCAAGTGTAGCATCATAATGGCGAAGACCAAACTCATGTGTATTTAAACCTAAGGCTGTTTGCAATTCCTTGTCTTGATATTGATAAGAATTCATAGGATCAAAAGAAAGACTGGTTTGACTGAGTGATTCATTTCGTAAACCATACGGATAATAATCGTTCAGTTCCAATACGTTAGATTTTTTATGAATAATTTGTAAATTATCAAAATAAACATCAGTGGGACTTTCATTAGCTACGTAAATGTAAATATAGCCATTTTTGGGAATTATCAAATCAAGAACATTTAAATCAGATGCCACATCTGGGATGTCAGCTTTTAATATTCCCGAAGCATCTGCTATGAGATTGAAGTTTTCATCAAGGGTGATGTAAGCAAGATAAGCCAAAACTGGATCTGATGAAGTAATTTCAGTATTGATAATTGCACTTACAGCTGAATTACCGGTGAATGTAGTGGATGCCCAAGAACTTTCCAATCCCGGAGGTGCAACTGTTCCACTCAATATAAAAAAGTTTGCCAATTGAGCTAATATATCAGTAATATCTCTGGGGGTATTTCCTCCGGTATAAGTGTCATAATAATATTTTACATCAATGGAAATCTTATCTCCTTCTTGAACCTGCAAGACTTTTGCGGGTCCTATTGGTTCACCAGTAGATTTAGTCAACGCTGCCATGAAGCTGCTAGTATAGGATTGAATGGCAGCATGTCCATTCGCACGAGTGATGTCAACATTATAAAACATAGCCTCCTCCGCAGTAGATTCTGAAGTTTCCATCGTTGCGGAGTAGTTATGTTGCGGTGCATTTTCATCTCGGGTAATTACAGCCCTTACAGAACCCAGATGGTCATTAATAAAATATTCATATGCAAAATTACTGGAACAAAATTCCTGTGGTCCCGTAGCTTTAATTCGTCCAAATGAAGTATTTATAAATAATAATTCGTTATCTTCATATTCAATGTTTGTAACATAATCATGAACTTTACTGTCTGGGTAGTTGGTTCTTAATTTACGTCCAGTTGCATCATACAAATAACTCAATTCATCGGTCCCATCCTCAATTATTGTAGGAAGATTTAAGTGATTGTATTGAAAAGTAAGAGACTTGTTCAAATCTTCTGTCAAATTACCATTAGAATCATAGGCATAGTCATCTCCTGAGGTATTGCCATCAGTAAAGCCGTTGCCTAGTGGCGTGGTAATACCATCAGTAACCTCCATCAATTTATGACCATCATAAGTATAAGTTAGTTCATCCATTGCCCCACTTGGATGTTGCCTATTCAAGGAACGGATATTTCCATCAAGATCGTAACTTAGCTTTTCATTAAATAAATGGTAGTCGGTGTTAAAAAACCCAGGCAATCCGATTTCAGATTTTGCATAATACGCTGCTGTCATCCGATTTAAATCATCGTATCTATAGCAATAAATATTTTCAGGTTTGGTGTCAGCAGAAATATCCGATGCTCTAGTTTTCCAGCGAATGGCTGAAATATTTCCATTATATTTGTTCAATGGTACAAAGGGGTTATCCACAGTTTGATCAATCGTGATGGCATCTGTTTGGTCGTAATAAATCTCTTCTCCAAAAACATCTAAATCATCCATGTTTTTTGTTCCATCATTTACAAGTTCTGTATTGTTTATACTGGTTAACCATCCTCTGATGTTGTATCGGTAATCTATATGTTGTAAATAGTCGGAGGTAGCAGGTTTAAAATCCAAGTCTTTTTTGATGAGCTGACCGAGTAAATTATATTCATAGTGGCCAACCAATTTTTCTGGAGGCGCTTTACCAGCACCAACGCTCATAAATTCATTTACCAATCTGCCACCATTATCATATTCAAAACGGTTCTTTATTACTAGAGGAAAGGAGGCGGAATTGGCATAATGCAATCGAATGGATTTATTTAAAGAATGATCAAAATTATAATCATTTTCATAAATATCCCAGCCCATCAGGTGATTTTGAACGTGATTTTGAATGGTCCTGTATTGATCATCATAATAGTTAATAGATAGCAGATAATTGTCCGGATCACTGTCCATCACTTTTACAAGTGAACCTGTTAACAATCCTGTAATTTTCATGTTGTATGAATTTTGAATTGAAGGTTCAAATTCCTGCCCCAATAAATCAAAATCATAATCATCATAATACTGGACTGTTAAAATCTGATCCCCAGTACCGGGATTTATTTCAGGAAACGCCGTATTTGAATAGCCAAATAAGCTACCTCCCCCATCATAACGAGCTTCCCAGTTTCCAGTAGTCCAAACGTTTACTAAGTCTTGTAGACTCTCACTTGAGGACCCGTTATTATAAAGCCCTGTCAAAATAGTTCTCCCGAAAACATCATATTTTACAAAATTCCATTGACCCATTTCTGTTTGCTTGGCCGTTTGAGTAAGTACAGGTCGGTTAAGCTGATCATAAATAATATAACTCCAACCACTTCCAGGAACTTTTTGCGCAAAGGTTCGACCTCGAATGTCATAGCGGGAAGCATATATATATTTTTCAAATACCATATCACTTTCGGCGAATGAATAAGTACCGTCCAATTCTTCAAATGCAGCAGGACTGATAGTATATACTAGTTGGTTTAATTCATTGTAAACATAATAAGTGCTGATGGTGGTTGGTAAAATTTCTGTTGGTTCTTCTAAATTTCCTAAGGTAAAATCATAAGTAACAGATTTCCCATCATGGTTTAATTCCGCCTTAATTTGACTTTGCACCAATATGGTTCGACCAAAAACATCTGTAAAAATATTTGATGTTAATCCCTGTTCATCAATAATTACTTTTTTAAACAACTTGTTAGGCTCGTAATACGTCAACGCTTCAGCCCCTGGACCACCTTCATCTATTTCCCATAACAATACCTCGTCCGGACCATTACACTGAATCGCTGATTTGGAAGTATGTCCATTTCCTAACTGCCAACTTTCACCTGGAGCTCCTTGTTCAACTATTGAACCCAAAGGAGAACCATCAAAAACAGATTGCTTAAATGGATAATCACTATGAGATACCATAGAAGCAGAAGAATAAAAATCTAGTTGCTTTGTTAAAACATCATTTTTATAACTTCCATCATCTGATTCGTCCACATAAGGGAGATAGCTCACAGGAGCTCTTCCTAATTCATCATAATCAATGAAACTCACTACATCTCGGTAAATACTTCCGTCATATGGTGCCTGATTACATCCTATTGTTTGAACTGGACGACCATTCCCATCTATATATGATACAGTTTTAATACATTCATCAAGTTCGAATGAATTGCTTTGCAATTTATCGAGAAAATCAAATTTACTCAACGCTATTTTGGGCCTATAAGAAATGTTTTGGTTTAAATCACCCGATACATTAGGATCTTGAAAAATAAACTGATTGTACTGTCTTACATTTTTATCTTGATCTAAAACCCAAATATTCCTACCGAATCCATCATATTCCAAAAATAGTTTAGGCTTTCCATTCTGATCAGAAATAGTACTTGCTTTTCCAAACAAAGAGTTATAAACCATCGTTTCAACCATCACATCTGTGGGGTGGAATCTGATGTCATCTATTAAAATAGTATGGGAAAAATCAGAATCAAAATTTCTAATGCC
>JBBQVM010000092.1:0-10519 GCA_038211525.1 Bacteroidia bacterium
AACTCCTCTTTACGATCGGGCGCCATCATTCGTTCAGAAATAGAGATAGATTTCACCAACCTATTTCCATTCATCACCACCTTTACGTTTCCTTCGCCTGCTTCGCCTTCTACTGAAATGGTATCCAAGCGCGATTTAATCACTTCCATCGCTTTTTTAACTTCACCCATTTTTCCAATCATGTCAAACATTCCCATTTTACTATTTTTTAGCTTTTAACTTAATTTTTTTTAGCTTTCGCAGAAGCATTATACTAACGGTGTTTGTTTGCTTTGCGCTGATGATTTTTATTTTTTCACGAAGGATCTTAGCAGTTCAATATTTGTTTTATCCCAATCATCTTCTTTAGGTGTTTCAATAACTTTGGCCACTTTCGGAAAATGGTTCATAATGTATTTAAATGGTGTTATACCCAGTTTGCCTTTACCAATATTTTCGTGTCGGTCGAGGTGAGTTCCCAGATCGCCTTTGCTATCGTTGAGATGAAAAACTTTTAAATTTTTCAAGCCTAATACTTCATCAAATCTCTCCATAGTTTCTGTAATTCCATTCTCAGTTCTGATATCATAACCTGCTGCAAAAGCATGACAGGTATCGAAGCAATATCCTATTCTTTCACTTTTCACCAGGTCATATATCTGTTTCAGATTTTCAAATTTACCACCCACGCTGGTTCCTTGTCCGGCAGTATTCTCCAGCAAAATCATCACCTTACTGTTTTTTGTCGACTTTAAAACTTCCTTTAATCCATCGGCTATTTTGGAAATTGCAGTATCAAAATCCTGACTACCTGCAGCACCGGGATGCAGCACGCAGTAATCGAGGCCAAGCAAGGTGCATCTCTCGACCTCCTCGGTTAGAGCCTTCACTGATTTTAATCTGTTATCCTCATTTTCTGCCGCCAGGTTAATAAGATAGGAGCAATGTGAAAATGAGCTTTTGACAGTCGATTTTTTAAACGCATCTGCGAAAGCTTTTTTCTCCTCCTCCGAAATTGGTTTGGCGTTCCACTGACGTTGGTTGCGCGAAAATATTTGCATTACATCTATCCCTAAAATTTTAGCCTCATCAAATGCATTTTCTAATCCTCCTGAAACGGAACAATGAATTCCTAAGTACATAATAATTTATTTTTACAACTAAAATATTCTTTAAACATCCTTTAATACCAAGGTCTAACGATGGTTGCAGCGAATTTAACAATAAAATTGATTCCCTGTTATTCAAAGTAACCACCTATATTTGTTTTTATAAAATCAAAATTATGAAAATTACCTTTCATGGAGCGGCACGTACTGTAACGGGCAGTAAACATTTGATAACCACTGCGAGCGGATTAAAAGTGTTGCTCGATTGTGGCCTATTTCAGGGAATGGGTTCTGAAACCGATGCGTTGAACAGGCATTTTGGTTTTGATCCCGCTGAAATCGATTATCTGATACTCAGTCATGCACATATTGATCATTCCGGTTTAATTCCCAAACTGGTAAACGAGGGTTTTAAGGGCGACATTTTTTGCACGCCGGCAACGCATGATCTTTGTGAACTCATGTTGCGAGATAGCGGCTCTATTCAAGAATCGGATGTGGAGTACATCAATAAAAAGCGACAACGAAAAAATCTGCCACCGTTTGAGCCATTATACACCAGTGAAGATGCAATAAAATGTTTGAAACAATTCAAAGATGTAAATTACAGAACCTGGTACAAAATCACTGACGAAGTCTCCTTTTACTATACCGATTCAGGACACGTGTTGGGCAGTGCCGCTGTTAGTTTGCTTATTACTGAGAATAACAAAGTTACCCGATTATTTTTTTCAGCAGATATTGGTAGGCCTGGCGACCAGATTCTGCGTAAGCCCGAACCTTTTCCGCAAGCCGATTACATTCTTTGTGAATCTACCTATGGTGACAGATTGCATGAACCCATTTTAGATGCTGAACAACATTTGTTGGATACTGTAGTACAAACCTGTGTAACTAATCAGGGCAAATTAATTATTCCTGCTTTCAGCTTGGATAGAACGCAGGAATTAATTTATGCGTTAGATAGAATGGAAAACGAGGGAAAATTACCTGAGATTAAAGTGTTTGTTGACAGCCCGCTTTCTGTAAAGACCACTAAAATTGTAGAAAAGCATATTGAATGTTATAATTCCGAATTGAAAAGTTATATGATGGAAGGAGATCACAAACCTTTTTATTTTAAGAATTTGCACTTTATTACTGATGTGGAAGATTCGAAGGCACTTAATCAACTGAAGGAGCCTTGCATTATTATTTCCGCTTCAGGAATGGCCGAAGCAGGAAGGGTAAAACATCACATCAAAAACAATATTGAAAAATCTAAAAATACCATTCTTCTTGTCGGCTACTGTACACCCGGCAGCTTAGGAGGCCGCTTAGGTGCAGGTGCTACCACTGTTAGAATTTTTGGTGAAGAATACAATGTGAATGCTAGAGTTGTGAAGATCGATTCCTATAGTGCCCATGCCGATTACAAGGAGATGATTGGCTATTTGAAATGTCAGGATCCTTCACAGGTAAAAAAACTATTTCTGGTTCATGGCGACTATGACACCATGCTTGCATTTAAACCACGATTAATAGAGGCAGGATTTAAAAATATCTATATCCCTGAAAAAGGAGAGACAGTAGACTTTGAATAATTAATGATTACGATTATTTCTTGGGGGTAAATTCTTTTTCTATTTCCTCTTCAGTAGGAAATTCGGTGGTATTGTCACCTGCCTTGCGAGTCCAGAAAACATATTTTCCGGTTCCTTCGCAAGCATAACCACTCACCGAATCGCCGGGGGCAAGGTTGGTTTGATTAAATGTTTTCCATCTATTCGAACGCTCTTGTACGGCAACCTTTACATCAAGTTTATCGGTACAAACATTCTTTAAATTTACCCGGTAACTTTTAGCTGAATTGTAACAGGATCCGCAATTACTTCCCCATTCAGAACTTGATTTTTCAAGACATTGTGCATATTTGTCTTGCTTTTCGCTAACCTGCGCATTGGTTGCTGATACAAATCCAAACATTGCAGTGCATACAAAAATGAACTTCAAGAATAATTTATTTGATACGGAACAATTCATAAGTAGTGGTTTCTATTTGCAATTATTATTTTTCAAAATTATTTTAGCTTCATCGTTACCTAGTTTTTTGGAGGTATTCCAGTCTTCACAAGCTCCTTTTTTATCGCCCGATAATTTTTTGCTGAATCCGCGATTATTATAAGCCTCCTGATCGGTAGGATCTAGCTCCAGGGCCTTGTTAAAATCGGCTATAGCCAATTCATAGGCACCTGTTTTATTATAGGCGCTTCCACGCGAAGTGTATGCCCAGCGATGATCCGATTTAAGTTCAATTACTTTAGTGAAATCTTTAATGGCTCCGGCAAAATCTTTGGTCATATTTTTACAAAATCCACGCTGCAACAAAGTATTAATGGCGGTGGGATCAAGTTCAAGTGACTTATCAAATTCGGTGATGGCAAGTTGATAATCGGCATTGCGATAAAAATAATCACCCTTATTGAAATAGTCGACGGCAGAAGAATCTTGTGCCGAAGCAGAATTCAACCCTCCCCAAAAACACGAAACAAGCAATAACAGAAGATATTTTTTCATAATTTCATTTATTCAAACGGTTCCGAACTCGAATATTTGGGGTCAAGGACTAACCTGACCATGTGAGTAAATGCCTTTTTCATGCCTTCAACTCCTTTAGCATCCAGAGTTACAGGTAGCGAAAATCGGGCATAATCACGTTGGATTTTCCTCACAAATAACTGCCTGTCAACACATTTAGAACTTCCATTGCAGTTTACACTGAATAGTTTCTGGCTCGCATCATACCTCATTGAGCTGAGGTCCAGTGACTTGCACATTACCTGATCTTCTCTGAATGGTTCGGCACCCTCAAAAAACTTTGCAGTAAGCACTCCTCTTAATACATCAATAGAATACCCGTTTCCCAACTTTCCGTTAATGTAAGTGAGTGTTTGCTCCATAGTAATCTCCTGAGCCCGAACAGCCGTAGTAGCAGTTAATAGCGTAACGGAAATAATTAATATACGTAAGCAATTCTGGAGCATTGGCTGGATGATTTATCAATCGTTCCTGAGTTCAAATTTAGTTAAGAATTAAATAAAATCAGCATTTATTTACAGATGTTGATTTTTACTTATACTCTATCTACAAAAAAAGTTCAGGTGTTTATATCTTTGTGTTATCAAATTTAAAATAGAACCATTGCATCTAAACTCCCCAAAAGGTAATTTATTTTCCTCGGTACTTCATTCATTCAAATGGAAGTTACTGCTAATATTGCCTTTACTGGTTAGTTTTTCGCTGCAAAGCCTGGCACAACAGAAGCTTAAAACTCCGATTAAATTAAATATTGAAGATGGGAATTTTGCAGAAACTTCGGTGGTTGTTAAAAATTCTACAACAGGTGAAACAAACACAGTACCTGGCGCTGCTAAATTTGATCTTGATTTAAAAGTGAATTGCGATTACGTTATTTCATTTTCAAAACCCGGCTACATCACCAAAAAAATTCAGCTGAACACCAGTGCACCTGCTGATCGAATTTCTCAGGGCTTTTATCCATTCAATTTTGAAGTAAATCTTTTTAAGCAATATGATGGTGTGAATATCGTGGTCTTTAACCAGCCCGTTGGAAAAATTTCATACAACCGACTCATCGACGATTTTGATTACGATACCGATTACACCAAGCAAATTCAATCGGCCCTTAAAGCTGCAGAAGATGAGATAATTCGTAAGCAGGCCGAAGAACGTGCCAATGCCGAACAGTTAAAAAAAGACGCTGAAAAGAAAAAGGCGGAGGATGCTGCTCAAGCAAAAGCGGATGCGAAGGCAAAACAGGAGGCCGACAAAAAAGCCGCCGAAGAAACCAGGGCTGCCCAGGCACAAGCTGCAAAGGATAAAAAATTAGAGGAAGATAAAGCCAGAAAAGCGGCATTAGCTGTTGCTGATGAAGAAAAAAAGCGGGTTGCAATAGCCAAAATGGAAGAGGAGGAAAGGGCTAAGGCAAAAGCATTCGAAGATGAAGAGGCCCGTAAAAAAGCACTAGCAAATTCGGCCAATGATTCACCTCATAGTTCGGCGCAAGCGGTTACAGGCGAAGATAATAAACCTAAAGCCTCTTCGGGTGGTGGTTTTGATGAACCTGGATCTATTGCCGAAAAAGGTGAGGGGAGTAATGCCCCTGGTTCAAAAGCGGCAAAAGGTAGCGGAATTGATGTTCCTGGTTCAAAAGCGGCAAAAGGTAGCGGTGATGAACCTCCTGAGGCCAACGCTGACAAAGGAAAGGGAAAAGATACTCAGTTAACAACGAAGGCAGATCCTAACAAACGCAATGAAAAAGGTTTTACTAAAGCTACCGGAATTGAAGGTGCCGACGATCAACCGGAAGCTGTAAAGCCTGAAGTAATACCAGTTGCTGCACCACCTAAATTGGAAAATTATGAGGTTTTACCCGATGTTACAGTGGAGGAAATTGTTGAAAATAATCGAACGATCACAAAAGTTACTGTAAGAAAAGGTCAAAAAGAGACCATTTTTTCCAAGGTTGTTTATACTTGGGGAGGTATCTATTACTTCCGTCTCAATATGTCAATTAGTGAAAGTCTTTATGCCTCAAGCACCGGGCTGAAGTAGTCGACAATTAATTTCGCTTTTTTATTTTGTAAGAAATATTGTGATTTTAACGGGTGTTTTTCACAAACTGGTTGGACCTTTGCTGCGTATATTGTAGCAAAACACCAATACTTACTTTAACAAAATTTTCTGTTGAAAATAAATACAATACCGGATCTTAAAACGGAGCGATATTCCTGGCGAATGGAAATTAATAACATCCATTCGAAATATATCATTACCGGTACCATCGTAGCGATGATACTGAATCCAATTTTTGGTTTGGTGGACTTCTTCAACATGCATGAATTGTGGACAGGATTCATGATTTTACGAATGGCTGTGTCTGCTACTTTAGGATTTGCCTTACTCTACAAACCGTTCATCAAAACAAATCCTCAACGCGCGGGGTTTTTCCTACTCTCAATGATCATTACTCAGGATGCCTTTTTTTTTAGTCTTGCTACCCCCGAAATAATTAACCAGTTAGCCCTTTCCTATGTTGCCGATTTTGTAGGCGCAAGTATGATATTAATGTGGTCACCTGTTTATGCTTTAGCATTCCTCTTTTACTTTATAGCTATCAATTTTTTCTTTTACAGCTACAATAGTGCCATGCCGCTCTCCGAATTTTTATCGGATGGAGGATTGCTGGTGCTGGCAGGATCCATATTTGCAATGGCTATGATAGTGTTTCGGTATCATTCGGTGAAAGGGATGATAGTTTCCAAGCTGGAGCTATTGAAAAGTAATGAATGGATGGCTGTTCAAAATGAAATTATTGAACAGAAATCGGCCGAGTTGCAAAAATCAAATAACAGGTTGAAAGAGTTCGCTTATATTGTTTCGCACGATTTAAAATCACCCTTACGAGGTATAAGAAACATCGCAACATGGATTAGGGAAGACTGTTCGGAATCGATTGATGAAATAGGAGTTGATCACCTTAAATTGTTGGATAAACAGGTCTTGAAAATGCAGAACCTAATTAATGCAATTCTTGAATACTCTAAAACAACTGCCCTAAAATCGAAGTCGGAATGGATCAACCTGGATGATATGATTAAGGATGTAATTGAGATGGTTGAAATTGACAGTCGCACCAAATTCCATGTGAAAGCTCATATTCCGCAAATTAAAGGAACGCGTGTAGTTATTAGTCAGGTTTTACAAAATTTGTTAAGCAACTCAATTAAACATAACGATAAAGATACTCGGGAAGTAGAGATTGAGGTAACAGAAAATGATGAATGTTTTCAATTTATGGTATCGGATAACGGGCCCGGTATTGAGGAGAGAAATCAGGATAAAATATTTAATCTTTTCCAGACTTTGCGTGACGAAACCAATTTCGAAAACACCGGAATAGGATTACCCGTTGCTAAAAAAATGGTAGAAGAAGCAGGCGGAAGTATGTGGCTCGAATCAACACCCGGAAATGGAGCTAAGTTTTATTTTTCAATTCCGGTTTCGCACGATTAATTTTGGGAGTGCATTTATTTTAAATTCTGAAAGAAATAATTGGAGACTTTTGTGAGTAGATGAATTCTGTCGCGACCAATTACATTGTGCAAATGACCAGGATATACAAAGTAATCGAGCTGCACATTTTGATCAACTGCTTTCTTAAGGTACATCAAACTATGTTGCCAAACCACCACATCATCAGATGTTCCATGTATTAACATCATTTTACCTTTCAATTGATTCACATAATTCAATAAATTACTTTTCGCATATCCTTCAGGGTTTGTTTGCGGAGTGTCCATGTAACGCTCCGTATACATTACCTCGTAATAGCTCCAGTCGATAACCGGTCCACCTGCTACAGCTACTTTAAATATGCCGGGGTTTCTTGTCATCATTGAAACGGTCATGAAACCACCATAGCTCCATCCATAAATCCCCATTTTGTTTGAATCAACAAATTTTTGTTTCATCAGGTATTTAGTTCCCATCAACTGATCCTGCATTTCGACTTCACCTAATTGTCTGAAAGTAGCCTGTTCAAATTCTTTTCCACGAACCGGAGTTCCTCTGTTTTCAAGTGTAAAAACGACATATCCATGTTCCGCCATGTACATCATCCACAAATCGGAACCTTTTAACCAATTGTTGGTAATTAATGAAATTCCGGGGCCACCATACACATAAACTATAACAGGATATTTTTTAGTAGAATCAAAATTGGAAGGTTTAATTAATCTGCAATACAAATCGTCTCCATTTTCATTTTTAATTGTAAATACTTCCCGTTGTACCGGTAAGTAATCTTTTAAAGGATCGGCTGATTTGAGAATATTCTTTACATTTTTTCCTGATGCATTAAAAATTCCTGTTTGCAATGGAACCCCGGGACCAGAGAATTCATCAATAAAAAAAGCTCCTGAATTGTCTATTTTACATTTATGAACCCCATCACCATCGCTGATTCGATTTATTTTTCCTGAACTAACCGTCACACTATATAAATCTCTGTTAATTGGTTGTTCTTTGTTGGCAATAAAAAACGCCTTTTGTCCTGTTTTATCAAATCCAACAAATTCAGTAATCTCCCACGGACCTTTGGTTAGCTGTTTAATTAATTTTCCTGAAGTATCATATAGGTAAAGATGATTGTAGCCATCTCTTCTGCTTTGCCAGATAAAGTTAGTTCCGGAGGGATTAAATGCAATCGGGTTTAATGGTTGAATATATTTCACCTCCTTTTCTTCAAACAGGGTAGCTTCCAACTTTCCGGAAGCAACATCATAACGATTTAGTTGAAGATGATTCTGGTCGCGATTTAAAATTGCAACATAAATTTTCTTATCGTCTGGCGACCAGGCAATGTTGGTTAAATAGTGGTCGGCCGGTTCACCTGTTGCCAGGAAAATTGTTTTGCCGGTATTCATGTTGTAAATCCCAATAGTTACCTGATGACTTTTACCTCCAGCCATAGGGTATTTGGTCATTTTAACAGTAGCAGGCTGTTCGTTTAAATCATAAATAGGATAATCAGTTACCATAGTCTGGTCCATCCGGTAAAAAGCAAGTAAATTCCCATTTGGTGACCAGAAAGTTCCTTTATTAATTCCAAATTCATCGCGATGAACAGATTGTCCGTTTACAATTGCAGTTATTGAATCAAAAGTAATTTGTTTGTTTTCTTTTTCATTCTGAATCCACAAATTATTATCTATCGTATATGCGCAAACGTTAGTATTTGAATTGAAATCATTTCTTTCAGCACCTTTCAGCGGAGCTTCCAACACTATTTTCATTTTGGAAGCAGTAACATCACATTGAATGATTCGATCCTTATTAGTAAAATTAAAATGATTCTGATCGATCCAGGTAATTTTCGGAAACTTAGTTACCGTATCTAATTTATTTTCATTTAGCAATTGGTTGAATTTATTAAGTGAATAAACTTCAACAAATGACTTTCCGGCTGCGGGACTTTTCACTAGTAATTCAACACCTGATTCTTTGTTTATATATGAAAATTCGGTAGTGTTACCAACCCATTGTAGTTGTTCTGCTTTGGCAGGAACCAATCCGCGTGAGGAAGCCAACACCACATCATCCATGGTAAGAATTTTTGTTTGGGCCTGTAGCTGAACAATAAAATTTATATTCAGCAATAAAAGGAACAGTAGTATTTTCTTAAGATTCATAATTAGATTTTTAAAAAAGGGTTATTGAGTTCACAAAATTACAATTTTGATTGGTTTCATGAAATAGGATGATGATATTGCTAAAAAGATGGTCAAGCAATTTGTGGTTCAAAAAAAAAGCCACCTAAGAAGAGGTGGCTTTAAAATATTTTGAAGATGTTTATTTAGTTTCTTTCGCATCTTTAGGATCGATAGAAATAAGTTCTACCTCAAATACTAAAGTTTCGTTAGGGCCAATATCGCCACCTGCACCACGCTCGCCATAAGCAAGATTTGATGGGATAAACAATTTCCATTTTGAACCAACAGGCATTAACTGAAGCGCTTCTGTCCAGCCTGGGATTACTCCATTAACAGCAAAAGATACCGGTTGACCGCGATCAACAGAGCTATCGAATACTTTACCATCAATCAGTGTTCCGTGGTAATTAGTGGTTACTTTATCTTCAGCAGTTGGCTTTGGACCATTACCTTCTTTTAAAATCTGGTATTGCAAACCGCTTGGAAGGGTTACTACACCTGGTTTCTTAGAATTTTCTTCTAAAAATTTCTTTCCTTTTTCAACATTTACAGATTGTTTCTGAGCTTGGATACCCTGTACATAAGCACCAATGCAAGCCTGAGCCGCTTCAGCAGTCATAAAAGGAGTTTTTCCTTCAAATTCATCTCTGATTCCTTTTGCAAGTAATTCAACATCAACGGAATCAAGTCCATCCTTTTTAAGGTTGCGGCCAATTGTTGATCCAATACCGTAACTTACTGAATCGATTACCGATGTAATTTTACGATCTTCTCCTTTTGATTTTTTTTGCCCGTCGCAGGAGGTGAAAGAGAATACCGTGAATGTTGCGAACAGAACCAATGCTGTATATTTCATATTTATGTTTTTGTAAATCGGGTGCGAAGATACGGTTTTAGATTATTTGTACATGAAGATTAAATTAATTCTGTGATCGAACTATTTTTACTATATTTGAAAAAATCAATCCATTTGTCCAATAATAACGAACATATTGTTGGAAATTTGCACTTTGTAACCCCACCCTAATTCAATATTAATAATGAAATGCCTGAAATTCAGCTACTTGATAATTATTCAAGTAGCATTGATAGCGCTATGCGCTAATAATCTCCAAGCTCAACAGCCCAATTTTACGAATCTTGTAGTAAGTTCAGGTT
>JBBQVM010000093.1:0-10511 GCA_038211525.1 Bacteroidia bacterium
AAATTCTTCCGGTTCAATGGAATCAAATTCCGACATAAGATAGTCGGTGATGGATATCATCCGGGTAATAGGACTTCGGAGATCATGGGATAAAATAGATAGCATTTTATCCTTATGGGTAATCAGTTCTTGTAATTCGCAAACATATTTATTGATGGCTTGTTCTGACAGTTTACTCTCAGTGAGATCACGCAAAATCTTAACATAGCCTATTACTTCGCAATCAAAACTCTTAACAGGAAAAACTTGCCCTTGAGCATAAAATTCGGTACCGTCTTTTCTAATATACCATCTGTTCCCAATTGCTTTACCATTTTCTAAGGCAGTGGTAATTTCTATTTCAGGAAATCCGTTTGCTTTATCCTCTTCCGTAAAAATAACATCGAAGTGGCTATTCAATATTTCATTAGATTCATACTGAAATATTGATGTTGCTCCTGAATTCCAGCTATTAATTAGCAAATTGGTGTCAATCGTAAATATGGAATAGTCATGGAGACTCTCAAAAACATTATTAAAAAAATCCTCCACGGGAAAATCATTACTCTCTTTAGTTTTAAAAGTCGAACTTCGAATTTTATTTGGCATAGCTGATAGATCTTAATTAAAATTATCGAAAACCTTGTTAAACCCATATCTACTTATTCGGCGTTAAAATTTGTGAATAGTTGTTTAGAAATTTAAACAATGTTACGTGAACATTTATTTATTTTGATAACACCCCTTTGTGTTAAATGTTAACATTGAAAAGGCAGTCAATGTGAAAATTTTTTAGATTCCTTTTTGTATTTAATTTAATAATTGCCAATTAACATATTGATATTTAACTATTTAAATGTTAATCTGAACAACTATCGGTTGATAAGTCACTATACTTTTCAATCGGCTTTCTCTTATTCCAAGTCATAAATCTAATTAGTACTTCTACATTAAGCCCCTCTATCAGTTATAAGAGGTCTGGTCTGATATCAGTATCCCATGGTTGATATCGGATTCTGTTGGTAGTTGCATTGCTCCTATTTATTAAATTGAAACTTAACAGTCCGCGATGTGGAATAATAAGCCAGGATATCGGTACCCAGCAAACCTTGACCGTGAGTAAATGTTTTTGAAGAACAGCAAATCGCAAAATATTATTGTAATTGTATCGAAAAAATAGACTGCTTGATCTACTCCTATTTCTCAAAACAAAAAACCATTGGCTTAAAAATTTAAGTTGATTTTTTTGCTGAATCTAACTTTAAAATGCTAGATGTGACATTTACACGATCTAGTATAATTGACAATTAGAGGAAAGGTCACTAACGCAAAAAGGTTCACACAAGTTCATCGCTAATTCAAATTTTTGGAGCGGGAAGACTTTAAAAACTCACGAATTTTATGCCTACAATACCATCTGATAAAGCAAATTTTTTTGACTGAAACACTTCTTATTTATTAGTTAATATACTGAATATCAACAATAAATAGTATCCTCATCTCCTTTCAAGGTAATATTTCAGTACCTTTGCGTTCTTGAAACTTACAATCATGAAGTTATTCTCATTTCGTAATTCAAAATTTGTCTTGTTAGGAGGATTTATTTTTATAACCTTCCTGTATTTTTCATGCAAAAAAGATAACACCAACGACATTGCGCAAAACTATGTTGATTTTAATTTGTATGTTAACGAGCCATCCAATATTGCATTGAATGCGGTTGGTGGTTGGGAGTATGTAAATGCAGGAACAAAAGGGATTATTATTTACAGAAGATCTCAAACTGAGTTTACAGCGCTTGAAAGAAATTGCACCTTTGATCCCAATGCATCCTGTTCTATTGTTCAGGTTTTATCAGGAATTTCAGCAATAGATTCTTGTTGTAATTCTCGTTTCAGTATATACGATGGAAGTGTAATTAACGGGCCGGCAACTCAGCCCTTGTATCAATACAAAACTTTTTTCGACGGAGTTATTTTAAGAGTTTATAATTAATTTTAAAACAGTATTTTTTTTCGAGACAACTTTTATTTTTTTCATTTAAACTTTTCATTTATGTCAGAACCATTAATTCCATTGGAGCCGGATCATTTTTATCATGTTTATAACCATGCAGTTGGCGATGAACTTTTTTTTAGGGATAATAATGATTATCGTTTTTTCTTGAATAGACTAAAAAAATATATCGTACCATTTTTTGATGTGTACGGATATGCTTTAATGCCAAACCACTTTCATTTGATTTTAAATTCACTTGAAACAAAAGCAATTTTAGCTGCTTTAGAAAAATTTTACGAATCTGAAAAAAGAATTTTTGACAGTACTAAAGGAAAGGAAAATAGAGATTTCATAGTTCTGCCTCAATCGCTTTCAAATTTCTTCAACAGCTATTCTAAAAATTACAACAAGATTCACGGCCGTAAAGGCACGTTATTCACCAGAGCATTCAGGAGGAAGGAGGTCGGTAGCGATACGTATTTGCAGGATCTTATTAAATACGTGCATTTAAATCCTGTAAAAGCAAATTTTTGCCAGCATCCCTGGCAATGGAAATTCTCCTCCTACAACGACATTGTTGGAACACACGATACTTTTGTAAAAAGGGATCGGGTTATTGAACTCTTTGATGATTTACCCAACTTCATTGCGGTGAACAACAATTTTCCAATAAACCTGGAAAACCGATAACCTTCCTACTTTGCAACTGTCTTTGCACCTGTCAGGTGTAAACACACTTTGCACCTGTCAGGTGTAAACACACTTTGCACCTGTCAGGTGTAAACACACTTTGCACCTGACAGGTGTAAACACACTTTGCACCTGACAGGTGTAAACACACTTTGCACCTGACAGGTGTAAAGTAGGGAGGGCATAAAAAAAGCCTCCTTGCGGAGGCTTTTTTTATAATTAATTGATTATTAATGATTAGTACCTGTAATATTCCGGCTTGAACGGACCCTGAACTTCTACACCAATATAATCAGCCTGATCTTTAGAAAGGGTATCTAGTTCAACACCAATCTTAGCAAGGTGCAAACGAGCTACTTTTTCGTCCAAATGTTTAGGAAGCGTATAAACCTTATTCTCGTAACTGCTGTGGTTGGTCCACAATTCAATTTGAGCTAGAGTTTGATTGGTAAAAGAGTTAGACATTACAAAAGAAGGGTGTCCTGTTGCACAACCCAGATTAACTAAACGACCTTCAGCAAGTACAATAATGTCCTTATTACCAATAGTATATTTATCAACCTGAGGTTTAATGGTATCTTTTGATTTGCCATGATTGGAATTCAACCAAGCCATATCAATTTCATTATCGAAGTGACCAATATTGCAAACAACCGCATTATGCTTCATCGCTTTGAAATGACGATCCTTAATAATATCTTTATTTCCGGTAGCAGTAACAATTATATCGGCTTCTTTTACGGCATCATCCATTTTCTTAACTTCATATCCCTCCATGGCAGCCTGAAGTGCGCAGATAGGATCGATTTCAGTAACAATTACACGCACACCTGCACCGCTCAATGATTCCGCAGAACCTTTACCCACGTCACCGAAACCGGCAACAACTGCAACTTTACCCGCAAGCATTAAATCAGTTGCACGACGAATTGCATCTTGTAACGATTCACGACAACCATATTTATTATCAAATTTCGATTTAGTAACCGAGTCATTTACATTGATAGCAGGCATTGGAAGGGTACCATTTTTCATTCGCTCATACAAACGATGAACACCGGTAGTAGTCTCTTCAGAAAGTCCATTGATACCGTTGATTAACTCAGGATATTTATCAAATACCATGTTCGTTAAATCACCACCATCATCCAAAATCATGTTCAATGGCTTACGGTCGGCGCCGAAAAATAAAGTTTGTTCAATACACCAATCAAATTCCTGATCATTTAAACCTTTCCAGGCATAAACCGAAATTCCTGCGGCAGCAATGGCAGCGGCAGCGTGATCTTGAGTAGAGAATATATTGCAAGAAGACCAGGTTACTTCTGCACCCAATGCCTGAAGCGTTTCAATCAATACTGCAGTTTGAATAGTCATGTGCAAACATCCGGCAACTCGAGCACCTTTAAGGGGTTGCGATTTACCAAATTCTTCCCGTAAGGCCATCAAACCAGGCATCTCATCTTCGGCAAGTTTAATTTCTTTTCTTCCCCATTCAGCAAGGGAAATATCCTTTACTTTGTACTGAACGTACTTAGTTTCTGGTGTTTTAATCATGTTTTTAGTGAATTTTGTGCAAATTTACTAAATAACAGATGAAGTGTCAAATAAGTTCTGACAAGCTGCAATTTATCTGATGCCACTAAAATTAGAACAATCAATAGGGAAAAACGGGAAATTAGCGATCTGGGAAGTAACAGAAACTCCTGAAGAGCTGATTTCTTTGCTTCAAAGTCATGGTATTTATGCCGATATCCCTTTTTCAAGAAACGCCAAACGGCTCTCAGAATGGTTAGCGGCCAGGGCCTTACTTTGCGAACTACACGTTAAACAGAGGATCATCTATAATGAATTGGGTAAACCCTTTCTGGAAGGTGAAGGCATGTATGTTTCTATTTCGCACAGTGGTCCTTTTGTAGCCGTGATAGTGGATCCTGAATTTCAGGTAGGAATAGATGTTGAATTGGTAGGCGATCGGATACACCGGGTCAGCCATAAGTTCGTGAATGAATCTGAAAGATCTTGGTTATCAGATAGTGACCAGCTTCAGCAACTCTTTGTTATTTGGGGAGCTAAGGAGTGTGCATTTAAGATATTTGGACTTGGGGCTATTGATTTCAGGGACCATTTGACTGTGGCCCCTTTCGAATTTTCCAATGCCGGAATTACGAGGGTACGATTTAAAAAAGATGAAATTGATTGCATATATCAGGTTTTTTTCCAATATTTGGATAATCTGATGATTACTTATGCAATTGCTTCGTAATTTCGTCCACTTTCCAATACTTATATGAACGTTTATCACCAAATAGTACAAAAAAAATCGGAAGGTCAAAAGCAATTTGCGATCCTTATTGATCCCGATAAAATTACTCATGAAGCAATTGAAGGTCTTTGCAAAGATGCTGTTGATTGTGGAGTAGATTACATTTTTGTTGGTGGAAGTTTATTGACCAATGGTAGCCTTTCAGGTTGCATTAGAAGAATTAAATATGCCTGCAACATTCCGGTTATCCTTTTTCCGGGCAACGGCAATCAGATAGACAGTCAGGCGGATGCCATTTTATTTCTTTCACTTATTTCGGGAAGAAATCCTGATTTGTTAATTGGAAAGCATGTAGTTTCAGCACCAATCATTCGTGAGAAGCAACTAGAAGCCATTCCAACAGGATACATGCTTATTGAAAGCGGAAATATCACCACTGCACTTTACATGAGTAATACCCATCCCATTCCTAACGACAAACCTGATGTTGCATCTTGCACTGCAATGGCGGGTGAAATGTTAGGATTAAAAATGATTTTTATGGATGCAGGTAGTGGTGCTAAGATTTCTATTTCTGAGGAGATGATTCGGGCAGTTCGTCGTTCTGTTCAAGTTCCACTTATTATTGGTGGAGGAATAAAAACTCCTGAAAAAGCTGCAGCGAATTGCAAAGCCGGTGCCGATTTAATTGTAGTGGGTAACTCGATTGAAAAAGAACATTCGCTAATGAAAGAAATTGCTTCTGCAATAAAAAAATCTATCGCTGTTTAATTTTATTGTCAGCTCATTTTTACATAATCAGAAATTCGCTTTTGCGGATTTCTTTTGCGTTTTGATCGTACTTAATTTTAAATCTCCGACTAAAATAGGCGGGATCTTTGAATCCAACTTTATGGGCAATTTCCTGAATATTATCGTGGGTAGTTCGAAGTAAATAGTGAGCTCTTTCCAATCGGCGATTTTCGATATAATCCTGCAAATTCTGGTTGGTAAGTGATTTAAAAAACTGGCCAATATAATCCTTTGACACGTAGGCTAAGGAAGCTATCTGATGATTAGCAAGATCCTTTTCAAGGTTATCTTGAATGAATTGAATAATGTCAATTAATCTTTTGTCATTCAAAAATTTCAATTTTTGCAAATTCATATCCAGCGTTGGATTATTATAGATGTACCTGCAAATAAAAATCACCAACTCAAAAGCCTTTTTATTGAGCAAGGCGGTTTTTCCAATATTATCAGCTTCCACTTCATTCATCATTTCATTTAACGTATTAGAAATTTCTGAATTGTAAGGAATTCGAAGAGTGGGGAGGTCGATAATTGAAAAAAATGGAATGGCTCCGTGAATCAAAACTTCAAATCCGGCAATAGAAAACAAATCGTCATTAGGCAATGCACTATAGTTGGAGGTGACGGGCTGTAAATATTGTTCACGATCTTCCTGAGATGCAAAACCTTCCTTACTGATCTCTGTAAACGGAAATTTACCATGTTTGAAATTAATGAGATTGCCACGTGGTACCAGATAAAAACTGCCGGGAGGAAGCGGTTGAGAATTAAAATCAGCTGCAAATATTCCCTGATCTATTCGTACCAGTATGTCTTTTTGCTCTACAGTGTTAATGAGTTCACAAGAGCGAATCACCCTCCTACTACTCATAACAACATATTTCACCTCAAGTGCATCGATAATGCGATTAAAACTCTCTTTGCTCATTGTAGGATGAATAACTTTATGCGACAAATATAAAAATCAAACTAATAGTTTCCAAATGAAATATAAAAAAAGTACAATTCCATTCTTATTGATTTTTTTACGAATTTTACCAAATTACATAGTTATAAAGATCTAAATTAAAGAAATCCGATAAATTGAACCTCATTGAATTATTAGGTTTCGCGTTTGGTGTAGCCGGTGTGTGGCTCACCATTAAAGAAAATGTTTGGTGTTTTCCGATCGGCCTTGTTAATGTCATTATTTCGTTGTATCTATTTATAAATCAACATCTTTACTCGGATGCTATTCAACAAGGATGCTATATATTTTTATTAGGATACGGATGGTTTAACTGGCTAAAAGGAACTAATATCAACCAACTACCCATTACCAAAATGAGTTATAAATTAGCGTTGCTGTTATTATTTGGGGCCATCGGTCTCTCCATTTTGATGGGATCATTTTTTCATCACTTTACGGATGCAGATGTCCCTTATATTGATGCTTCGGCAACTGCTTTAAGTTTTGCAGCTCAATATTTAATCGCCCGTAAAAAAATCGAAAACTGGCTCATCTGGATTCCGGTAAATTTGCTTTACATGGGAATTTATGCTTACAAAGGACTGTATCTTTACCTATTATTATTCTTTATCTATTTTGTACTAGCAATAAAAGGTTACTTGCAATGGAAAAAGGAATTTGATATATCGATGCAATTAGAAACAAACCCAAACTGAATTGATGAACTCAAATAATTACGAATCCATTTTTCGTATTGCAGTTATTGGTCCTGAATCGTCAGGGAAAAGTATTTTATGCGAACAACTGGCGAATTATTATCAAACAACTTGGATACCGGAATTTGCAAGAGCGTATCTGCAAAATTTAAACAGGCCTTACGATGCTAATGATATTGTTGAAATCTATAAGACTCAATTTAATCAGGAAAAATCAAGCTTAAAATCTTCCAACAAATTTATTTTTGTCGATACCGAATTTATAATAGGAAAAGTATGGCAGGAACATTTGTATGGTAAATCGGACAGCTATTTCGATGAAATGATAGCTACACATCCCTACAATTTTTATCTCCTCACCTACCCCGATCTTCCCTGGGAATTTGATCCATTAAGAGAAAATCCGGGGAAAGGATTGTATTTTTACGAATGGTATAAAAAAATACTTTCTGAAAATCAATTGCAGTTTGAAACTGTATCAGGAACAGGAGCTAGCCGACTTCAATGTGCAATTAATATTTTAGAGAAACGATATTAACTTCCCTCAGAAGTTAATTGTTAATGCAACAGTATAATTCCTACCCGCTTGTGGATAAAAGTAATTTTCGGTAGTTACTGCACCATCGTAAATATAACTAAAAGTATATCCATTTGATTCATATTTTTTATCAAATAAATTATTAGCTATTGCTGATAGTCGTAATTCTTTCACGAACCGGGTTTTTACGTTCCAGTTTACTCTGAAATCCTGAATAAACCATCCATTTAATTTCCTATTGCTATTGGAGGTATTATCGAGGTATTGATTACCGGTGTATTTATTTATTAATGAAAATTGCAACTGCGAAACAGGTTGATAACTGACATCGAGATAGCCGGTAATTTTTGGAGAAAATGCAATAGCAGTATTGGTATAAATTGCTACTTGTTGTCCGCCATTATCATAATCATCAAGGTATTCTTTAAACTCACTGATTTGACTTCTACTGAGTGTTACATTTCCTTTCACGGAAACAGCAGCAAGTGGATTCCAACCGCCCTCTATTTCAACGCCTTCGCGTAAGCTATTTTTAATATTGGTGCGAGTGTAATTTCCTACATCATTCAGTTGTCCTGTCAGCACTAGTTGATTGTTGTACATCATTAAAAAATAATTAAATCCTGCATAAAAATTATTCTTTTTATAAAAATAACCACTTTCCAAATCATACAATCGTTCAGGCAAAGGTCTGCTTGCTACGGTGCTTTCGGTATAATCATCCCGCGAAGGTTCTTTATTTCCTACACTAAAAGATAAGTAGCCATAAGTACCGGGACGAACGGTATAGGTGATTCCTGCTTTAGGATTGAAAAAACTCAGGTTATCATTCTGGGGAAGTGGGTTCTGATCACTATCGACTCCGGTAAAGTTATAGCCAACATTTCTATATTGTACATCGCCAAACACACTTAGTTTAGCTGTTAATTTAATAGTTGATTTAAGAAATAGATTAAAATCAGTTTTTAATCCGTTATTATCATAATACCGTTGTCGAATGGAACCGTTAGAAGCATATTGCGACCAAATTACTTCACCAAAATGATCACCATTGTATTGATTCCATGCTCCTCCTAATATAAAATTATAATTTTTCATAGCATCATAATTCAATGACCATGTAGCGCCATAAAAATTATTGTCGAGCCACAATCGGCGAACTAAGTTAGTAGTTGTAATAGTATCACCTCCAATGATCACATTCTCCAGATTATAATCAGCAAAAGCTTCACCCTCTTTCAATTCCTCATAATAGCCTCTTCCATAAGTATAATGCAGTGCAGTATTTAAATGTAAGCCTTGCATAAATTCATGTGTATAAAAAAGTTGGTAATGATCTTGTTGATAATCGTCAACCTGATTATCGTACGTATAATAATTCCAGGTACGGTTGGTATCCAATGAGGCTTCCGGCACACCGTACCACGATTGATACGTAATTTCTTTCCCTGAAAAAATATTCACTTTCAAGAGATCCTTTTTACCATAATAACCTCCCGAAACAAAAAACGATTTAAGGTTGGATGTAGCGCGATCAATGAATCCATCAGAAGAAATTTTAGACAATCTTCCTTGAAAATTCCAATGATTATTTAGCATCCCGGTTCCTAGTGAAATGGTGTTTTTGAGTGTATTAAACGAACCAAATGAATTAGATGAAATCACATAAGAGCTATCAGAAGGAGTTGAAGTTTGGATATTTATACTTCCGCCAAAAGCGCCTGCGCCATTAGTGGAGGTTCCAACACCGCGTTGCACTTGCACATTATCAATGGAGGATGCCAAATCAGGTAGATCGACCCAATACATATTTTGAGATTCAGAATCATTGATTGGAATTCCATTTATAGTGACATTAATCCGTGAAGCATCTGATCCTCTGATTCGAATTCCTGTGTAACCAACTCCGGTGCCTGCATCGGAGGTAGCTACCAGCGATGGAACACCCTCTAAAAGAAATGGAACATCCTTACCGGTATTTGCATTTTGAATTTGTTCCGATGAAATTTCAGTAGTTGCCATACCGGATTCCTTACCGGCTCTAGTTGCCGAAATTATTACTTCATCCTGCACAATGGTAACGGGCGCCAATTCAAATTTTACCAAGTTATCTTTCGGGATTTCAATCCATCTGTTTATGGTTGTGTAACCAACATAGCGCACCTGCAAATTATACTTTCCTGCTGTTAATTTTTTAAACTCAAATTTACCTTCCTCGTTAGAAACTGTTGCATAATAGGTTCCTTCAACAATAACCGTTGCACCCGGAAGAGATTTGCCGGATTTTAGATCAGTTACCGTTCCCGATAAAATATTTTGCGACTGCATTGAATTTGCAATCAGCATAGTACACAGAAATAAGAATAGATTTTTCATGTTCCTTGATTATTAATTATGTTTCAAGGAGTTTCCCGGCCAAAAACAGTGTTCACAAAATTCGGGTGATAACTGATTTGCACGAGAATGCAATTGCAGAAAATGTTACCACCGTTCCTACGCCGGCATTACCCGGATCAGGTTATTGGGTTTAATCTCAGCATTCCGTTTTATCGGATAGCACCCCTTGTTGAACTGCAAATGTAC
>JBBQVM010000094.1:0-10497 GCA_038211525.1 Bacteroidia bacterium
CGAAAAAATTAATTCCGCCTTCATAGGCAGTTATCAAGTTACCAAAATGGTTTTATAAAATAACTGATTATTGATTTTAGAAATATGTTGATAATTCAACTATTCAAAAACAATTTTACCACTATAACTTTTCTGTAGGCTGCTTAATATCACATGATACACTCCTTTTGCCCTTTGCTCTATATTGATTTCAAATTTTCCACCACTAGACTGGAGCATCTGTTGTTGGATCAGTTTTCCATTGGAATCATAAATAATTAGAGTTACATTTTTGTCATTTATTAACTCATCAGGAATTTGTATAAAACAAGTGCCATTGTTTGGATTAGCATAAATACTCAATTGATTATTTGAAATCCTTCCTTCTTCGATACCTACAATTTCATCAATCTTTGCTAAATATATATCTTGCCCTCCAAATGAGGTAAAATTATTACTTCCTATATTGACCGTATTAAAAAATGCACCAGAACAAATTATGTTATTGTAATTGTCCAGAGCAATTGAAGAACCACTTGCCTGACCAAAATTTTTAATGCCTAAGCAAGTTCCATTACTATTATATTTTGCAATAAACATATCATATGGATTTGTTGTACTTACGTTGAAATTACCAAAATGGGCATTCCCGCTAAATAATCCAGTCAAAAAGCAATTACCATCGAAATCCATAATTAGATCTAATCCGGCTGCATAATTCCCATCACAATTGGCTTGTACACCCCATATATTATTACCATTTTCATCAAATTTTGATAGAAAAAAATCTTTACCCGTGTCGTACAATTTTAGGGATCCCAATTGTATGCTATCTTGAAAAGCACCCGTAACATAAATATTCATAGATGCATCAATCTTTAGTCCTGATCCTCCGTTAATGCCAGGTCCACTGAATGTATGTATCCATTTTACCTGTCCCATTGAATCAAGCCTCGCTAAAAAGCCATTTATATTGCCAGCTAAAATTAGAGTACTTGTATCAATAGTTGAGTTATTCCCATCAAAGAATCCAGTCATTAACATATCACTTCCAATAAAAGTTAAGTAAAATCTGAACTTTTCCGGGCCACTAAATTTTTGCTCCGCCCATAAAAGATTGCCATTAGGATCAAATCGGGCAAAAAAGCCACCTGCTGAAATAGATAAAGTATCTACAAAGCCATTGTTTGATAATTTTCCGGCAACCAAAATATTCCCATCCGGCTGAACAAAACAATACGATTTGTCACTTCCAGGACTGCTTATTTTTTTTGCCCATTGACAAATACCACTGGAATCAAATTTAGCTATAAAGGCATCTTCTCCATTATTTGCATTAAGAATTACGCCATTTCCAAAATTTGCTGTTCCGACGATTCTTCCTGAAATGTAAAACCAATGATTACTTGTATCAAAAGAACCAAAACCATCTTCATTAACGCTAATAGATATTGAATTACCACCAATAGTTCGTAACCAGATTGCATTTCCATTATGATCAAACTTAGAAATAAATATATCATTATTTCCATTACTGGTTAATGTATCTGCAGGAAAAATTAGCGAGCTTCCATAAGAACCCACTACATATATATTATTATCATCGCAAAAAACATTACTGATCCTTTCATAGCCATTATAGCTACTTCCAATCTGTTTAGCCCATTGCCATGATTGCGAATTTAATTTAACAGCTGATATCAAAAATATTATGATACTTAAATAGATTATATTTTGAAATTTCATGATTTTTATTTTATTGAATGATTCACATTGCACCTCCGCCGGTAATAGTTAAATTAATACTTCCCGTAGCACTTCCAAAACAACTGATGTTATAACCGTTGTAGTTGGAGGGAGTCAATTGTAGTGATGTTTGGGCCTGCGAATTAGAAAAAGCGAAAATGGCTAGAAAAAGGAAAAGTGGGTAGCGGGTAGCGGGTAGCGGGTAGCGAGATTCTTCATAGAAATAGGATTAAAATATGAGATACTTCCTTTTGTTACTGTGAAGGTAAAAACATTTAAATGAAAAACCTACTATTTTTGAAAATATATTTAGAAATAAAAAATAGCTACCACAAATTTACAAGTAAATTATTTCCCTAAGTGGTAAGGTCGGAACCACTTAGGGAAAATGAAAAAACTTAGAATTCGATTTTATAACTTAGGATAGGAATGAGAGAAGTTTGGTAATAGGTTTTAATGGTGCCGGTTTCAGAATTGTAGAAGCGGCCGTAAATATTTTTACGATTGGAAATGTTTTGAATGTCTAAGGCGAGCGTTTGAGTGGAGTTTGGCCGGTTGCGTTTGAGACTTACTCTAATATCAGTACGGAAATAAGCCGGGTATTTAATAGTGAATGCTTCATTTTCTTGGTACACTGCACCCTCATCAGGTAACGCCTGTGAAGCGGCCACATCAATTGGAGTATCACGGAAACCACCACGATAAATGGTTTTTATATTAAATCCAAGTGTGCGGTTCTTTGATTTTTTTCCGATTTCTAATTCTTTGCCTGCAGTAAAAGTAGCTGCATAATTTCCATTGTATCTGGTATCACGCAACACACAATCAGAACCTTTGTACTTTGAATCATACAATGATCCTGAAAAAAGAAAGTAGTAATTCTTTTTCATGAATTGTTCCAGCGTCAGTTCCAGTCCATAATTTCTTCCTTTACCCTTATTTATTAAAGGGTCTGTTATATAGCCTTCGCTTACATTCACCATTGAGAAGGAATTTAATTCATCACTTCGTACAGGAATATTAAATAGTGCCTGGTAATATGTTTCTATTTTCATTCGCATGGTTTCGGTTAGCATGCGATCATAAGCTAGCACCAGGTGATTCGATTTACTCATTTCCAGACTTTTATTTGGTTTTGTAGCATCATCCGCCTTAGCGAAATAGGCGCCAATAGGTTGTAACTGACTGTGCAATCCGTAACCCAGACTTACCGATTGTGTTTTGTTGATTTCATACTTTACGGATGCTCTTGGCTCAATGCTATAGGTGTTATTCAGGAAAAGTTGAAAATAATGCAATCCCGTATTGATACTTAGTTCAGGAGTAAGATAATAATTAGATTGTGCATATAACTGTACCGTATAAGTGTTTCCCTTGTCTTTTAAATTTAATTTTGTTGCATTCAAGTCCTGATCGTATGCTATTTGTTTTACGTCGAAGGCAATATTATTCACAATAATACCGGCTCTTAAATTATGACGCGCATTAAACTTATGGTTTAAGTTAGAAGTAAAAGTAAATTTTCCTTGATCGGAATATTCATTGTGTCGATTGTGTGAAATGTATTCATTATCGAGTTTGTTTTCAGTATAATTTTGAGCAGCTAATGAGGCAACAAAAGCAGATTTTAAGTAAGTGTTTTTGCTCATAATGATTGCATGCGTAATTCCTGCTGCTCCGGTGTTAGCACCGAACTTAAATGAGTAGCGTTCGTAATCATTTTCCCATTTGGTGGAATCTTTAATAGCGGAATAACTCTGAGAACTTAATCCACCAAAGCCAAACAATGTAAAGGTGCCGACCTTTTTGGTAGGCAGAAAAATATTATAACTTAAATCCTGAAAATTGGTGGATCCACCTCCTACATCAACACCCATTTTACTAAGAAGATTAAGAGTTGAATAACGGTAATTCAAGAGGTAAGATCCCTTATATCCTTTTTTAAATGGACCTTCGGCAGCCCCATCTAATCCGAGGAAGCCGGCTTGTAAAGTGTATTCAGGTTTTTCATTATTCCCTTTACGCAGTTTTATATCGAACACTCCGCTCAAGGCATTTCCATATTCAGCCGGAAAAGCGCCGGTCATGAAATCGGAATTAGACATCAATTGCGCACTTAGAATTGAGATACCTCCACCTGATGAGCCGGGTGACGAGAAATGATTAGGATTTGGAATTTCAACCCCCTCCATCCGCCATAATAATCCGTTAGGTGAGTTGCCTCGAATAGAAATATTATTATTTCCATCATCGGAACTCACCACTCCGGCAAACGAACTGGCCATACGCGCAGGATCGTTTACCGCAGCAGCATATTTTTGTGTTTCTTCAACTGAAAATGTACGAGCACTCACGGTTGCCATCTCATTGATGGTTTTGCTCTTATCCTGTGTTCCGGTAATTACTACTTCGGTTCCCTGAATAAAATTCTCCTCCAGCGGTACGTTTATCACCACTTCCTTACCTGAATTAACAATAACATTTGGAATAGTGAGATCCTTGTATCCTAAATATGTAATTTTTAAGGTGTACTTGCCAACAGGAACCTTCGCTATTTTGAAATTTCCATCCATATCGGATGCCGTTCCCAAAATAGGATCGGAATTCAGAATAATGATGTTTGCTCCCGGTAAGGAGGTGTTGGAAATTTTATCTACTACGTTTCCACGAATGATTTGTGTGAGCTGCTGTGCAAAAATAACATTGCTGCAGAGAAAGAATGCGATGGAAATAATTACTTTTCTTGACATAAGTATTTTATTTGATTTAATTTTTTACTTATGACACGCGAGAAGGGGGAGACCCCTAATACTTTTTTAAAAAAACCTTAAAGCGACTTTGGCACCGAGCCACATTTGTAGTTTTGTTTTGTCGAGCTCCCAGGTATTGGTGTAGAAAATGTTAGGAGTATAGTAGGTGAAAATATCGGGGTAGTTGTTGTAATTTGTTTTGGTAAGTTGGCCGTTTAGTGTTGCTCCTATAGCCAGCGACATTTTATGTGCAATGCGGGTATCTATTCCTACATAAATTTTATTTAAAATATTAATATTTTCGATGTTATTACCTTCAACAATTTGAGAAGAGGTGAGATCGAAATCGAGTAATGTTTTAGGGCTTAATTTTACGGAACTTCCAATTCCATAACCAAAATTCCAGATTAGGGAGTCGCCACTACCGGGTTTAAATCCTGCAGTGAGAATATTATGGAACGAAGTTACGCCTGTTCGTAGTGCCACATTAACAGGCATAATTTCATCTGCTGAAATTTCTAGTTTATGATATCCGTTATGTACATAACTTAAAAATCCTATAGGGATACCGGTAGTGGATTGACTAATGTTCAAAAATCCGAACTGGTTTCCATTGATGTGTTTCGCATAATTAACAAACCCTAATTGTGTACCAGTTGTATCGACGGTGGTATTACAAAAGCTTGATATTTGCGTCCCTTTCATCGATTTACTAGCCACATTACAAAAGCCGGCCAATTGAAATCCGGTTACTGTGTCTAAAACCGTATTCACGAATCCTGCCAACTGAACACCATCCATTTTTCCTTTCACGGTATTTACAAACCCAGCCATTTGTACACCTTCAAAATCTTGCCAGCCTACATTTACAAATCCTGCTAACTGCGCTCCATTAACATCACCTTTTACAAGATTTGTGAACCCTGCCAGTTGTGCTCCGTTAACATTTCCGCCATTAAGATTCACAAAACCTGCAAGTTGAGCATAAGAGGCATCGCCACGGGTAAGATTAAAATAACCTGCCAGCTCTAATTTTCTGACCCCCATTGAATAGCCCCCGAATAAATTCAATGAATAATCGTTTATTACATTTCCACTTAATCTTCCGTTGGATCCTATAAAAGGCAGCAAACCAAACTGCCACTTTCTGTAAAGCGTATCAGAAATATTTTTTGCATTTTCAGGTGACTCCAGGTTTCTGAAAAATGAGCCCGCTGTTTTTTCCGCTTTCGCAGATAAATTAACTGAATCTACTTGAGTACTTTTAGGAGTTAACGGAGTTCTTCGCATTTCTACATTTAAGAATTGAGAAGTATTTTTCTGAATAAAAAGTGCAGTATCCAAATAACCCTCTTTGCTAAAATTTAAAATTAGCGGAAGTTGCTTCACGAAGAACCGTATTTTAAAATAACTGTAATCGTTGCTGATAGTTGATTCGAGCGAAGCTTTATCGTAAACACTCGCCCATGGAATTATAGTACCATTGTCCTCCCTGATATACCCACTAAAGGTGATCCAGTCTTTAGGTTGTTCCAGTGCAGGCTTTTCCTTCCCTCGTTTAAGAATTAGGTAATTATTTTTTTCTTTATATGATACCTTATCGCCAAACAAAGAGTTCAATAGTTCACGCACGGGTTTGTTTACATAAGCACCTGAAACCACTTCAGACACATCTATCACAGTAGGACTATACGAAAAATTAAATTTTCCTTGCGTAGCAATCATATTCAAAACAGCATCGGTGCGCATGTTCTGAAACTTAAGTGTGATAGTTCTCTCCAGAATTGGTTTTGTTTGCTGACTAAATGATTTTGCGAAGGGAATGACAATCACTAAAATTGTAAAAATGTAATTTTTAAAAATAACGAGATATTTATTCATCGCAACCTTCTCCTTCCACAATTATTTTTCCATTTTCATTCTTGACTTTTAGGCCAAGAGTTTCAGCAATAATATCTAAAATAGCTCCTACTTCCTCATTTTTAAATGTAGCAGTGAGGTGGCATCCATTTAAATTTTCGCTAAGAATTATGTCTGTTCCATAAACTTCATTTAATTTTTGAACTACAGCGACTAGACTGGCATTTTCAAACACAAATATTTTAGTTTTATAAGCGAGTGCATTGGTATCGGTCACTAATTCTTGAATAAATTGATCTCGTTTTTTTAGATATACCACCTTCTCTCCTTTCACCAGACTAACACTATTATTTGAAGGGGAAGTAAGTACTACCTCACCACTTTCCACAAAAACAATTACCGAATCACTCCCGCTCGGAGCGTTCACATTAAATGAAGTTCCTATATCCTGAATAATCAAGGTTCCCGCAGTGACTTCAAATGGGCGGTTGTTGTCTTTGGCAAGATCAAAAAATGCCTCACCGTTCAATTTTACTTTTCTGTTACTTTTTGAAAATGCATATTCCAAATTAGAGCCTCTATTCATAAATATTTTGGTACTGTCAGGTAAAGTGTAATCCTTCAGTTCATTTCCAGATGCAAGAGTTACAGGAACAATTTTTTCTTTTGACAAGAATTTATAGGCCGCTAAACTCAATCCTGCAATAATAAACAGCGAAGCTGCTATTCGAATAAAATTAAAGTTTCTACCAATAACACGAAATCGATTTTCGTTACTACTATTTTCAGAATCAGCAATTTTATTTTTCACTTCTAACCAAGCAGCATCAGTATCAAATGATCGGATATTTTGTGCATCCGGCGACTTACTATAAATGGTGTTCAGTATATCAAAATACTGATCATTATCCAGGGATTCTGCTCTCCAGGACTCCAGCTCCAAAATTTCTGCAGGAGTAGCTTCATCAGCCAATACTTTTGCAATAAGTGTTTCGATATAATCGTTAGTCTTCAACCTGGGATGTTTTTATTTCTTTGTAACCGCACTATATTTTATTATTATTTATTAGAGTAACCAAGGTGTAAATATTAAAATTACAATCAAAAAATCTTTAAGATAAACACGCATTAACTTAAGTGCTTTCCCCATGTGATTTTCAACTGTTTTTACTGATATGTCGAGATGAGCAGCAATTTCGGCATACTTCATTTCTTCAAACCTGCTTAATTTAAAAACCATACGACATTGTTGAGGCAATTTTTCAATTGAAGCAGCGATCTGTTGTTCAAGTTCCGATTTAATTACTTTATGAGATGCTTGTTCGGCAAAAGCTTCACCCTCGTAAACTTTTTCAACTGCATATAAATGACGAACTTTCGATTGTCGTATTTTATTCAGCGCTGCATTATGGACTGCGCGATACAAATACGATTTTAATGATGTTGTTATTTCCAATTTACTACTTTTTTCCCACAAATTAATCATGGTTTGTTGTACTACTTCTTCTGCATCATCGGCATCATTTAAAATACCCGATGCGTAGTTGCATAGGCGTGAGTAATATTGTTTGAAAATATTTTCAAACACATTTTTATCTCCGCTTTTAAGTGACTCCAATAACAGGGTTTCTTCTGCTAACACAACATCATAAATTGAGTGCGTTAAATTAATAATTTTACCTCAGCTCTATCTTTACTCCCTGCTTCTGCAAACAAGACAAACCAAACGGTGGCTACCCCTAGTCAAGTTTTAAATAAAAGCGTAGATGGTTCCAGATTACGTATAATTACCTCATTCTAAGAAAATTAAAAATGAAACCGCCAGTACAAGCAGCTCTTGGTTTTGAAGGGTTGATGGTGTTGAAATAATAGAAATTTCAAATTTGTTAACTATTGATATTCAATTATATAATATTGAAATAGTGCCTAATTCGCCGAAATCGCTTAATTTTAGCACTTGAAACAGCATCGTGATGTATTTGAGAAAATTTAAGTTTTATTTAATCCTCTTACTTTTAATAACAAGTTATAAAGTAAAAGCGCAGGACATTCCATTTTCAGATCGTTTTTTTCCTAATCAGGAGAACCAGTTGAGAATTGCTTTGGCAGAATTAAAAAATGGAGATGATTTTTTTTATTCCGGTAATTCAAACATTTTTAAGCATGCCATTCCTCATTATGAGAGCGCATCAAAATTCAATAATTCGAATGCCGAATTAAAATTTAAACTTGGTGCTTGTTACCTGATGGCTCGAAAAAAGCAATTGGCACTGGTAAATTTATTGCGGGCCATCGAATTAAATCCGGATGTAAATCCTGAAGCGCATTATTACTTAGGAAGAACTTATCAGATGTTATTGCGATGGGATGATGCCATTGCTTCCTATAACGATTACCTCCATATAATAAAAAATAAAGAACCAATTGATGCAATTGGTCGTCGTATAGAAGAATGTAAAAACGGAAAAGAGCTAGAGGCTAAACCAATTAATGTTACTATTGAAAATCTTGGAGTAACCATCAACACTCGCAATCCGGAATACAATCCGTTAATAACTGCAGATGGAACCTCCTTATTTTTTACTTCGCGAAGACCTAACGGAACGGGTAATGAAATTGATCCGGAAGATCTCGAATATTACGAAGATATTTACACAAGCGATTTAGTAAATGGATTGTGGACACTTGCGCGAAATCTTGGATCGGTGGTGAACACTCCCACGCACGATGCTGCTTCAGGGCTTTCGCCGGATGGTCACATCTTATTCGTGTTTAAAGGTGATCGTAACAATGGTGATATTCTGATGTCGTATATTGACAAAGGAGAATGGACCAAACCTATTGATCCGGGAAAAAATATCAATACCAAATACCATGAGTCTTCCGCATGTTTGTCGCCGGATGGTAATACCATGTATTTTTCCAGTGACCGACCAGGTGGCTACGGTGGAAGAGATCTGTACAAAAGTCAGTGGGATCCCATTAAAAAAGAATGGGGAATCGCATTGAACCTAGGCGCTGTTATTAATACTCCGTATGATGAGGAAGGTGTATTTATTCATCCCGGTGGATTGACTCTTTATTTTTCTTCAAAGGGGCATAACAGTATGGGGGGATATGATGTATTTTATTCCAATTTTGGTAACAATGCATGGAAGTCGCCGGTAAATATTGGCTTTCCCGTTAACACTCCCGATGATGATGTTTATTTTGTTGTTTCAGCAAATGGTAACAATGCATATTATGCCTCAATAACAGATAATGGTTTTGGTGAAAAGGATCTTTATAAAGTCACTTTCTTGTCGGAAGCTGATAAACCTGTAACTCGTATGTCGGTTTTAAAAGGTTTTGTGACCGACGCCATCACTAAGTTGCCATTGGCTGCTTATATTGAACTGATTGATCTCGACAAGCAGGAACGTATTGGTAGTTTTATTACTGATAGTAAAACCGGAAAATACCTGGTATCCTTACCATCAGGAAGACGATATGGCGCCTTCGTATATGCAGATGGTTATATGTTTGAATCGAATAATTTCGACATTCCGGATTCTGCATCGTTTCGTGAAATTGAAATGAGTGTTGCCATGAAATCGATGGAAGCAGGAAATAACATTGTGTTGAACAATGTATTTTTTGATACTGATAAATCTGAAATCAAGTCCGATTCCAAAACCACTTTGATGAGCCTGGTTAGGTTGCTAAGAGAATATTCCACACTAACAGTAGAAATTTCGGGCCACACCGATAATGATGGCAAAGCAGAATACAATTTATTGCTTTCTGAAAATAGAGCGAAAAGTGTGGTGGATTTTCTTATTTCAAATGGAATTGAAAAAGACCGACTTACCTTCAAAGGGTATGGTGAAACAAAACCCATAGCACCAAATACCTCTGCCGAAAATAAAGCAAAGAATAGAAGGATAGAGTTTCAGATTGAAAGTAGGAAGTAAGAGGTTTGTTCTTTTCGAAAATACTTTCGGCTACGAATTACGAATGCCCTTCGGGTACGAATGCTACGAATTGCGAATGAATTATATTTTCGAAAGCTCTCCTTTGAGGAAGTCGATTACTTTTACTTCGGTGGCGTCAATGTTTTTGATTTCGGAGAGGTACCAGGAAACCCAATCACCAAAGTGAATTAAATATAAAGAACGTTGTA
>JBBQVM010000095.1:0-10465 GCA_038211525.1 Bacteroidia bacterium
AAACCCTCCATTAAGGAGCATTTCAAGGTATTTTGCTTTCATGAAACCGAAGTAGGTTCGAAAATTAAACAAAATAATTATTGGAAAATCAATTGAGATACAATTGACTGAAATTCAATTAAATACCTGTTGTTTAAGGTATTCTGAAAAGCTATTATGCAAAAGGAAGCAGTCGGCTCAATCCTAAATTATCCATCCTTACCGACTGTTCCCTTTACAACTCACTTACCAGGAAAGTATTTTTACCTACATGTTTAATTGTAGGTTTGATGATGTGCTATTTAATTGATAAACAAAAGAACTAATTCTTCAACCGGTTCAATATCCGGAAATCAAAGAACCAACCATTGCTAATACTTGGGAAAGCACAATAAAGAACTAAAGAACTATAAAACTAAAGAACTATAGAGTGCCTCTCCTTGCCTGTTCGGCCTCGATAGATTCAAACAGGGCTTTGAAGTTGCCTTTTCCAAATGATTTGGCACCTTTTCTTTGAATTATTTCGAAGAAAACGGTTGGTCGGTCCTCAACAGGTTTGGTGAATATCTGTAAGAGGTAGCCTTCTTCATCCCGATCTACCATTATACCAAGTTTTTTTAGAACGTCCATATCTTCTTCAATAATTCCAACGCGATCAGAAACCGTGTCGTAATAGCTACCGGGAACAAACAAGAATTCTACTCCTCTTCTTCTCATTTCAGAAATAGTATGAACGATATTATTCGTAGCAACGGCGATATGCTGACAACCGGGCCCCCGATAGAAATCGAGATATTCTTCAATTTGTGATTTTTTTAATCCATGAGCGGGTTCATTCAGCGGGAACTTAATGCGACCATTACCATTTGTCATTACCTTGCTCATTAAGGCAGTATATTCAGTTGAAATATCTTTATCGTCGAAAGTTACCAGATTAGCAAAACCCATGATCTCTTCATAAAATTTAGCCCATTCATTCATCTTACCTAACTCCACATTACCAACCATATGGTCAATATACTCTAATCCAAGTGCAGAAGGATTGTACTCTGATTCCAGCTTTACGAAACCTGGAAGAAACAATCCATTATAATCTTTACGCTCTACAAAGATGTGAATGGTTTCACCGTAAGTATGAATCCCCGATAAAACCACTTTCCCGTTTTCATCTTCCACAATTTTTGGTTCCAAGTATGATTTGGCGCCACGTTTAACAGTTTCATTGTAAGAAGCTGCAGCATCATCCACCCAAAGTGCGATTACTTTTACCCCGTCGCCATGTTTCCTGATATGGTGTGAAATTTCACTGTCGGGATCCATTGGAGTTGTTAAAACCAATCTGATTTTGCCTTGTTGCAATACGTAGGATGTAACATCTCTGCTACCTGTTTCCAATCCTTTATATGCCAAAGTTTGAAACCCAAAAGCTGTCTTGTAATAATGAGCAGCTTGTTTTGCATTACCTACATATAATTCTACGTAATCGGTTCCATTTATAGGCAAAAAATCCTGTGCCTTTTCAAAAACTTTTTCACCAGAGTAAGAATAATTTTTTACTGTTGCTAAATTGTCCATGATTTAACGAATTACAGTTATTAATAATTTTTTTTTGATTTGCTAAGTTGAACTGTGTTTGAGTTTTCAGGAATACTGATAATAAGTTACAACAATTCCAATTGAATCACACATGAAACTCTTCCAGCATCCACGATTTATAATAATCATTTACTTCGAGTTCCATAGCTGCTTTTGTGATTTTTACCGGTTGGAAAGGATCAATCATCACAGCCAATTCGTTGGTGGATTTTTTACCGATGCTTCTTTCAATTGCGCCTGGATGGGGGCCATGAGTAATACCGGCAGGATGTAATGTGATTTGTCCTTTCTTAATATTATTACGACTCATAAAATCACCATCCACATAGTACAACAATTCATCAGAATCAATATTACTATGATGATATGGAGCAGGAATCGCATTTGGATGGTAATCGTACATCCTGGGAACAAAGGAGCAAATCACAAAATTATTTCCCTGAAAATTCTGGTGAATCGGAGGAGGCATATGAATTCGTCCGGTGATAGGTTCAAAATTAAAAATTGAGAATGCATATGGATAATTATATCCATCCCAACCTATTACATCAAATGGATGAGTTCCATAAACGTAAGGATAAATGAGACCACGTTTTTTAATCTTGACCAGGAAATCGCCTTTTTGATCAATGGTTTCAAGGTTCTCAGGTAATCTGAAATCGCGTTCACAAAATGGAGAATGTTCCAACATCTGTCCGTATTCATTGCGATACCTTGGGGGTGTAACTACAGGACTAAAGGATTCAATAATCAGGAGCCTGTTTTCAGCGGTTTCAAATTCGATTTTATATATGGTGCCTCGTGGAATTACCAGATAATCACCGTACCCAAATTCAATACTTCCATAATTGGTTTTAAGAATACCATCGCCCTGATGAACAAAAATTAATTCATCGGCATCGGCATTTTTAAAAAAATAATCATCGGTTCCTTTTGAAGGAGCAGCAAGACCAATATGCAGATCGTTATTAACGAAAAGTGTTTTCCTACTTTCCAGATAGTCATTAACGAAAGGTAATTCGAATCCCTGAAAACTTAATGCCTTCAAATTGTCTTCAATGGCAATTTCAGGTCTGACCGAATAGGGTTTTCCGGCTTCTTTAACTATTGTTGGCGGGTATAGATGATAGACTAATGATGAAACACCCGAAAATCCCTCTGTCCCAAATAATTCTTCATGATATAGGGATCCATCTGCTTTGCGGAAAACAATGTGCCGCTTTGCAGGTATTTTGCCTTGACGGTGATATACAGCCATAACCTATGTTATTTACGTGCAAATTACCAAAGAATTCAAAAAATTCATCATGATAATAATCACCTTTAACTAACTTTACCTCCCTAAATAACCTGATAAACATCATAATTCCATGTGTGGTAGATTTTCATTGACAAAGGAAGAACTGGAAATAGAAAAACGATTTAATGCGAAGTTCTATTCTAATGATCTGGTGAAGCGCTACAATGTTGCTCCGAGTCAACTGGCACTAGTATTAACCGACGACAAGCCTTATGAATTGCAGATGTTCAGGTGGGGATTAATACCTTCCTGGGCGAAAGAAGCCTCCATTGGTAATAAGATGATCAATGCAAAATCAGAAACAGTTTTTGAGAAACCATCATTTCGTAATTTGATTAAAAAACGCAGATGTCTGGTGATCAGCGATGGATTTTACGAATGGAAACCACTTCCTTCTAAACACAAACAACCCTACCGGATCGGGCTAAAAGGAGATGAATTATTTGCTTTTGCAGGATTATGGGATATATGGATTGACAAATCATCAGGAGAGATGATTCCAACTTTTACCATTATAACGATTGCCGCCAATCAATTGGTAAATCCAATCCATGATCGGATGCCGGTTATTTTGAATAAAGAGGACGAATCGAAATGGTTGAGTGCCAATGTTGATGCAAAAGCCATTAACGAAATGCTCCAAACTTATCCTGAATCTGAAATGAAAGCTTATCCGGTATCGGAACTGGTTAATTCACCGAGGAATGATTCAGAGGAAATTATTGCACAAATAGCAATTTAATTTGTTAACTTTAGTAGAAACCTTATTACCATTCACTTTAAGCGGACGATTCAAACAGAAAGTTGTAAATGTATTGCTGACTAAAAACAAGTAATTTTTTTCATGATCATGTAGTTTGTATATTGTAAATTTAGAAATATATTTGAAAAAAATAAATAGTATGTTCAAACTCAAAAAAATAGCGTTTTCTTTACTTTTCGCCGTACTAGGTACCCAATCTTACGGACAACTTTCTCAGAACTGGTTCAACGAGGATCCCTCAACTGATCAATATGCCGGGGTGAGTTCAGATGTTGCCTATGCAAAGTTACTCGCAGGTAAAAAATCAACAACAGTTATAGTGGCCGTTATTGATGGTGGAACAGAGATTGACCACCCTGATTTGAAAGCGAACATTTGGACCAATGAAAATGAAATTCCGGATAATGGAATTGATGATGATAATAATGGATATGTTGATGATGTTCATGGCTGGAATTTTATTGGTGGGAAAGATGGTGATGTTGAATACGACAACCTCGAGGCAATAAGGCTTTACAAAAAATACAAACCATTATATGAAGGAAAGAGTAAATCCGGATTAAATGCTGATCAGAAAAAAGAGTTTGCACTTTACAAAAAGGTTCAAGAGGACATAGCTAAAGAACGGAAGCAGGATTTAAAAGGGTTAGAAGTTTATTCCAAATTAAAAAAGCAACTGGATGATTTAAAACTAGCTATTGGTAAGGAAACATTCACAGCAGAGGATGTTGAAAATTATCATCCCACCGATGAGAGTTTCAATAAACTTAAAGGAGAAATTTCAGCTGCAATGAAACGGGGAGTTACATTTGATGTTATTTATGATGATATTTATAAGGGATATAAACAGTTCAGTACGCAGATTAATTACCAGTTAAATGCTGAATACGATTCCAGAGCGATTGTAGGAGATAACTACGAGGATCTTTCTGATAGATTCTATGGCAATAATAGTTTAGAAGGCCCTGATGGGATGCATGGAACCCACGTAGCCGGAATTATAGGAGCTGTTCGTGATAATGATATTGGAATTAAAGGAGTAGCAGAAAATGTGAAGTTAATGATACTAAGAGTAGTTCCCGATGGTGATGAGCGTGATAAAGATGTTGCTAATGCAATCCGTTATGCGGCAGACAATGGAGCTAAAGTAATTAACATGAGTTTCGGCAAATCCTATTCTCCCGATAAAAAATATGTGGATGAAGCGGTAAGCTATGCCGCATCTAAAGACGTACTCATGATTCATGGCGCAGGAAACGAATCGACAAATAACGATAAGGTAGAAAATTTTCCGAATCCCTTTTATGAAACAACCAAGACACGTGAGCCGGCCTGGATGGATGTTGGAGCAATTAGTTCTTCGGGAAATGTAGCCGGATTTTCAAATTATGGTAAAAAAAATGTGGATGTTTTTGCTCCGGGAGTTTCAATATATTCAACTGTTTCTGATGGAAAGTATGAAAACCTCGATGGAACCAGTATGGCATCACCTGTAGTTGCAGGGGTGGCTGCACTCATTCGATCCTATTATCCAACCCTTACTGCTCCGCAGGTCCGGTTAATCATTATGGAATCTGTTATTAAGTTGGATATTAAAACCAGGAGACCAGGCAGTAAAAAGAAAGTAAAGTTTACTTCGTTGAGCGCTTCGGGCGGGATTGTGAATGCTTATAGAGCCTTAAAAACCGCTGAAGCTCTTGTAAATCTAAAAAAATAAATTTTTTATTGGGTAATTTGTTTTTTGTAAGAATCTTTAAAATCGCAGATTCTCCTATTTTTTAATCAGCTATATAAAATTTAGGTGCTCATTAGCAATGCTTTTACTAGCATTGCAACCCTTAACCGCCGAGAAGCGTCTTTGAGTTAGATTTTACGATCCTAACCGTTTTCAAACCTAATTCTATGAAAAAGCAAAGACACCATTTTTATGCACTCATTTTTTTAATAGCATTACTTTCATTTAATTCCTGCGAAAATGCAGTTGATTATCTTGAAGATGACACGTCATCCTCCGGAAACAAATCTGAAACAAATATAACAGGAATAATCACTGATGAATTGGGACAACCTTCCAGTGGAGTCACAGTTACCGTTGAAGGAAATAACTCGGTTACCAATGGATTTGGTGTTTATTTTTTTGAAGGGGTAAAAGTTAACAGAAGCAGATTTATCATAAGTGCTCGTAAACAGGGGTATTTTGATGCGGTTAAAGCGGTAACTTTTATTAAAACAGGGACTTGTCATTACAGTAATTTACGATTAATTCCAAAAATTATTTCAGGTTCCTTCCTCTCCCAAAATGGAGGTATCATTAACTTAAATAATGGTTCTTCAATTAGCTTTCCACAAAACGCATTTATAGATCAATCGGGAAATGCTTACAATGGTAATGTTAAAATTTATGCAAAATATTTAAATTCTGATCAACCCGATTATATAGAACAAATACCTGGTGGTGATTTACGGGCAATTGATCTATAAGGTAATGAAAAAATACTTGAATCCTTTGGGATGATGAAAACTGAAATTGTCGGTTCTGCCGGGCAGCAATTAAACCTTGCACCTCAAAAAAAAGCTACTCTAAAATTTTCAATTGCAAACGCTCAATTATCTCAAGCCACCTCATTGATTCCTCTTTGGTATTTTGATGAGAAAAGCGCACTATGGAAAGAGGAAGGAAATGCATTAAAGGTGGGAACTTTTTTTCAAGGTGATGTTGCACATTTTACATGGTGGAATTGTGACTATCCGGTTTCGATGATAAATATTCATGGAATTGTCAAAGATTGTTTTGGTGTTCCTTTAGCAAATACCACTATTTTATTTAATGGAATTTACACATTAACGACCAACTCAAACGGCATTTATTCTGCACAATGGCCCTACAGTTCACAATTAAATGCTCAAGTATTAGCAAGTATGAATTCGGGCATCACTATAAATAGTAACATAATACAGGAAGGTCCTTTTGTAACGGGTTCAACAAATAATTTACCGGATCTAATAATACCTTGTTCCACATCTAAATTAGTTGGGAATTTGAAAGATTGTTCAGGTAACCCTGTTTCTGGATTTGTTATCGTAACAGGATCCCAATTGCCGGTGGTTCAATACTGTCCCAATGGCACGATTGATTTGAATGTACTACCTAATTTACCGTTAAATTTAGTAGCTTACGTTAGAAACTATTCAGGAGCAACATCTATCATTTCGGCTCCCATAGGTTCTGCTGCTACTATTGGTGATCTCACAGTTTGCAACGTGGACCAACAAAGTAATATAATTATTAATGGTGATGGATATAACAATCAGAAATTTATTATTGACACCACCACAACCAACACTATTTACTCGCCATCAGGTCCAACAACCGGTTTAATTATTTCAGGCTATACTTCTCCGGGCCATAAACAATGTCTTATTCAAATAGACTTCTGCGGAAACAATTCAGGGGTTTTTCCATTGGGTCCAACACTCAATTGCAACAGTGACGTTTCAATGATACTTGATGGTATATACTATTATCCTGATGATATTAACAGTTTAAATGACTTTATTTCCGTTTTAGAATACGGTAATATCCACGAATATATTAGAGGAACCTATTTCACACATTTGGAACGAATTGATTCTACCAATACAGGAATTCCGATAACTATGTCGGGTATGTTTATTGTTCCGCGAAGGCAATAAGATTAAACCACCCAACTAGTTAGAATTGAAGATTTGCAGGGTTTTCAAATTGTTATGCAATAATGAAACCCGAAAAGTTAATTCTTCAGTTAAATTATATTTTACTTTAAAATTTGATAAACTTTTAATTGCTAAAATTCAAACGCAATTACACTCAGCAATCGTGCAGAGAAAAGATTGTGGCATGATTGAAATCATATTAATTGTATTTGGAATAGATTTTATTTGTGAGAAATTAATATTTCAAATAAATTAAATCAGATGAAAATTTCAAAAATACTGGTTCCGATTGATTTCTCTCCCACTTCAATTAATGCCTTAAGATACGCGGTAACATTTGCTAAAAGTTCAGGAGCTTCCATTTCCATTATTCATGTTACTGAACCTGATTCGCTTGTTAATGATATAAAGGGAAATTTGTCGCCTGATCATTTACTTGATCTTTTGAAAGCCGAACCATTTTTAAATGGAGTTGAACTAACTTCTGTTTTCAGGGAAGGAAATATCGTGAATTTAATACTTGATGAAGCGAAAAAGAGTGATATCGATCTCATTATTATTGGCACCAGGGGAACAGGAACTATTTCCAGAACACTTTTTGGTAGCAATACCACCAAAGTTATTCGAAAGGCACACTGTGCAGTACTCTCCGTTCCAGACGAGGCATCCTACACACCCATCCGTAAAGTTATACTTGCTATTGATCTAGAACACAGAGCTGATAAACTTATTGAACAGATCATCAATCTGGTGAAATTGCAACAATCAGCTATTCTATTGTTGTATGTTGGTATTGATTCTGATGGTAGATTTGAGCGACAATTGGAGGAATTGACAGCACACTTGAAATTACAGACTTCATACAAAAAGATCCTTTGCAAAGTAATTCCTTCGAATGAATTTCACGAAAGTTTGGAATCTTTATCATCAGATATTGAAGCCAATATGCTGGTAATGATAACACATCACAGGGCCATTATGGAGTCGATCTTCGATCCCAGTCAAACACAATTGTATGCTTTCCATACCCATCTTCCTCTTTTGGTGATACCTCAACACATTCAACCGGTATTTTTTCTGGTCTAGTACTTTGGACTGATTTTAGGGCTTGGTAGTATAAAAACTGAAATTCCTGTTGGCTGGGGTGTGGTTTTTCCTACTTTCACTTTTGAAATGTCGGGTTAATGGCATTTGAAATCCTAACCTAAAACCCTGAATACATGAAAAAAATTTACTTTGTTTTTATATTTTGCGTTGTTTATTTAACTGAAGGATATTCGCAGCATGCTCAGGTTCCTTATTTTGAAAATTTTGAAAGTGGCACTAACGGGTGGAGCGTATGGGATAATAATATGGGTACAACCTGGCAATTGGGGACTCCAACTGTTGGATACACTATTGGTGCATACTCCGGTACCCATTGCTGGGATGTAAATCTCAATTCGGGCTATACCAATAATAGTATTTGTCATTTGCTATCACCGATTTTCGATTTCACTTCAGTTTCAATCGCACAAATATCATTCTGGACCAATTACAATACAGAATATTTATGGGATTACCTTACCGTACAATATACAATTGACAATGGCGATTCATGGATTTACCTTCCATTTCCTGAACTAATTAATCCGGATGGACATACTTTGAAGTGGACCAAAACTGAACTAACGATTGATGAATTGTATGGTTATCCTGATGTGCAGTTCAGAATTACTTTTATTTCTGATGCCTCTACTATTTCTGATGGTTATTCTATTGATGATTTCAGGATCGAGGTGGATCCTTTATCGACTCCTGCAATAAAATCTAATGATTTTTTTACTGTTTATCCCAATCCTTCTGTTGGTGATTTGAATTTTAGTTTTTCAAATCCTGTTCAAAACGATGCTGAAGTAATTATTTATAATTCTGAAGGGCAAAATGTTTTTCAGGAAAGAGCTGAAACATTATTAAATTTCTCTCCTACTCAACATCATCTTGAAAAAGGAATTTACACTGTAGTGTACAAGAACAACACCACTCAAATTGTAAAAAAACTTGTACTTTTAGACTAAGTTTATCCTATAATTTAAAGGAACACTGATTGAACGGATTGGGCGGATAAAAACGGATCTTATCAGTGTAAATCCGTTTAATCCGTCAAATCTGTGTTCCATTTTGTTTAATACCAAGTGATAACGGTTAAGGCTATCTGCGAAGTGAACTGTATCGAAAAAATTTCCTTCGTCATCTTGCAAAAGGAATTTATACGGTTGTGTACAAGAACAGCACTACTCAAATTGTAAAAAAACTTGTACTTTTAGACTAAGTTTATCCGATAATTTAAAGGAACACTGATTGAACGGATTGGGCGGATAAAAACGGATCTTATCAGTGTAAATCCGTTTAATCCGTCAAATCTGTGTTCCATTTTTTTAGTATCTCGGATCACTAACTGTCTCCAGCCTTGCCAGTTTCTCCACTTCTACACTGGGGAAACCAAATTCCTCCACTACCTTTCCTAAAATCAAATACACACCGCGTCCCTTGAAAGGATAACGGTTAAGGCTGGGTGCGAAATGGGTGGTGTCGAAGAAATTTCCTTCGTCATCGAGAAATGTGCCGAAGTTCATCATGTCACCACGAACGGTATTAACATATTTAATGGTAACGAGATTTCCTACCAGTCTTACTTTTTTACCAATGTAATGCACCAACTCCTTTGCTTTTATCTCTCCTCGAAAATCGGTTTTTAATAAATCAAATCCGGATTGAGTAACGGGAAATCCGAGCAGTTCCATTTCGTCGAATGCATCTTCTACTATTTGATGTACCAGTACCGGCAATTCAAAGTGCTTGGCGGGTGTGGCGAAGAGCTGTTGTGAGGTAGGTGCCGGAACAGTTTTACCCAGCAGCATGTGCGCATCCCAAAGCAGTTGCTTTTTATCGGTGCCGGTGAACCGGAAGGAGTCGAGGCGGATGAGTAGAATGAGTTGTTCGATGGTGATGCGGGTACGGCTCACGAAATCTTCCAGACTGACATAGTCGCCGTTATCGAGCCGTTCCATAGGGATGCTTTGCGCGAAGGTGGATTCGAAACTCTGGATGAGATTAAATCCCAGGTATATATCGGTGCCATAAATAGTGGTATT
>JBBQVM010000096.1:0-10396 GCA_038211525.1 Bacteroidia bacterium
ACTGGAACGAGCTGAATCATTGGAACAATTGCGATGGCTCGAAAATGGTTTCCGAATAATGACTGCACTTAGCGATCACATAAATATGGCGGTGGATATTCCTGAGGATGTTGCCCTTTTGGAAAAATATTTTGATCAAAACGATTGATTCACGGCGATGACGCACCTTTTCGCCAACTTTTTTTTATTTATGCATGAAAATCATTTAATTTAGCCGAATAAGGAATTTGAAAGTGAAGATAGATAATTATATTAGTGAATTGCTGTATGATCATGATTGTGTGATTGTTACAGATTTAGGTGGATTTATTGCCAATTACAATCCGGCATCCATCAACCCGGCTTTGCACGTTATTAATCCCCCTTCAAAGAAATTAGCCTTTAATTCTTCTCTTAAAAATAACGATGGGCTTTTAGCAAGCCACATTGCACAGCGCACCGCTTTGAATTATTTAGATGCAAGTGATGTTGTGCGTGAATATGTGAAGGAGGCTCAGAAAAATTTAAAGAGCGGGCAAAAATTGAAGATTGAGAAAGTTGGTGTTTTGTATCTCGATACTGAAACCAATATTCAATTTTTACCCGATCAAAATGTAAATTATCTGGTGAGTTCTTTCGGACTTCCTGCATTGCATTCTCCGGTTATTAAGCGTGAAGTTACCGCAGTTGCCGAACAAAATATTCCAAAAGTAATTCCATTTAATTTGCCCGAACAGAAAGTTAAAACTTCGCGCAAGCCATTTAAATGGAAAGTAATTGAAGTGGTACCCGCTGCAGCAGTGCTTGCGTTTTTATTTATGTTGCCTCCTGTTGTAAATGAATTTAATAACAACCTTTCTACCTTACTCCCTTTTTCAAGAATGAACGAGTATATTAATGAATGGAAAGGTGAATCCACTGAAACTCCGCACGCAATAAAGTTTGAATACAAATCACCTTTTGAGGTGCCACCCGCAAATTCTTATTTGCACGATACACCGGTAAATCCATCAGATGAACCACTGTTAACAAAACCAGATATTACCAAAGATTTAAATCAGGAGGTGATTTCTTCAGCGCCGATTGCTGAAATAAAAACAGGTGATGAACCAATTGCTACTCCTGTAACAATTGATGTTGCCAATAAAAAGTATTTTGTGATTGGCGGATGTTTTCGCTTACAGTCAAATGCTGAAAAATTTATTACTGAAATGCAGGCAAAAGGTAATGAAGCAGTATTGATTGGGAAAAATAATGGTTTGTATATGGTAAGTTTATTTAGTTCCGATAGCTTTGTTCAAACGACCGATGCTTTGCCTGAAATTAAATCTACTGAAGTAGAAAATGCGTGGATTTATACAAAATAGATCATAGGTCTTAGCATAAGTTCAAAAAAAAATCCCTCGTCAACAGACGAGGGATTTTTTTTGCAGTAGAATTAATTACTGAAGAACGATTTTACCGTTTTTCACAATTTCTCCACCGTTTGTCATTTCATAGAAATAAACTCCGTTAGTCATACTTCCTCTTTTCAATTCGAAAGATTTAGATTTAATGTTCTCTATCTTTCTAACTGCATTTCCTAATACATCATAAACAGTTAGCACATAATTATCATTAGAGGTAATTGTTGCATTGATAGTAACAGTTGTTGACTCATGAACAGGATTTGGGAAAATGGTAACGTTATTATTGCTTTCAATTTCATTGATTCCGGTTAAGATAGTACCTACAACCAGAAAAGGTAATCCTTGCTGAGCATTTGCACCGGCATCTATTAGATCGTTCCATACCATTGCGGTAGGATCGTATTGTTTTCCGTTGCCTGAAACAGGAGTTCCTGTACCCAAATTTACCGGAGGAGCCCAAGGTCCTGAAGCACCTGTTCCTCCTGTTTGCCAGTCAATCCAGTAAGTTCCGGGAGTAAGTGTTGTTCCAACAATACAGGCATTTCTCATAATAGGACGATCAATACAAGTTGCAGGATCGCATGCTGCGCCTACATCACCTGTGCGATAAGTTCCTGACCACTCGGTAGTAATCATAATGTTAGTGGTGTTGTCACCAAAAACAGTTGCACTCACACCATCTTCAGGAACACCGTTCCAAATTCTAACATTAACTTCAGAGATGGTTGAAACGTTACCTGAACCTGTTTGGTAAGAGAAGAATACTAATGAGTCAATGGTAACAGTTGTTCCGGGTGCTACTGTAAAATCATCAGCAACTCTGAATCCGGATGAAAGGGCATGACCGGCACCATAGGTAGTCATTCCATCATGTAAAGTGGAAGCATTTGCTCCACCGGCTCCACCTGCTGGAAGGTCAAAGATAGATCCGTTGTCAAAAATTACAGTTTGTGCAAAGCCGGTCGTTCCGATCATTGCTGCCACTGCTAATGTAAGTAAGGTTTTTTTCATAGATATTTATTTTATAGATTTTTCAATCACAATATTAATAAAATCTAACCGATTAATCACCACTATAAATGGGTGTGATTTGTAAATAATTGATAAACAGACTTTTTAAAAAAACTTGACCGTAATTTTGATGTCCGAATTCCGGCCTTTATCGTCGCTGCATGAAATTTTGTATTCACCGGCCTGAGGAGTAAAAAAGGCCTGTTCGCCGGATTTTACCTTGCACAAATACTTATCATTAATATACCAATAAATCCAGGAGATATCCGAATCTGCATTGCACGTTAATTTTATTTGCTGATCGGCATTTTTTTCGAGTAGGTATTCTTTATTGTTTAAAGGGGTAGTGATAGTTGGTGCATTTTCGGTAAACAAACGGGTGCAATTAGGATTGTGTGGTGGAGTCTTGCGATAGTCAATACCATTAATGGAATAAAAGGAGGATACTTGCGGAGATAAATTCGCAAGTACTATTTTTTTATACCCATTCTCAGGAACACATCTGGTACAATAACTAATTTTTTCATCAGCTGAAATCATAACCTCTCTTAGGTGTGAACATGTTTTGTATGGGGATACACCCGGAATAAAATAATCCATCACCTGGTCGGTGCAAAATTCTCCCGGAGGTAAACCCGATTGTGAACATACCCATCTAATATCGGTTCCGGCCGGAGCAACATACCAGTTACTCGAAGAATTGTAGTCGAGTGAATTAAATAATTCAAACAGCAGCGGTGTTGCCATTTCTGCACCGGTTAATTCAGCAACGCCTTCGCCATTAAAATTCCCTGCCCATACTAAAATAGTATATTTTTGATTGTAACCAACACTCCATGCATCACGCCTGCCATAGGAGGTTCCGGTTTTCCATGCAATCTTGGGTACATGGGTGCTACTTTCAGAATTGTTGGGCAGGTCGGGCCTGATGAGTCCGGTAAGCATTTCGGTAACCATAAATGCCGCCGCTTTACTCACCATTACCGACTTTCTGTTAATGGTATCACTTGCAATATATTTTATTGGGGTATATTCGCCACCGTTAGCCAATGCAGCATACATGGCAACCAACTCGGTGGGCTTAACACCACACCCTCCTAAAATCACCGATAAGCCCATATCTGAATCTTTTTTGATGGAACCAAAACCTGTTCTTCGCATTAGGTTGGTGAATTGGGTTAAACCTGTTTTATTTAATAAATCAACCGCCGGTATATTTAATGAAAATGCCAGTGCGCGCGATGCTGTTACCATTCCGTTACATCTTGAATTGTAATTCTCAGGCGCATATCCTGAAATATTAACCGGCACATCTTCCAACATGGTTGCCGGAGTTATTAGCCCTTTGTCAATTGCTAAAGCATAAACTAGTGGTTTCAAAGTACTGCCCGGCGAGCGAACTGCATTACAACCATCTACTTGTCCGGAATGAAATACATCCTTAAAATCAGGTGATCCAATATAAGCGAGTACATTTCTGGTTTTGTTTTCAATTACAAGCACCGACAAATTATGTATATTTCTTAGAGCTAATCTTTTAAAATGGTTATATGAAATTACCTCCGCACGTTCTTGTATTTTTTTATCGATAGTGCTAACAATAATATTTTTTTTTGGGAACATGGTATGTAATCTGTACGACAAATGCGGAATGGCAGGAGGTGCCTCTCGTCTGGTCATTTCCACAGCTTCATCCATTGCTTCCCCAATTATTTTTTTATCCATTATGTTTTCCTCCAACATCCTCTTCAACCATTTGTTACGCTCGGCAGTAATAAGTTTGGTTCCCTTTCGGGGATGCAAAGAACCGGGACGATTAGGTATAATAGATAAAATTACTGATTGGCTTAAGTTAAGGTACTCAGGTTTTGTTTTAAAATAAAAATAGGAAGCAGCTTTAATGCCTTCAATATTTCCGCCGTAAGGAACAAGGTTTAAATACATTAACAGAATCTCCTCTTTTGAATAGCTCCATTCCAATTGAAATGCTCTAAATGTTTCAGTAAATTTATTTAAATAGTTTCTTTTGGCAGGATATAATAATCGCGCCACTTGCATAGTGATAGTAGAAGCCCCGGAGGTTTTTTTGTTGGCAACAATGTTGTTAAAAACGGCTCTAATAATTGCAACCGGATTTACACCGGGATGATAATAAAAATATTTATCTTCTTTATAAATAAATGCTTTTCTTAAAACAGGATTTACTTCTTGTGAAAGAACTTCCATTCTCCACTTATCATCCTTAGATAAAAATGCATGTAAAATATTTTGATCTTTATCTACAATTATCTGACTAAACCCTGGAAAAGATCGAAGAGGAAATAATGCATTCATCAACAGGAACAGCAAAAAGAATCCGATCCCAATTAATAGACTGCGTTTAAAATAAACGAATAGCTTTTTCCGCCACATGCTATATTATCAGCCGGCCAGTTTATCAATTGCAGCAGCCAATTTTCGATCTTTTTCAGTAACTATGTCTCCGGCATCATGCGTATTCAAACTAATAGTTACCTTGTTGTAAACATTGTTCCAGTTTGGATGATGATCCATTTTTTCAGCAGTAAGCGCCACTCGCGTCATAAATGCAAACGCTTCCACAAAATTTCTGAATACGAATGTTTTTTTTAATTGATTGTTTTCTTCAGTCCACATTTTATGAGAGTTTTATGATTTGATAAATTTAATGTTGCAAGTTGAGGACGTTTTTGATCCACCCCGAGCTATTAGGGAGTAACCGTTACACTGCCTGCGCCATGATAGGAGTGATAAGAGCCGTCGTACATCGCATCAGCACTTGCCGGCCCCATTAAGAATTTTCCGGTCGCAACCGCTCTCACAAGATAATAAAAATTTATTGGTTTAGCCTCTATCGAAGTGAAATAATTGATTCTATCATCACGAATATCCATGTGATCGGGCAATGAGTTGTCTTTAATCCATGATAATTCAGGTACTGCTGAGATCCTGGGATTTTCAATTTCAAACGCCGCTGGTAAAATATCGGATACAACTATATTTTCTACTTTGTTTCGTTGTAAATTAATTAATGAGAGACGAACCACAACAAGTTCGTTTTGCTTCACCGAATTTAAGTTTGTTATAGGTTGCCCGAATCGATTGAAGAATGTTTTTCTTATTTGCAAATAACTATCTTCCTGTTTAAAGCTGCCATCTGCCGAAAGGCCCTCCATTTCCCAGAAATAAAATAATTTACCCGTACCGGTTGTTGTTACCGTTAAATTACCTGAATTAATTCCTTTCGAAATGGTGATATCCTCATTTTTGAATTCACCCACACTTTTTCCGTTAGCAGTAATCGTTGCTTTTGCGTTTGTTTCAGCATTACTTTTCATAAACTTCCCAAGAGCCAGAAATGAAAACGCCCGCTCTTGAGTGGAGAGATAATCCTCTTGTTTCATTTGCATGGAAAGGTGTTTTACCATGGCTCCTATTTGTGAATTGGTAGGATCGGTTTCTAATAATGCATTCAAAGCAAGTGCCTCATCACGAACGTAAGAATAAAAATTTCCTCCGGTACTTCTGATAGATTGCTCACCGGCAAAAAGTGAAGGTAACAAATCGGAATATGCTTTTCTTTCACCACAAGCCAGATAGGATGCAGCTAATAAATATTTAGAATCCATTGCCAGTTCATCGGTTCTCGATCGGTAAAAATTCATTGTGGCAATATCTGCCTTTGCATATAAGGCAAGTAAATAGAGTGAGTAAAAAATATCTTTTGCAGGAATTTCTTTTTTTATGCGGGCTCCTTTTTCATCAATATAACTATAAGTTTCAGTAGGATGTTGTTTTACTTTTAAGGAGAGGTAATTCACTAATTTGTCGGTAATATCACTCGGTACCTCATACCCTGCTTTTTTTGCTTCATTTAAAAAATGAAATGCATAAGCCGAACCCCACCAGCTTTCTTCATTGCCTCCTTGCCAGTAACTCAACGATCCATTATACTGTTGCATCGATTGTAATTTTCGAATTGCCGATTGTATGTTGTAACTTACTTCAACAACATTACCTGGTTTGTTGGACAGTGATTTTACCAAACTTGAATAATATAATTGAGGAAATGCGGTTGAAATTGTTTGTTCTACACAGCCATAGGGATAACCGAGTAGGTAAGATAATTGATCTGTAAATTGAATTACGGGCGATTTACTGATCATCAACTTTGAATCTCTGCTGTTAGGAAGGAAATTATTTGTCATGGGAATAATTATTGTTTTCCCTGCAACTATTTCACCCGAACCACTTATTTTTTGAAGCGAGGCTGCCGGACGAACAGTGATAGCTGTTTTATCCATAAATTGTTCACTGCCATTATTTACTTTAATAGTTACAGCTCCCTCACCTGTTTTTCTTTCAACTGCAATCTTATAAACGGGTCTAATTTCTTGATTGGGTTCTACATTTAATGACGTTGATTCATAGGAAATGAGTTTCATCGGCCCATCAATACCGACACTAACAGTTACTTTTTGCGATTTGTTTGTAGTGTTGGTAATGGTTACAGGAAGTGATAGGGTATCACCCGGACTCAAGAAACGTGGCATGGAAGGGCTGATCACAATAGGGTCTGCTACCTTAATGTGTTTTTCTGCATTTCCAAAAGTTTTGTCTTTATATACAACAGCCATCACCCTAAGATCGCCTGAAAATTGAGGAATGTCTACCGAACAAGTCGCAATTCCATTTCCATCTGTTTTTAAAATACCGCTCCAATAGGCCACAAGTTTTACTCTTTTGTTTGTTAAAGGATTCACCCTTTTTTGTAAATCATATCCATCACCACCTGTACTGGAGCTATTAAATTTAATATCGGGAAGCACCATAGGATAAATATCAAAAGCATTTACTTCAAGGGCTCTTTTCTGGTAAAAGTATCCGTATGCATCAGGACTCTTGGAATTTTTAAGTTGCATAATTCCTTCATCAATAACTGCTACCGTTACCTCAATTCCTGATTTGGGAGATGTTTTTATTGTTATTTGTTGCTTCGTATTTGATCTTGATTTCTCCGCAACTTTAATCTCTACAGGAAGCCTGTTGCTTGATTTTTCAACTAGCAGTGGTGCAAATCCATGTGCAATGGTAATTGGAATAATACCCTCATCTAACGGTCGAAATAATGTTGCTGTAATGTACACATTAGGCAGGTACTCTTCTTTAACAGGAATTTCAATTGAGGCCGAGCGTTTGTCGGTTTCAATATAAAAATAATCGAATACTTTATTCCGCTCAATAGTAACTAATAGTTTTCCTGCAAAAGGAGTTTTGAATAAAATTTTGGCTTTGTCACCAGGATGATAACTCGGTTTATCAAATTCCATGTCCACCTGACCCTCATTATTTACTTCGAATGAGGTGTTCTGAGTATATCCCCAACCGTAAGCATAAAATTCAGACTGCACATAGGTGTTTGAAGCCGGGTCGTTTATTCTAACATAGTATTGACCCGATTCTTGAGGCGTAAAATCGAGTGTAGCTCCCTCTTTCGATATGTTTATTGTTTTATCTACCAATACTCGCTCCTGTTTCTGAGAAACATATTTGTACTTGGAGCCATAGGTTCGTTCCATAACTGTTTCCCAATATACTCTAATGATTTGCACTTTGGCAGAAGATGAACTTGCAGGCTCACCATTCTGATCAGCAGCAGCTAAAGCAATTTGCATTGGCTGACGGGCGTTGTTATAGTAATCGCTTAACTTAATTCCGTAATAGGTTTTTTGGGTGCTCACATTAAATTCTCTTACTCTGTTCACCGGACGACCGGTTTCATCAAACACCGTTACATAAATTTTACCTTTCAATAATCCGCTATAACTATAACCGGAACTAATTGTAAAATTTTCACCGGCTTTTCCATCTGCGTTTGTTTTCCCTTGACGAAGTACATTATTGAAAATAATGTTGTCAGCACCGGAAATAGTAAAATTGTAATCATTATATTTTTTTGAATACAAAATAGTTTTTCTCAAACTAAAATCCATTTCAAAATTTCTTTGAGTCGCCGGTGTTCCGAACAGGTTCATAGCTGTTAATTGGCAGCTAACTGAATCACCAACAGAGAAGCTATCCTTATCTGTTTCAGCGTTTACACTGATGCGGTCGGGAATAAATTCTTCAATGCTAATATTTCTGGAGGATAGCAATACATCGTTAGCAGAATACACTTCAATGGTCCATGTTCCGGTAACTACACTTGATCCCAATTGAAACGATCCTTCCGAAGATCCCTGGCCGTCTAGTATTTTTCTCATACTCATATATTCCCGGCCGTTAGGCATAAGAATTTTAAATTTTACAGGCACTTGGACCAGATTAGCCATATCTGAAGTTCGAATAATTGTATTGAAAAATACGGTTTCTCCCGGTCGGTATATCTCCCGGTCACCATAAATGAAAGCCTCATATCCGGAGGGGTTGTCGGTTTTGCCACCTACATCAAATCGTGAATCTTCCACTCTTGAATCATTTAGCAACATGTAATTAAAATCGTTACCGGTCCTTGCAGTGATTAATCCAACTTTAAATCCGGGAAACTTATTTTTCAATGATTTAATAGTTGCAACACCCTCTCCATTGGTGGTTTCTGTAGCCAATACCTGATTGTTGGTACTTATGAAAGTTATTTTTGTTCCGGTTAGTGCTTTGGCTTCCTTGAGGGAGTTGGTGAAAACAAATATTTCGTCGTTAGTTTGCCGTGCTATTAAACCAATGTCGGAAATGGAAATCATTTTACTCGCCTTTCGCCAGCGGTCTTCAGTGGAATAAATGGTCACCAGATAAATTCCACGAAACTGATTATGTTCAGTAAAATCAAGATTTAATAACCGGGCTCCATTATTGTTGGCAAGATTTTTAGTTTCATAATCCTGATCCATAATCACATCACCTAAATTATCGATGTTGTAATCATTAAATCCAAAGGAGGACTCACCTTCATCATCCCAATAATCGTTATATCGGTGATAACGCATAAAAGCATTGATATTATTTTCATAAATTTTAAAAATGCGAACATTTACTTTTGGAATATTCACAATATTTATGGCCAGCTTACGCGATGATTCGGTAGACATGTAAACGCCCTTATTTGATACAAATCCTATGGAAGGTTCCATTTGTCCGAAAGGAACCAATGCGGTATAATTTTTATCCATCATACCACCAAACGTGCCTGTGAGCTGTTTGTCGATATCAACCTGGTAACTACCTGCGGCCTCAAATTTGCCGCTGATAACAAAACCGTTTCCGTTAGGCTCTACTGTAAAAGGGACAGCAGGATTTATCTTAATGAGACTACTAATATTTTTTGAAACTACACCCTGATTGCAATACACCATAATGCTTCCGCCAACACCTTCAAGCACACCTTCCAGATGAGTGATTTCGAGTTTGTCGGGTGCTGCAATTTCTTCGTTGCCTGTATATTGAAACGGATTGCCAAGTTCACACGATTGACAAATAGCGCCTTGGTTTATAACGTATTCAAGTTTGCATCCGCTGACTAAACTTTTGGGTAACGCATCGGAATGTAAAGTAAGTACTGTGGCGATTCCGCCATCGGATAGTTGAAAAATTTCCTTCGTACCATTTATTTTTAATTCAATAAACTTGATAATAACGGCCGGGTCTATGTGATAATTAAAGGTGAAAGAAACATTCAGATTCACCATTCCCGATTCGTCCGGCGACATACTCCACCACGAAATTGTATTAAGTGCCACCAGATAGGGTGTATGAAATTTGAATGTGGATTTATCCGATTTCAACTTCAGTTGAGCGCCACCAAATTTAAGAATGGAATTATTAACTGAAGCAGTATAGGCGGTAGCAGGTTTAAATTCTCCGGAAGGAGAAAAAACGAGTTCTTTTGCCGAGTTCCATTTAAAGGCACCTTTTATAGCAGGTGTAAATGTTACGTATGAAGTTGAATCCCATAAATTCAAAACTGAATCGGGTGCCAGTTCATG
>JBBQVM010000097.1:0-10369 GCA_038211525.1 Bacteroidia bacterium
TCTCTTCCCGGAAAGGGATTTACTATTCGTTCACTATAATAAGGCAATGAATTAAGAGATCCATCATATTGAGCCCCATCAAAATTCATTATTTTTACCGTTGGCGACTCGGCAGCACCTGAAACCAGATCCGGTTTCCAATCAAGAATAATAGTGCTTGCAGCCTTTCTTTGTGCAGGCAAGTCTTGTATAAACCCGGCTACAAGTAAGAAAAGTACTAAAAAAAATCGAATTAATTTGGTTGTTTTAATCATGGGGACCATGTGTAACAGGAGTAAAAGATTTTTACAAAATTAAGAATTGGCAATTATAACAACAGATAACTTGTAATGATTCAATTTATTTTGTTTGGAATTTCAATTTTTTATCAACTATATTTGTGTTTACTATAACAAGTAGGGCTATAAAAAGATTCTGAACGCAAATTTAACGGACACATTGTGCGTTTATTGCAGCATAACGTGTAACCAAATGCCAGTTATCCGTATAACTCAGGACTAAAAAGGTGGAATATGCTTAAGCGAATAATAATTGTGTGCCTTTGCCTGGCGAGCCTGATTTCAGAAAAATCAGTTGCTCAGGATCCTGAATTTTCTCAGTTCTATGCGGCTCCGTTGTACCTAAACCCTGCATTTGCGGGATCGGCGCGATGCCCTCGTATCGGAATGAATTACAGGAACCAGTGGCCGGCACTTTCGAAGACCTTCATCACTTATGCTGCTACTTACGATCAGCATGTTGACGCAGTTTCAGGTGGGTTAGGATTAATGGTAATGAACGATAAAGCCGGCGAAGGAACCATTAACACCACTAACATTAGTGGAATTTATGCCTATCAGCTTAATTTAAGTCGTGATTTCTCTATCCGTTTGGGCCTTCAGGCTACTTGGGTACAGAAAAAACTAGATTGGGATAAACTTTATTTTGGGGATATGATTGATCCTAGATATGGCTATGTGTATCAAACTCAGGAGACTCGTCCCGACCAATCAAAATCATTTGCCGACTTCTCAGCAGGTATACTCGCTTACAGTTCAAAGGTTTATGGAGGAATAGCGGTTAATCACCTCACCCAACCTGATGAGGCCTTTATAGTGCAAGGCAGCTCAGAGCTTCCAATGAAAATTACGGCTCACATTGGTGCTATGCTACCGGTTGGTGATACCAAAGTATATAAGTATGCTGCGAGTCGCGATGAGGGAACGTACATCTCTCCAAACATTTTATATCAGCAACAAGCAAGCTTTAACCAATTGAATGTAGGGCTCTACGTACTAAAATCACCAATTATTGGCGGGCTTTGGTACAGGGGTAACTTTGGCAAGGGATCGTTTATTTCCAGCGAATCTTTTATCGCATTAATCGGAGTTCAAAAAGGATTGTTTAAATTTGGCTACTCATACGACGTAACCGTTTCGAAGCTCACTAACAACGCCACCGCGGGTTCCCACGAGATTAGTTTCGGGGTTCAATTCGAGTGTCGCCCTAAAAAGAAGAGATTCAGAACAATAAGCTGCCCCTCATTCTAGTTTATTTATAACTTTGCCAACTAATTCTAAACCTTAGAACCAAAGGACATGAAGAAAATTTCATTAGTGACACCGGTAATGGCTTTTGTAGCCGGAGCCTTGTTTCTTACATCTTGCTCAAAGGAGAAATCCTCTGTGACGGGATGGGATTATAATGAAGAAAAGAATGGTGGATTTGAAAAAGTTCCTTACGAAGAACAGGAAACCGGTCCCGGTTTAATCCTGATTGAAGGAGGTACTTTCGCCATGGGTAGAACCGAACAGGACATTACTATCGACTGGGATAATATTCCACGCAGAGTGACTGTTTCTTCATTTTATATGGATGAGTCTGAAATCTCGAACCTCCACTATAGAGAATATCTGTATTGGCTCGATCGTGTTTTCGGTACCGATTATCCTGAAGTTTACAAAAAAGCATTGCCAGATACCTTGGTGTGGAGATCACAACTTGGCTTCAATGAGCCTTATGTGGAACTTTATCTGCGTCATCCTGCCTATAACGACTACCCGGTTGTAGGTGTTAACTGGCTGCAAGCGAATGACTTTTGTGCTTGGAGAACAGATCGTGTAAACGAACAAATTTTGATTCGTGAAGGTATTATGCGTACCAATCCTGCCCAGATCAATGAAGATAACTTTAATACTGATGCCTATTTATCCGGTCAATATGAGGGTCTTGTTAAGAGTCCGCTAAATGACCTCAATCCAAACAGAGATACCCGTAAAGTAATTATGGAAGATGGCATTTTGCTTCCTCGCTACCGCCTCCCAACCGAAGCGGAATGGGAATATGCTGCCTTAGGATTGGTTGGAAATACTGTATTTGAAAGAGTTACCGATCGTAAACAATATCCATGGAATGGTCACGTAGTTCGTAATGCCGATGAGAAATACAAAGGCGAAATGCTTGCTAACTTTAAGCGTGGACGAGGTGATAACATGGGAGTTGCCGGTAAATTGAACGATAATGCCGACATCACTGCACCAGTAATTTCTTATGTACCAAACGATTATGGCTTGTATAACATGGGTGGTAACGTTGCTGAATGGGTTGCCGATGTATATCGTCCTTTGTCTCCTGAAGATAAAGATGACTTTAATCCATACAGGGGAAATGTTTTCAAAACTCAACTCACCGATGAGGAGGGACAAGTTGCTGAAAAAGATTCATTAGGTCGTATTATGTACCGCGATGTTTCACAAGCTGAAAACGAAGGCCGTCGTAATTATCAGAAATCCGATAATATCAATGCTCTCGACGGTGATGAGCCTGATTACATTGCTTACAATTATGGAATAACATCTATGATTGATGATCAGGCACGTGTTTATAAAGGTGGATCCTGGAAAGACAGAGCTTATTGGATGTCACCGGGAACCCGCAGATTCCTTGATGAGCGCCAGGCAACAGATTATATCGGTTTCCGTTGTGCCATGCACCGTGTAGGAAGTCCGGTTGGATTTTCACAAAAAGGCAAAAGAAACAAGAGAAATCAATAACCATTAGGTTGTTAAAAAATAGAAACGCCTCACCCTTTGTGTGAGGCGTTTTTTTTGTTCATTTGTTTTCAAAATTAAGAGTCGTCAAATGGAACATCTTGAATTAATATATAAGACCTTTTTAAATGGTGCAGTAATATGTACCGACACGCGATCGATTACCGATGGCTGTATTTTTTTTGCATTGAAGGGTGCTAATTTTAACGGCAACGCTTTCGCGGATAAGGCCCTTGACTTGGGAGCAGCACTTGCAATAATTGATGAGCCTACGAATAATCACGACGACAGATTGCTGTTTGTAGATGATGTGCTCACCATGTTGCAACAACTTGCAACGCATCATCGAATGCATCTTCAAATTCCTTTTATCGGTATTACCGGAAGTAATGGGAAAACTACAACAAAGGAACTGGTAAGTCGTGTGCTTGGCGAAAAATATAAAACCATTTGCACCAAGGGAAATCTCAATAATCATATAGGCGTACCGTTAACATTACTTTCTGTAAATAAAAATCATGAAATTGCAGTTGTTGAAATGGGTGCCAACCATCAGAAAGAAATTGAATTCCTTTGCGCCCTTTCGCGCCCTACTCATGTATTAATTACCAATGTAGGAAAAGCACATTTGGAAGGGTTTGGTGGGTTTGAAGGAGTGCTAAAAGGCAAAGGTGAGATGTATGAATATGCAAAGCAAAATGATGCAACCATTTTTATTAATGATGATAATTTATATCTTAAAAAAATGGCAGGAACGTTTCAAAAGATCATCCGATATGGCACTCATCCAAATTGCGATATTACTGCAACTCCAATAACTGATAGTGCCTATGTACAATTAAAATGGAAAACCAAAAATGAATCCAACTATCATCACATCAGTAGTAAATTAACAGGGCATTATAATTTTGAAAATATTTTATCAGCCATTACTATTGGCAATTATTTTGAGGTTACTAAAGAAGGAATAAAAAATGCTGTTGAGAATTACGTACCAGACAACCAGCGTTCGCAGGAACTTAAAATAGGAAATGTAAACATATTGTTAGATGCCTATAACGCTAACCCTACGAGTATGGAAGCGGCACTAAGGAACTTCAATGAAAATTTCAAAGGCAAGCGAGCTGTTTTTTTAGGTGATATGCTGGAACTGGGAACTGACACTGAAAAAGAACATACAGCTATAATTTCACTTATTAAAAGTTTGAAATTTGACTTAGTGGTATTGGTAGGAAGTTATTTTAAAGAAGCCGGAAAAAATTTTAACGCTCATTATTTCAATAACTCTGCTGAGGCACTTGCGTGGATGAAATCGCAGGACTTGAAAGAATATAAAGTGTTAATTAAAGGTTCGAGAGGTTCAAAAATGGAAGTGCTGTTGGAAGGGTTCAAAAAAACCTAGCAACGAATGTGCAATTCTTAAGCTTGACTTTTTACACCAACGGAACTTTTGGAAGCTCCCTTTGCAGAATATTCATCATCATAATATCCGGAGCCATTTCCTTTACCATAACCATAGTATTGACCATGACCTGAATCATTCAAAAGAATACTGATGTTTTTAAATTTGCCTTCTTCAAATTGTTCATCTAATGCAGTAATGTATTCCTTTCTGGAATAATTTTCACGAACCACGTAAATATTGATATTGCTATAATTCATTAATAATAGCGCATCAGAAACAATTCCAACCGGCGGAGTATCTACAATAATAAAGTCGTACGTTTTCTTCAACTCTTCAAACATCACGCCTATTTGAGGTTTGCTTATTAGCTCTGCCGGATTGGGAGGTATAGGACCAGCAGATATAATATCAATATTTGGAATACCGGTTGGTTTAATAACAGAACTTAAATCCGATTGGCCTATAAGATAAGAACTCACCCCGGTGTCATTCATCAGATTGAAATCCAAATATAATTTAGGCTTCCGCAAATCGAGACCGATAATGATAACTTTATAGTTCAACATAGCAAAAACCGAAGCTAGATTGAGAGTTACAAACGATTTACCCTCCCCTCCTACTGAGCTGGTTATGAGAATAATTTTATTTCCTGAAGTTGATCCAAAAAACTGGAGATTCGTTCTGATTGACCTGAATGCTTCCGCAATACGAGATTTAGGATTGTGATTTACGATCAGATTATCATTTTTGTTCACATGCCCTACAATTCCTAAAACCGGTATCTTCGTTAATCGCAAAATTTCCTCCCGGTTACTTACTGTTGTCTTTAAAAATTTCCGCATAAAAATCAGCACCATGGGAATAGCTAATGCCGCAAAACAGGCTAATAGCAAAACCATTTTCTTATTAGGCTCTACCGGCTCTTCAACCAGCGATGCCTCATCCAGAACTTTATTGTCGGATATCGCGGCAGCTTTGGCAATGCTCGTCTCCGCCTTCTTTTGCAAAAGATAAATATAAATATTTTGGTTTACATCAAACTTGCGTTGAATGGAAAGTAGATCTCTTTCTATCTCCGGCACCTGACGTATTTTTGATTCATACTGACCTAGCTGGGAGGCGAGAGCTTTGTTGGTTGTTAAAACATTCTGTTGAATCGATCTGATATTTTCAATCAAGGATGCTCGTAGTTCAGCAATTTGCTGATCGATAATTTTAACTGCAGGAGTTGCACTTTTTACTCCATAAGATAAACTCTTTCTCTTGGCCTGCAGCTCCTGAAATTTACTTATTAGCTCTACCAATAAAGGATCAGGGATGCCCATAGTTGAGGGAGCTAATTCCGTCATTTCGGAATTAGACGAAATGTACTTATATAGATTATCTAATGAAGCCAGTTCAATATCCGATTTCATTTTGTCAACATCTATCGAATTTACTTTATCGAGATAAGCACGACTTTCATCACTCAGATTAACTGTTTCATGTTTTTCTTTGAATCCCTGCAATTCTGATTCAATAGAACTTACCACCTTACTGGTTTCATCCAGCTGCTGATCAACAAATTTTAACGTGAGAGATGCTACAGTTGTTTTATCTTGAATATCCAAATTGATATAAACTTTACAAAGCGTATTTAATATATCTACTCCGCGTTCGGGTATATCATCTTGAAAGGTGAGTTTAACGATGGTTGCATCTTTGTCAGGTGATTCAATACGTAATCTGGAAAGGTAATCGTTCACTTGACCGGTACGGGAATTAATTATGAATTCAAAATCTTTAAACTCTACATTAAATTGTCCTAACGGATTTGCAATTATGCTAATAGAAAATTTGTCGTTACTAATTTTATCCCCAAATTTAAAACTTTTAGAAAAATTATATTCATTTCCTTTTTCGTCTTCAGCTGCAACAGTAATTGTAAATTTATTTTCATCAACGAAAGTTAAATTAAAAGGAACATCATACAGCCACTTCATCATGGTGAAGGTACTATCAAGCGTTACAATGAATGGTTGTTTTTTATAGGCGGGTTTATTAGGAAAAATAGATGTATTGATATAACTCACATCCAGATTGAGTTCTTGTATGGTTTCATCCATCACACTACGTGAACCCAAAATTCCTTTCTCGGTAGCAATATTTGCCTGATCACCAAAAAGATCGCCGGCCAAAAAATCTTCCATGTTGACTGCAGGCTTACCGGTTTCTTTTATTAAAACCGATGAGGATGCTTCATAAACAGGTTGTTTGATTTTAATATAAAGTACGGCAAGCGAAATACACAAAACAAGCGATGCAACAAACCACCATTTTTTTTCAAGTATTCCTTTATAAATTCCCGAAAGATCTATATCATCGTCACCAGCCTTTGAATTCGTTTTATTAATTGCCATGTCAGAAGTCTCTCAGAATTACTGATAACAGAATAGTAGCTGTTGCAACAATAGAAGTAACAACAGCAACGGTAGGACTCTTTGTTAAAATATTTCTTCTCTTAATCGGTTTCACATAAATTACATCGTCAGGATAGATATAAGCAGCTTCGGAATTAAGTGCATCTTTAGAAGTAAGATCCACTTTCATTTCTTTATAACCATCGTTGGTTTGACGAACAATTTTTATCTCCTTACGATCGCCATAATTATTCAGATCACCGGCCATACCCAATACTTCGAGCATTGAAATTTTTTCGTTGGTAACGTAATACAATCCGGGCTTATTGACCTCACCTAAAATAGTAACTTTAAAACTCAACTTTTTAATTACTACTACAGGAGCATCCATGTACTCTTCAAATTTTGTAATTAAAAGATCACGCGCTTCCATCATACTTAATCCTGCAAGTTTCACTTTATTAATGAGTGGCAGTTCCACAAAACCGTCGATGTCAACAATAATACCTTTTTCATAGGGTGATCGATTGTCTATTACCTGCTTATCAACGGTTGAAGCAATACCGGGAAATGCTTCGGTATTAATAGTAAAAACCTGAATTGAAAGGATGTCGTTAGGTTTAATTCGCAACACAAAATCAGGCATTTTCCCGCTGGTAGCAGAGGAAGCTGAATCCTGCAAGTACACCGTTTTTTTTTGTGCGGCGCAGGAACATAACAGACCAATAAAAAGGACAAGGATAATTTTGGGGAAATTCATTTATTAAAATAGTTTTCCCGGGATCAACCGGTTATTTATTGAAGCAAAGCACGTGAAATAACTATTTTCTGAATTTCGGAAGTACCCTCGTAAATCTGGGTAATTTTTGCGTCACGCATGAGTCGCTCCACATGAAATTCTTTCACATAACCATATCCACCATGCACCTGAATAGCTTCAACAGTGGTGTCCATTGCAACTTTCGAAGCGAACAGTTTTGCCATTGAGCTAGCGGTACTATAATCAAGATGTTGATCTTTCAACCAAGCAGCTTTGAGGCAGAGCAATCGGGCTGCTTCAATTTGAGTAGCCATATCAGCAAGTTTGAATTGGATGGCCTGATGTTGAGAAATTTCTTTACCGAAGGCTTTACGCTCTTTTGAATACTTCAACGCAAGTTCAAACGCTCCTGAAGCAATTCCCAATGCCTGGGCCGCGATTCCGATTCTTCCCCCTGTTAGGGTTTTCATCGCAAACTTAAAACCGAATCCATCTTCACCAATGCGATTCTCTTTAGGAACCTTCACATCGGTAAACATCAATGAATGAGTATCGGAACCTCTAATACCCAATTTATTTTCTTTCGGGCCAACCGTAAAACCTTTGGCTCCTTTTTCAACAATCAAACAATTAATTCCTTTATGACCTTTGGCCACATCTGTTTGTGCCATAACCAGATAAACGGATGCTGTTGAACCATTCGTAATCCAGTTTTTAGTTCCATTTAACAGATAATGATCGCCCTGATCGATGGCAGTGGTGCGTTGAGAAGTAGCATCCGAACCGGCCTCGGGCTCCGACAAGCAAAACGCTCCTATTATTTCTCCTTTAGCAAGAGGAACCAGGTATTTTTGTTTCTGCTCTTCGTTTGCGAAATTCTCTAAACCCCAACATACCAATGAGTTATTCACTGACATAACTACAGAAGCGGAAGAATCAATTTTAGAAATCTCTTCCATAGCGAGCACATAGGAGACGGTATCTAATCCGGCACCACCATATTTGGGGTCCACCATCATACCTAAAAACCCCAGTTCGCCCAATTTTTTAATCTGTTCTGCGGGAAATTTCTGGTGCTCATCACGCTCAATAACACCCGGAAGTAACTCATTTTGAGCAAAATCACGTGCAGCCTTCTGTATCATTAACTGCTCTTCGGTAAATTCAAACTTCATAATAGTAAATAATTCGATTTAAGAGGTCAAAATTAACTTTTTTTCGGGGAGCAGTAACTATTGAAGCAAAACTTTTTTATCCTTGTGCACTCAACTTTAATCTAATAATCAATGGCTTTTGAAATTACAGTAGCAGGACTTATGTCGGGAACCTCTTTAGACGGACTCGATATCGCCTTGTGTACGTTTGAGGAACAAAATAACAAATGGAGCTTTGCGGTAATAGCTACCAGCACTATTCCATATACTGCTGAATGGAAAAAACGTCTTTCAGAAGCATATCTTGGTGATGCCGCATCATTGGTTCAATTGAATGCCGATTTTGGATATTATGTGGGTCAATGTGTGCGTGAATTTTGTGATGAAATTAATGAGGAGCCGGATTTAATAAGTTCACACGGGCACACTATTTTCCATCAGCCTGAAAAAGGATTTACCTTTCAGGCAGGTAGTGGTGCAGCTATAGCAGCAGTTACCGGCATTGATACCGTTTGTGATTTTCGCTCTACCGATGTTGCATTAGGTGGTCAAGGTGCTCCTTTAGTTCCTGTTGGTGATGAACAGTTGTTTGGTGGTCATAAGTATTGCTTGAACCTTGGCGGGATCGCTAATATTTCGTTTACTGAAAAAGATCAACGATTGGCATTTGATATTTGTCCTGCGAATATGGCGCTGAATTACCTCGCTGAAAAAACAGGATTAGCCTACGATGAGGGTGGTGAACTTGCCATGCGAGGCACTATAATTCCGGCATTGTTATCGGATTTAAATGCACTCACATTTTATCAACAAAAGCCACCAAAATCGTTGGGATGGGAATGGTTTCAGCAAAATTTTTTACCAATTATCAGCAATAATAAGTATTCTGTTGAAGACAGCATGCGAACAGTAATTGAACATATAGCCATACAAATAGCAGCATCCCTACAACCGGCTCCGGGCACCACCATGCTAACAACAGGCGGTGGTGCATACAATAATTTACTGGTAGAAGCAATCACCGAACATGTCTCACGGCATGGCATACATGTAGTAGTTCCTGAAAATCAAATTGTAGAATTTAAAGAAGCAATCATCTTCGGATTTCTTGGTGCATTAAGAATCACGAACCATTACAACTCACTTGCTTCGGTTACAGGAGCCGGGTTCGACTCAATAGGTGGCGCCGTTTATTTAGGTTCGCAGTAGGTAGTGATATCAACCTTCGGGAATAAGTTAAGACTTTAAACTTGTTGGTTGTAGAAACAAGCAGTAGTCTCCACAATTAAGAACGCTATTTCTCACTACTCCCTAATTTCTATTAACTTTTAAAAAAACAATTTTATGAATCCTTTCAGCAAAGTAACTTTTGTATTTATCTTGGTATTACTTCATTTTGAAGTACTCGGACAATTAAATTTTCATGCATATAAAAAATTTAATTACACCTGGGAGCATCCATCGCCTGAAAAAATTTCGGTTGACCCGATTTTTAAAAATGAGGATGTTGTGATTTTAGATGATCAGCATTTGGTTAGCATCGGTGGTTCATTAGGCAGCACGACCAATATTATTTTCCAGCGAAAAGCAAGATTAAAATACCTAACTGCGAAAGGGGTTGC
>JBBQVM010000098.1:0-10294 GCA_038211525.1 Bacteroidia bacterium
CCCTGGCGGCAATCGTGCCACTATTAATTGGTTTTATCTGGTACAATCCAAAGACATTCGGTAATGTATGGATGAGAGAAGCCGGAATGACAGCAGAAAGTATGAAAGGAGCCAACATGATTAAAATTTTTGGCTTAACCTACATTTTTTCATTTCTGGCCGCTACTTTATTACAGTTTCTGGTCATTCACCAATTCGGTTTCTATTCCATGCTGGCTAATGAACCCGGAATGAACGATCCTAATTCAGAAATTGGCAGGTACGTAACCGATTTTATGTCTAAGTATGGAAACAACTTTAGAACATTCAAACATGGTGCGCTGCATGGAACACTTACAGGCGTTTTTCTTGCGTTTCCGATTTTAGCAGTTAATGGATTGTTTGAAAGAAAAAGCTTCAAATACATTTTCATTAATTCAGGATTCTGGATCGTATGCTTCGCACTTATGGGTGGAATTATTTGTGCATTTGCATGATAAATAAAAATGCACAAGAAGTGCTTGAAGTAAATTATTAAAGCTAACAAGTATTATGGCTTACGTTTGAAAAATCGCTGATTAGTACTATTTTTATAGTCTGATTAGCGATTTTTTGAATGAAAGGTAAAAAAGTAAAATTTGAAGCAACCATTTACAGGTTTGAAAAAAATGGTGAAAAAACCGGCTGGACCTATATTGAAATTCCTCAAGATGTAGCTCAGACCTTGAAACCAGGTAACAAAAAGTCGTTCCGGGTGAAAGGAACCATCAACAATTCAAAGATTTCATTTTTAGCTCTGATGCCCATGGGAAATGGCAATTTCATTCTTTCTTTAAATGCTGAAACTAGAAAAAAAATTGGCAAAAGAGAAGGAGCTATCATTTCACTTGAATTAACTGAAGATAATTCGACCTATGAAATTGATAAAGACTTTGCAGAATGTTTAGAGGAAGATGAAACAGCTAAAGAGAACTTTTATAAGCAACCTCCCTCCTACCGAAATTATTATTCAAAATGGATAGAAAGCGCCAAGACAGAAGCAACCAAAGCCAATAGAATTGCAATGGCTCTGAATGCTTTGGCCAAAGGATTGAATTATGCCGAAATGTTAAGAGAAAAGAAGAGTAAATCAGATTAACTCCAACTCAATAATATGATGAAAGATAATTTTTCGAAACAAGCAGAGGGCTACTCTATTTATCGGCCGGCTTATCCAACTGAATTATTCGATTTTATATTGAAAAATACAACCGGTCGACAAAATGCGCTTGATTGCGGAACAGGAAACGGACAGGTAGCAACACAATTGGCGAATCACTTTGAAAGGGTGGTTGGAATTGATATCAGCGAAAATCAAATTAAAAACGGTTCCCCCAAAAAAAATATTCAATATCTGGTAAGTAGCGCAGAATCCACCCAATTTCAGGAAAAATTTTTTGATTTAATAACGGTAGGACAGGCTGCACATTGGTTTCATTTGAATGATTTTTATACAGAAGTAACCAGGATAATGAAACCGGGAGGCACACTTGCCCTGTTTGGTTATCAATTACCCGAATTTGGAAACGAAGTGGATGACCTCATCCAAGAATTATACGTTGATATTTTAGGTGATTACTGGGATGATGAAAGAAAGTTAGTGGATGAGGGATATGCAAATTTGCATTTTCCGTTTTCGGAAATAGAAAATAAAGGTTTTAGTATTGAATATGAATGGACCTGCGAACAGACTTTAGGTTTTTTATGTACCTGGTCGGCGATTCAGCATTACCTAAAAGCAACAGGCACTGATCCAATGGTTAATTTCACTCCCAAATTTAAAAGTAGATGGGGAGACCGTGATCGTTTGAAAATTACTTTTCCGGTATTTTTATTGATGGCCAAAATTTGATCGAAATACTATTTTTACGAAGCCTGCTTAAAAACTAATTGCATGAACTAATGCATCCAATTCCTTAATGTATTCACGTTTATTAAACTTAGGTGCATATACAAAAGCATCAATGTAAATTAACTCAGATTTATTTTTATTCAGGATAACATAAGTAAGAAACGGGCCACCCATAAAATCGCCTTCAGTACGCCACAAGCCTCTTACTTCAACACAGTAAGAATCGGCAATTTTTGATGTAGCAACTGTTAGTGGATATGTTTTGTCAGTAGTCATGTAACTACCTTTCATCGGACCAGGAATATTAACTTTTGAAATAGAATCTCTAACCCCGATGATTGCATTCGCATCAAAGGCCGTATCATTTTGATATGGAGAAGTTGAAATTTGAATTCCGATAGTTGTATGGATGGTTTCCTTTCTGATCCACGTGTAATTTCCAACATGTTTGGCAATAAAATAATCGTCGGTGAGTGGCATTTCAATTCCAGTCATAGATTTTACTTCTTCACTAACCTTCGACTTCGGTAAAGACCGAAATGCAGCCATATTGCGAATTTGTTCTTCCGTTAAAAATTTTGCAATAATTGAACCGGTGAGTTTTTGAAGAGCGGTGTCGAGGTAGGAGTTGTTAATGCCTCTTATGTTGAGCACCAATTGCGGATCGGCGTAAACATTTCGTTTAAATGTAAGTGCGTAATTTTTTCCACCTGCAACCGGACCGGTTTCCACCATTAAAACATTGCGATGAAGCTGTAGAATATTTTTGAATCCGGAAGGTTGAACATGGACCAATTTAAAAATTGGTTCTGATTGTGGAAGTGCGGGGAAATCTGCTTGCAATGAATCGCGCAAAATTTGTCCTGCCGTCGATTTCCACAAATTGGAATCAACCACAACAATTAATTCACCAGATCGTCCTGTTGCAGATGGTTTAACCGATTGCTGATCACATGAAAAAAATAGGGTTGTAAATAAAGAAATCAGCACTAAAAAAGATAAATTACCTTTCATCTTAACCGTTCACTTTAACTTTAAGTTTAGTGCCAGGTTTCAGATTTGTAATATTATTGATACTATTAATTTTCATGATTTGTTCTACGGTAACACCTTCGTAACGTTGTGCAATGTTCCACAAAGTGTCGCCTTTTTGAACCATGTGATAAATAATTTTTGTTTGATCAGTAGCAGGTGAAGTATTGGCTTGCGACACCGAAATATCTTTAGTTGAATCGGTGGAAGCATTTGCCTTAATTGCTTGCTGATTGGCACCTGAATCAGTTTTTGCGGTTAGGTCAGTTTGTGGCACAGGTACTTTTATAGTAACCTGCGTATAGTAACTTATCTGCTGACCTTTCATGATAGAATTGGACTTTAGTTTATTCCAGGATTTTAAATCAGCCAGGGAGCAATCAAACTTTTTAGAAAGAGCGGACAGGTTATCGCCGGATCTCACTACATAATTTTTGCGTACTCTCTTTTTAACTATATTATAATTGCCATCGGCACTTTTTTCGGAACCACTTTCACGGGCAGAAGCGTTGTTGGCTTCAAGTGAATTACTAATTTCAGAAACCAACGTAATTTGAGGTTCTGTTGGAGGCGCAACAGGATCGAATAAAGTTTGTTCTGTTGCAATAAAAGCACCGACTTTGTTGCTAGGTAACCTGAGGTAGTTTGAATTTTCGGTATCAGGAATTACACCTCTTTTGTAAATTGGATTCAAATAAGTAATTACATCAATTGGTAAGTCGATAGCTTCGGCTATTTTCCGTAAAGAGATCCCACCATCGATAGCAACGGTATCAACTTCAAAATAATTATAAGCAGGAGCAACAGGGAAAATATGATGCTCGTTAGAATAATTCATCACGTAAGTTACAGCAATAAAGGCTGGTACATATCCTCTTGTTTCAGCTGGAAGGTATTTTGATATCGACCAGAAATCTGTTTTACCACCTGATCTCTTTATTGCTTTGTTTACATTGCCTGGTCCACAGTTATAAGCAGCAATAACAAGCAACCAATCGCCATAAATTGCATACATGTCTTTAAAATATTTACAAGCTGCATACGATGCTTTAACGGGGTCTCTGCGTTCATCGTAATAGGAATTAATTTTAAGATTGTAAAGTTTTCCTGTATTGTACATGAACTGCCACAATCCTGTTGCTCCTGCTTTTGAAACAGCTACCGGGTTTAGAGCCGATTCAACAACTGATAGGTATTTAAATTCAAGTGGCAATCCTTCTTTATCCAGAATTTCTTCAAACAATGGAAAATAAAGATTTGAAAGACCAAGAACTCGGCTTGTTAATGTGGTTCTGTGATAAGCGTAAAGATCGATGTACTTTTTAACCTGATCATTGTACACTAGTGGAATGGGCGAATAAATTTTAGCCATTCGTTGTGCATAAATTTCATCACTGTATTGTGGGGACTCCGATGAAGGAGACGTTATTCCGTCTCCAAAAGCATTCTGACTATTGAACCGAATTACATTATTGAGGGTAATAAGACTATCAAGCATTTCTACAATGGGATCATTTTGAAAAGATGATTCATTGGAAACGGTTTCATTTTGTTGGGCAAATGTGGGGAACGATAAGGTTATTCCAAGCAGTGTTATTAAACACAATATTTTAATTTTCATCAAATCAATGGTGGTTTGAGAATTATTTTGTGTGACTTCAATAAAGATCGTTCAAAATTAAGAAATATTTGACCAAAATTGGTGCTTTCTTACAACGCGAATGGGAATTTGGAATTGTTCTTCACAGATAAGTATCGCTACACGTCCAAGTTACTGGAAAACAGCACTTTAATTTTTGAACAACATTCACTTTGAGCTATGATCAGGTGCTATCGATTTTTGTCGCTACTTCAAAAACTGATTTTGATTCAACAATTTGAAGTTAAGTGCTTTACGAAAAATGTTTTAAAATCGAATTTTCACTACACAGTTTGCCCTAATTGTAAAGTGCTAAAAACAAGAACTTTATAGAAATTAGTACTGTTTCTTAGGATGTCTTTACCTTGATAGGCTTCACCTTATTAATGCTTCTGAAAAGGTAGGGAACGAGGCTGAAAACAATTGCCATCATACAAAGTATCAAAAGTAAATGCAGACTTGAAATGTCGCGAAGTATCAAGGCAACACCAATAAATAGAATATTCACCCCATACAAGGTCAATGAAACACCTCTATGTGAAAGACCCATATCAAGCAACACATGGTGCATGTGGTTTCTGTCGGCAAGAAAGGGGGACTTTCGTTGAACAATACGGATGATAAAGATTCGAAGTGTATCGAATAAAGGAATAATGAGAATAGCAATAGCCATTGCAGGGCTGGAGCGGAAAGGAAAGGAATAGGGTGGGGAAGCAAAACTTAATTGAACGAAATTAATAGCTAATATTGCTAGAATAAGTCCAACTATAAGTGAACCTGTATCACCCATGAAAATATTGGCGGGTGAAAAATTATACACCAAAAATGCAAGCAACGAACTAAATAAAGTAAATGAAAGAATGCAGAGGGAAATCTGGTTATAATTGTAAAACCACAAACCAAAAGCAAAAGATGCAATGGCACCAATACCTGCTGCAAGACCATCAATTCCATCTATCAGATTAAATGCATTCACAATAGTGAGAATAGTGAATAATGAGAATAAAATACTTAACCAATAAGGAATCTCATAAATCCCAAATATTCCAAAAAGGTTAGTAACCCTGATGTTCGCGAATAACACAATGATGATTGCCGAAAGTAACTGACCATAAAATTTTTTCTTGGCAGTGAGTTCAATGATATCATCTTTAATTCCAATAAAGAACATCACAATTATTGCTGCAATGATATACTGTGCGTTCTGATATTCAAAACCCGACGACCAGAAAGTAAACGAAAACACTACCCCTGCAAATATTGCCAGTCCGCCTAAAGTTGGGATGCTCGATTTGTGAGATTTTCTTTCTCCGGGCTCATCAAAGAGGTTTTTTATAATAGCAACTTTGATAATAGAAGGAATAGCCAAAAAAGTGATGACGAACGCGGTTAAACATGCAAAAGCAATAGCAATCATGAGGTGATTTTATTATATCAGCAAATGTAAGTCGTAGTTATGACCTACACTCTTATTTTTTGTTAAATGATCAATTTATGCGGTGAATTTCCTAAATTATAGGATAAATGAACCAAATTGGGAATTATTGAGTATTGAAAATGCAAAAATATTTCAAAAGTTGCACCATTTTTTAAAGTAAAAATTGATTTTTGTGAGGCAGCTTTTTAAACCTAAAAATCAAGATATCGATTCCAAAGTGTGGTACGGATTCCAAAATAGAAAAATAGGGTTTGAGTGGATCCGAAATTATTATCGGTTTTTCGGATTCGTGTGCCAGCTTCCAAGACAAGGTTGGCAGCAGGATTTACCAGATACCACAAACGGAAATCGCTATTAATCAGTGTTGTTTCGCGGCCTTGCAGCGTTTCGTTTCCATAAGGATTGGAATTGGAAGGTTCTATGTAGCTCAACAAAACACTATTTCCATAATTTTTAGGCGCGCCGGTGCTGTCAATATCGTAGCCTACTTTAGCATAATTAACCTTTATATTCAAGTTCCATCGTTTGAATGAGTAGCTTAACGTTGAAACCGATTCCCAGAAATTGGCTCCCAATGGGTGTGCAAGTGCCTGATTGTAATGGGAGTACGATGTGGCGGAGCTTTTATGTTGATAGGTATAAGGTCGGGCATAATTGAATTCAGAACCGATATTTAAATTCTTAATTCCGAAAGTGCTGAACGACCTAAATCCAAGCTGAAATGCCTGCTTGTTGCCCCACCATCCGTTTCCGGCACGAACTTCTTTTATTTTGAATTCATCCAGCATTAGCTGCCCGTACAAATAATTTTTACTGTTCAACTTGTATTTGGTGTTGAATCCTATAAGGGCATTATCAGGTGAGCCGATTGAAAATTCTACAGGACGTAAGAAGATTACCGGATTGAGATAATTAATATCGAACGCTCTGGTGGAATCATATTTCCAAATGATACTTTCCAATACCCCTACAGTTAGTCGTTTTCCAATGTTTATATCCAGATAGTGAAAAGTTCCATACTTCCTGCGAAAGGCCTCATCATCATTGGCGGTAATATAGGGGCCATCCTGAAAAAGAGCATATAAAACCATGTACTTTATTTTCCAGAAACTAGCATTGATTTTTAGGAATGGGTAATTGTAACTATTATCAGATAACAACAAGGAACGGTATCCGTCGCCGATAAAGTTTTTATCGTGACCAAATTGAAAACTAAAATGTTTTTTTAGGGAGAAGGCTATTGTTCCGGTAGCTGTTCCGTAATCGAATTTATTATCGTAATTCTTAATACGGCTAGCACCGGGAACCACATAAGTTTCGCGAATTACTGAATCGATATAGGTAGAAAATGTGGCTTGTGATTCCAAAAAAGAGGAACTAAAAGAGAAGTGCTTACCAAACGTACCACCTACTGATATTCCTCTTGAATTAATAAAATTATTTTCATTCGAAGTATCCTCCATCGACCGGCCTGCATTAAATTCCATAATGATATCACCATAGAGAAAATAATCATCTTCGCGAACCTGAACCAGGTGTTGTTTTAATAACTTCCTACCTACAAGAGAATTATTGAATTTTGAATCTTTAATCTCGTAAGCCGCTAAAGTATCTACTGAAGTAACAGCAGCAACTTCATCACTAATATAAGGCTTAATTGAAGTATGTAAATCAACTCCTACTTTGTACAGTGATGAATCGTAACGGGCCATCACATCCTGGTTGAGTGGTAAGTAGTAATGCTGAGCTTTGGCACTTTTTACATTCGTAAGTAAAAAGAGAGAGATGAAAATTAGGTGCCAAATTTTATTCATAAAAGAAACAGGATTGGAATGCTCAAATTTGGGTAGATTTTTCCATAAAGTTACAAAAGATACAAGAAGTTTTGAACTAAAATTGTGAACAGTCTATTTGCCGGTGACTTTTTGAAAAAGCTGCTCGTAAAGGTTGGTTATATTTTCCCAATTGTAAATATTTTTGACTTTAACCAGGTTATTAGCAATGGCTGCTGTCCGGAATCCTGGTTCATAGGTGCTCGAATTCAGAATTTCCATCAGGTTAGTAGCGCTATTGAAAAAGAGTCCGTCGTTACCAAGAATAACTTTATTAAAATCGTTCCCATGTGCAATAACCAATGAACTAGAGGCCATTGCTTCTAAAAGAGATGGATTCGTTCCGCCAACCGAGTGTCCATGCAAATAATATTTTGAAAAATACCGCAAATTATTCAAATGTTTCAGGTTATAAATTCCGCCAGTAAACCTAATCCGGGGATCATTTCCATATACCTCAACCATTTTTTTGCCCAAAGCAGTAACCGGATTACCAACAACCAACAATTTGGTTTTTTGTGAAGAACGGGAAAATCCTTCGAGAATCATTTCAATGTTGTTCTCAGCTTCCATTCTTGCAATTACAATTCCATACGAGCCTTTCTCTACCTCATATTCCGACAAAATAGCTTCTTCAGTATCATTAAAAGGGAGGCAGCCATAGGCAATATAGTCTGAATCACGGTTGTAGGTATTGAAGATATATTCTCTTATCTTTTCATTATCAGAAACCAGGTGTTGAGAATATAATGCACCTAGTTTTTCGAACCACTTTGCTAATTTCTTTACTGTGGAATTCCACTTATCGCGCTTCCACTCCAAGCCATCCATGTTGGTAATCAGGGCAGTTGATTTGAAATTAATAAGCGGGTAAAAAACAGAAGCTGTGGTGTATCCTAATACCAATAAAACATCACACTTATTTTTTATAGCATGCTTCATGCAAAGGTAATCGTAAATGAAATTACCTGCTGTGCCAATTTTATTCTCGGGGTTGTAGCAATGGTGAATAGATACACCATTAAAGACATTTTTCTGGTAAGGATGGTAATGAGTGTTATAAACAATCACTTCGTGACCTCGTTCGGCTAACAAAACCGAAAGGAATTCAGCACATTGTTCAAATCCTCCGTAATTATTAGGAATTCCTCGTGTTCCCGCTATAGCTATTTTCATGGATTTACTAATGGCGCGAAGATAAATAAACCGTTCTCTTTTACCACCAAGAATTTCATATTCTTTAAAGAATTGTGCTGTTAATGATTTATTAATGTAGTTTTAAAGAATAAATCAGTTTCAATTACCAGCTCATAAAAATGTTTAGGCAACCCTAAAATGTCATAAGGGTGAGCAGCTCCAAAAGTGTGATCTGCACTTACGATCTCCAATAATTTTGCATTTGTTGTGTTCAGATTAACTAATTCTAATGCATGACTGAAAGGCACGGTTTCATCCAATGTCCCATGAGCTATCAGCAATGGTTTATTAAAATGGCTCACCGCATTTTTGATATTGAAACGCTTGTGATTTTTCATATAATCGTTATACAACTGAATAAACAAGGGCATTTGTTGTCCTGTACGACCATTTTCGATGTATAAAACACCATTGGTTTTCCAATAAAGAATTTCAGGTTTGCTGATGTGTCGGGAAAATTCAGCTACAGATGCCCACGTGGCTACGCTTCGAATTCTTTCATCTTCAAATCCTTTTAAAATGGAAACTCCCCCACCCCTACTGTGTCCTACCAACAACAATTTAGAAAGATCTGCCCGGAGGGAATTAGCGTTTTCTGTGACCCATGCAATCACCACATCCAAATCATCCAATTCTTTGGTAAAATTATTATTGCCAAATGCTTCAAGATCGACGAAATCAATTGGATTTTCTAGTGTTGTGCCATTAAACGAATAATTAAACTTCAAAAAAATAAAGCCTTTTTCAGCGAAAAAACTCGCCACCTCATTAAATGGCCCCCAGTCTTTGAATCCCTTGAATCCGTGTGAAAAAATAATCACAGGTGATTGGGTTTCCTTATTGGGAAAAGTGATATCTGCTAAAAAATCCCTACCATGTTTTCCTTTTAAGATAATACTTTTCTGTTCGTATTCCTCCTTCATTATATTAATTCACCTTTTCAATGGTACCACTACCGGTTATGTTCTGTTGCACCTCCGGACTTCCCTTGTAATTAATGAGACCACTTCCCGTAATTGTGGCTTTTAAGGATTCACCAATATTTACATAAGCTTCACCTGAACCATTCACTTTTATTCTGGAAGTAAGGGCAGAAAGATCATAAGCTTTAATTGATCCTGAACCATTAATTTCAGCATCAAAGGAATTGGTGCGTCCAGATAGCTGCATGATACCGGATCCAGTGGCAGCACAGGAAATTTTGGTAGTCACCACATCTAGTTTCATAAATCCGGAACCATTAACTTCAAAATCCATTTTTTCATTCTTGAGCGTATTTGTTCCTA
>JBBQVM010000099.1:0-10289 GCA_038211525.1 Bacteroidia bacterium
TACTGCTTTTAATGATGCATTAACCGATTGGCGACACGTAGCAATTTTTACTTCTCATGATCACCAGTTCGTGCAAACTGTTGCTAACAGAGTTATCGAATTAACACCAAACGGCATTATCGATAAGCGAATGACTTACGATGAGTACCTCTCCGATGAAAAAGTGAAGTCGTTGCGAGAAGAAATGTATGGAGTTTCAGTGTAAATTAACAATTTTGGTTTTGAAAATGGAGTAATAATAGTAACAATTAAAGTTACTCCTCCTTTACGGAATCTTTTTCTACACTGTGAAGTATCTCCGGCAACATTTCTGAATTTAAAAATCCATTCAATTGTGCATGTTGTGCCGCTGAGTATGAATTTTCTGCATACACCATCTCTATTCTAGAGCCATGCAGAACGGTCTCCACTTCTCTATCCCTTTCATCCAATGTTACATCCCTAATATAAATTGCCTGAATCCGTCCGGGATAAAGTTTAGCAACCTCTGAATATATTTCCGGGTCTTCTTGTCCGCTGTCGCCGATAAGAATAAATTTTAAATCAGGAAATGCATCCATAATTTTTCTTATTTTTTTCGTTTTATGAACAATATGCCCCTCAGCTACTATTTTATGTCGGGTAAATCCATAATCTTTTAAGAAAATTGGTCCTGTAGGAATCGAATGCATTGCCATGAAATCAATTAATAAGTCGTAAAGGTTCCAAGGACTGCTTGAAACATAAAATACTGGATTGTTTTCAATTCCGGTAGGGCCTTTTTGAAGTGCACGATAAAATGCGGATACGCCATGAAAAGGAACTCGAGTGCGCGCGTTTTTTGTAAAAGTCTGATATGCCATCTTGATGATACTGGTGGTATTTGTTTGTAATATGGTATCATCTATATCGCTTATAATTCCAAACCTTGCATTCAATGCAGGAACAAGCACTTTGGCAGTTGCTGTAACAGGTTTTTTAAATGGTACCGATGATGAAATTAATTCCAGTTCTATATCATACCATCCCCCAATGTTGTTTAATTCATCTGTAATTTCCAGCGACGTACCAAAATATCCATCATCATCGGTATAAAATTCTATTTGATTGGATCTATAAGTTGCTTTTAATTTTGCTCCCTTTATAACTGTATTGGTTAATCGCTTGTACATATTCAATAAGTTGTCCCATACTTCATCCTTATCGCTACTTCTAAGATTTAAATTTTGTAAAACTCTTCCTTTGATATAAAGTGTTTTTTTATTTCCAAATGAATAGTAGGGACAAATAGTAATGTTGGAATCTGAAGCCATAACAAAAATGAAATTTAATTTGAGGTTTTGGAAAGGGTAACCGCAAAAATAGTGAATTCTGTATTTATCATTTATCTAATTAATTGTACATTCCCATGATAAATGATTCCTGTATCTGAATTTTTAAGGAGATAAAAGTAAATGCCATCACTTAATTTATTTCCATGCATGGAGTTGCCATTCCACCATTTGCCTGGATTCCCAGACTCAAAAACTAAAGTGCCCCATCTGTTAAAGATTTTTAAGACAAATTCACCATTAAAACCTTTTGCGTAAAATACATCATTTAAACCATCACCATTTGGAGTAAATATATTTGGAATAAACACGGGGCAATTGATTACTGTTTTTACATATTGCGTATAGGTTACCGAACCCAAGGGATTAGTTAAAGTGAGGGAGACTTTATGAAGTTGATCACTTAGAAAACATACATTGGTTGGATTTTGTTCATTGGAAGTGGCAGGAATTCCATCCTCAAAAGTCCATGCCCAGGTACCCGTATTAAAGCTATGATCGGTAAATGAGAAGCAAGCCTTAGGACAAACTGAATCTTGATTAAAAGTAAAGTTACCACAAGGAATTAAGTTCTGACAAAAGGAAGTATTACTTGTTGGAATCATTAATGTAGAAAAAGGAAGTGCCGTTGTATCCATCGGATATAAAACGGGATAGGTATTTAGGGAGGTATCCAACACGCTCATGATTTCCTCTCTAATAGTAACCGGAAAATTGCTTGTAAAACAACCCATTTCACCGACCGAATTTATTTTAATAAATGGTGCAATTCTAAACTGATTCGCTGGTCGGGCATCACCGGTCATTAAAAATCCGCCATCTTGTGTTTCGGCCCCTTGAAAAATGTAGTTGGTGAATAAGGGTGAAATTAAGTAATGCTTTGACCAATTTAAATTTGCAAATTCATCAAAATGTAGCACTAATGGATTTCTCTCATCAAAGGTTCCCTCATCACCAAAAATTGCAATTGAGTTGTCAGACGTTGAAAGAATATATCGACCTACTTCACCATTGATGGTACTGCCATCAATAAATTTGGATTCTAATATATTTAGTTGGCTATTCAATTTTAAAAACATAATGTCCCATTGCGAATTTAGGAAGTAACTCCGGCCGGTAAGGTAAATATTCCCTGATCCATCGGCACAAATACTATTTGGTTCATCATCATAGTAGGTTGAAAATATTTTGCGATCCAAAAAAACACCGTTAGTTGTAGTTGTAAAGACAAACAGATTGGAAAAAGGTAAAGCATCGAAACCCGCTCGTCCATATACTGCAATTTTATTATCGGATGTAATCGTTAATCCCATTGGAGAATGGTCTTGTCCATCGGCATAATGTTTTTGCCAAATGAGATTTCCAAATGAATCTAATTTAGCTAAAGTAGTGCCTCTGTATATATTAGCAGCAACAGTATCATTTCCGCACAAATAAATAGATCCATCAGTATGCTGCACCATACTACCTGTAGCGCCACCAACTTGCATTTGTAAACGGGCAGTCCAACGAGTGTTCCCCTGTTCATCTAGTTTCATGACTACATTTTGCCATATTCCTGAATTGTTTCTGTTAGAAAAAGATACTAAACAACCATTATTAAACTGAGGGAGAATTTGAGTTGGAATTGTTACTAACCCATCTGAATAAAATTTTTCCCATTCTTTAGTTCCGGTACAATTAAATTTTGTAACACAGGAAACATATTCACTACTTACGTACATGTAATAGCTTAAAAAGTATCCTCCATCAGCAGCAGCGGCCACATTTCGACCTTCACTGCCGGCAATAGAATGACCAACGGTTTTGTAAAATGTATTTTGAGCCAGAGCTGCTTGACAATTAAAATACAAGACAACCCAAAGACTTAATTTAATTACAGAGTAAAACTGGATATTAATATGATTTAAGCAGGATATCATTTTTCAAAAATAAGTATTTTTGATTGAAATTGCGGTCACATAAAGTTATTGCACCTTTTTTTCAACTAATCAAACATTAAATACCTGAAATCACTATTTTATAATAAACAAAATTTAATACTTCTCTATTATAGAAGTGTTGTATCCAAGCAAAATATTAGTTAAGTTTGTATTCGTATTGGTAAGGTTAGGCAGGTTGGTCAAGTTCTATTTTAGTAGAAGATTATGGAAAGTAAAAATAAAAATACAGCGCCCGAAACCCGCCAACCCGTTATGGCAACGGAATCGTCAAATAGAAAAATGTTGATTCATGAAATAATATTTGAGTCGGACACCAAAGCGGGAAAATTATTTGATGTAGTATTATTAATACTGGTGCTTTCAAGCGTTCTTTTAGTTATTATTGATAGCATTCCTTACTTGCACATCAAATATAACTATGAATTTTTAATTGCAGAGTGGATCATTACAATTATATTCACCATAGAATACCTGCTTAGAATATACTCTGTAATCCGTCCGAAAATTTATATTTTTTCTTTTTTTGGAATAGTTGATTTTCTCGCAATTTTACCCTCTTATCTAAGTTTGTTTTTCATCGGTTCACATTTCCTTTTAGTTATAAGAGGGTTCAGGCTCCTTCGGGTATTCCGGATTCTTAAACTGGCGCACTTTCTCAAAGGACAGGAAGTAATTGTAAAGGCACTGATAGCCAGCAAACATAAAATATTGGTATTTTTAATGGCAGTTGTGGTAATTGTTACAATTATTGGATCACTAATGTATGTTGTTGAATCTCCATATAATGCTAAATTTTCAAGTATACCACAAGGAATTTATTGGGCGGTCACCACATTAACAACGGTTGGTTTTGGTGATATCACACCCATCACAAACTTTGGTAAGTTTTTATCAACTATTGTGATGATTCTTGGCTATGCTATTTTAGCCGTTCCTACTGGAATTATTTCCGCTGAATTTATGAAACCAACAGTTTCACTGAACAGCCAGGTGTGTGACAACTGTGGATTTTCCAAGCATGATGATGACGCTAAATATTGCAAAAAATGTGGCAATTCTCTTGGAGCGTAAAAACCAGTTATATAACTGTTAGAATATTATTTTTTAGACTTTTCTTGTTCTTTAAAATATTTTCTGAATAAAAAATTCTTTCGCATAGCCTTTAAATTTTCATTCAACAATTCAGTACTTTCTTTTAAATTCTCAACACCTGTTTTCACATTTTCTGATAATATAGTATCATTTGTTACTGTATTTATTAGTCCATTGGGATTATTAACAGTTTTAGCAAATTGAGTAAGACCCGCAGTAACTAAATTTAAACTATCTGAAACCTTTTCAAGATTTGAAAGTGTAGTCTTAAGCTGATTTGCTGAAACAGTATCCTTTAATAATACTCCTGCGAAACCTTCTCCTTTATTTAATCCCACAGCCAACTGGTTTAGTTGAATAGTTATTTTATTGGCATTGGTGGCAGCATCCCGAATTGCTTCAAGGGCCACTCGAATATTTTCGGTTGAAACTGAGTCATCAATAAGTTTGAGAATACCCTTTTCTTTATTTAGACGTGATGTGAATTTTTTTAAATCTCCTGTGATTGCAGCCAGATTATCATTAGTAGTATTGAGAGTGCGTACCATTTCATCATTTTCTACCGGCCTTAAAGATGCTAGCACATCATTATTCTCAATTATTTGTGAGTCACCTTGTCCGGGATTAATATTTACAAGTTTATTTCCCATTAAACCATCAGTGCCAACTGAAACCACTGAATTTTTTTTAATATAAATACTATTATTCTTTTCAATGATCATATACACTGTAACACTGGAATCATTTTCTATTTTAACTTTATCCACGGTTCCAATATCAATACCGGCGTACCGTACGTTGTTCCCCGATGTTAAGCCATTCACATTGTAAAACTGAGAACTTATTTTTATGGTGTTACTGAAAATACTTCGCTTGCTGCCAATCATATATAGAGATAGGACGAGAATAATTGACCCTATTGTAATGAAGAGACCAAGTCGAATATTGTTAGGTGCATTTTTTTTCATAATACGCTTTCAAAGAATTGTTTCACACGCGGATCGTTATTTTTTTTTAATTCATCAAAGGAGCCCTCTGCATAGTTTTTACCATCAATCAAAATCACTACCTTATTAGCTGTTGTTCGTGCCACACTCATATCATGACTGATAATTATGGATGAGGTATTATATTTATTTTGTAATGTCAGCATCAATTCTACAATTTCACGACCGGTAATCGGATCAAGTCCTGTGGTAGGTTCATCATACAAAACAATTTCAGGCTTTAAAATTAAAGTTCTTGCTAACCCAATTCTTTTCCTCATTCCTCCTGATATATCTGCAGGCATCATATCTATTGCGCTAAAGAGTCCTACGTTTTCTAAAGCGTCTTCTACCAGTTGAGTTATTTCGCTTTTATCCATTTTGAACCAGTGTCGTCGCATTGGAAACTCCAAATTTTCACGAACTGTCATAGAGTCATACAAGGCGCTGTTTTGAAAAAGGAATCCAATTTTTATTCTAAGTTTATCCAATTCCTCCTGATTCAAATCAGTTACAGTTTGGTTTAATACTTTTATGGTCCCTTGGTCCTGTTCCAGCAAGCCAACAACACATTTTATCAACACCGATTTTCCGGAACCTGATTTACCCAGTACTACCACATTTTCACCTTTGTTAACGGTGAGGTTAAAGTCAATGAGTACTTCATTTGATCCAAAGGATTTATAAAGATGCGAAATCTCTATTACGGCTTTTTTATTTGAATCTTGAATAGTAGTGTCAGTCATTTTAATTGAGTCCAAGTAAATCAGTTACCTGAACAGCTATCAGATCCAAAACAAAGATTAGTAACGATGCTACTACCACAGCAGAGTTGGCAGAATGCCCCACACCTTCAGTTCCTTTTTTAGAATTATAACCTTTATAGCAACCAACAATACCGATTGCAAATCCAAAAAAATAAGACTTAACAAAAGCAGGAATCAGGTCACTGTATTCTAAAGCTTCAAACACCTGATTAGTGTATAGTTTAAAGCTAAGTGAATCTTTCAGATTTACGCCAAGATAGGATGCATATAAAGCAAGCAAATCTGCTAATATCACCAAAAGAGGTAACATCAAAGTAGCTGCCATTACTCGGGTTACTACCAGAAACTTAAAAGGGTTGGTGCCGGATACCTCCATGGCATCTATTTGTTCGGTAACTTTCATAGAGCCGAGTTCAGCACCAATGCTGGATCCAATTTTGCCTGCACAAATCAATGCAGTGATAACGGGCCCTATTTCACGAATTACGGAAATCGCCACCATGGCTGGCAACCATGATTCGGCGCCAAATTCTTCGAGTGTAGGTCTTGATTGCACGGTAAGCACTAATCCCATAATGGCGGCAGTAATACCTACAAGTGGAAACGACTTATAACCAATGATATAGCATTGGCGAAATAGTTCCTGCCACTCGTACCGTGGCCTAAGGCCCTCTTTGAAAAATCTCCCGGCAAAGGCCCCAATCCCTCCCACTTCTTCCAAAAATACTTTTCTTCCACTCTCCTTCATAAAGATAAATTATGAAATCCAAATATAACCTTATTGCGGGTGAAAAACGAAAAAAGCAAAAACCTAATTGATAAACTTCTTCGATTCGCGTTAATAGGAACTATTTCATAGCATAATTATCCTAAATTAATATGATAATTATCAACTATTAAATCATAAAATTAGCAATACCATTACATTTTATATTGAACGGTTCACAATCTTCATCATTAATTCCAAAATTCACTTATGTTATCTAATCTTAGATTTTACCTATCTACATTGGTAATTCTGATTATTTATTCTAATAATTTAATCGCACAAACCGGTGATGCCAAAAAATTGGACGAACATAGACGAAAGTGGGACACTCCGGCATGGACCGACACGTTACGAAATCCATATGCGCACAACGTTGCATTAACGGATAGCGGTAGAGTTCTGTATCAAAAAATTTGCTCCGTTTGTCATGGCACCGGTGGGAAAGGCGATGGAGTAGCTTCTGCGGGATTAACAGTTCAACCGGCCAATCACACATCCAACCTCGTACAGGAGCAAACCGATGGTTCACTTTTCTATGAACTTTCAAACGGACACGCCCCTATGCCAGCGTACAAAAGTTCCTTAACTGAAAAACAGCGATGGGAACTAATTAACTACATACGAACATTAAAACCAAAACCCAAAAAATAAATATTAATGAGCATCAAATTCAAAAACAAATGAAAAAAATAATCCTACTTATTATTCTGGTTGGTGCTATAAGTACCACCAGTTTGTTGGCGCAAAATGAGAGCGGAGCAACAAAAATGTTGATGTCGGGTCATGCTGCTATAACCGCTGTTATAGATTCTACCCAGGCAAACTTCAATGATGCCAGTTTCTCGGCCATCTTCTTGTATCAATTGTCGGATAAGTTATTTTTAGAATCGGAATTGGAATTTGTAACTGACGGCGGATCTGTTGAAACGGGTCTAGAACATGCAAATCTGGTATGGCTGATTGGAAAAAATATTGCTTTTCATGCAGGTCGTTTTGTTCCTCATTTTGGGGCATATAGAGGAAAACTCGGTGAAGGATTTATGAATCGATTTGCAACCGACCCTGTAGGATTCGGTGATGGAGGAATTGGAACTATGGAAGCTGTTGGTTTTGGTTTTCAGGGTGGATTTGCTGCCGGTGTTTCGAAATTTAATTATGATTTTTGGGTTTCTAACGGACCTGAACTATTAACTGATAATGAAGGTGCCGGCCAGTTTGAATATGAAGCCTATTACGATAATAATAAAAATAAAGCTATCGGTGGCCGTATCGGTTTTTTGCCCTTATCTAATTCCAGTCTCGAGCTGGGATTGTCTTTTGAAAATGCAGCAAAAACCGGAGACCTCAATACTAACTTTGAGAATGTAGGAGTAACGGCTATGGCAGTCGATGTTAATTATTATCATAAAATTACTCCACTCAAAAGCACACTTCGCATTACCGGTGAATTCAAGCAGCAAAAAGTAGATAAATTTAATTATGTTCTGGATTCAGAAGATACGATTACATTTGATAATTCTTCCAGTTCTTTTTATGGAATGGTTTCATTGCGCCCTGCCTACGTTAGCAGCAAGGTGTTACGTAATTTCGAAATCGCCCTCAGATACTCACAATTTAAAACACCTGATGGTGCACCCTGGAGTTATTATGATGAAAACGGAAAAAGTGCTACACTTAATCAAACTTCCATTGCACTTGATTATTGGTTGAAATGGAATTGCCTTGCAAAACTATGTTACCAGATGCAGGACGGTGCGCCTGATCAAATACTAGTGCAAATGTATTATGGTTTTTAATTTACTTATCTCTAAATCGACAACAATGAAAAAAATAATTATATTTGGAATCGCATTCGTTGCAATTATGAATGCAATGATGTTTGAAAGTTGTGCTCCTACCCAGGCTATTGCTGATAAAAGTGGTGCCCAACTGTGGGGTGAAAATTGTAACCGCTGTCATAACGCACCTTCTCAAGACCAGTATTCAAAAGATCAATGGGGTATCATAGGAACCCACATGAAACTGAAAGCCGGTATCACCAATGATGAACAACAAAAAATTGTAGCGTTTCTGAAAGGGATGTGATTCAATTTGTGCTAATTTGAATAATTAAATTTATTCATCCAATTAATAAAAAAAGGAGTGAACTTAATAATAAGTTTGCTCCTTTTTTTATAAAACCTTTTAAAATTATGCGAATTTAGTTAGCTATAATATTTGTATCCAAACATTATCTTGATTTTACAAATTCAAAATTTTCTCCCTTTAACAATGGGTGCTTACCGTTTAATGTATCTCCTTTTAATTGCATTACTAAGTTATCGAAATATACGTTCATAATTTTTGGGTCAATAGTAAACTCAAAATAATTATCACCCTGATGTTTTGGCTTAAACTTATAGGTCCTTTCCGGACAAATTTCAAAAAACAATTCGATCTCTGAAAAATCTTCGGATTCAATTTCTAATTTACCATTACTATCTAATTTCATAAATTCTGTTTCGTTCTTTAATACCGGACGAACGTATATAAATGAAAGCAGCATAGTGTTAGATTCATTTACCACGACAGTTGTATTAGAACTTTTTAGCCTTTCGCTTTTTTGTAAGATGAATCCCGGGCTTGGAATGCCTGGCGAGTTTAACGTTAGTATATTACCACTCTGTTCCCATCTTCCATCACCTGTTCTGTCAAGGGCACCTTGTGAAAAGAAAAATTCAAAAGTTGAATCCTCGTTTAGTTTATACCCTGATGAAGTTTCCATAACTCCTTCTAAATAATAAATTCCTGTTGGGGAGATCACTTGACTCATTGCAGTTTTTGAAATTATTAGTACAAGTAGCAATAAAATGTATGCTCGGTTCATAAAATTAAATAACTATAATTCTGTTTAAAACATTTTTCCATTTATTTTATCTTGGGTCGTTACTCGCTCAAGTATCCATTATTTAACGGTCTAAATCACTTAAAAGGCTAAACTCATTTGTTCCGCGCTTCCGGGCTTTTTAAACAAACTAAAATTATAGTCAGGGAATTTTTTTCCAAGGAGATGCATTTTAACTGACAATTTAAAAAGTTGCTTTACGGATTCTGCAATTTTACCTTCACCTCGCATACGAGTTCCAAATCTATTATCGCTCACTTGTCCGCCGTGAGTTTCAATGATATGATTCCAAACTTTATCGGCAGCATCCGGTAAGTTTTTATACAGCCAGTCGTGAAACAATTCTTTGACCGATCCATTCAATCGGACCATGGTATAGCCTGCAGTAATTGCACCGCAACCCGAAGCCGACTTAATAATTTCTGGTATTTCTTCAGAATTCAATCCCGGTATCACCGGAGCAACCATCACACCTGTTGGAATATTATTTAATGAAAGTTGTTCTATTACTCGCAGTCTGTTTTTTGCAGTTACTGTT
>JBBQVM010000100.1:0-10287 GCA_038211525.1 Bacteroidia bacterium
AATAGCTGATAGCTAAACCGATTTCAGGATAATTATACACTTGTTGCCATTGACGAGATCCGTTAGTTCTTATTATGAAATCTGCTTCAATCCCTTTTGATTTCCCCTTTTCTAAAGGTATAATGGAGGGGCGATGAGCCACCAGAAACCCGCTATGGAAATTTAATGAGATGGCATACTTTTGATCACTTTCTTGCTGTGCATACAAACTATCGAATATGAAAATACAAATTGCTAGCAGCAGTATTATTCTGTAGGTCATGGAACGCAAAGATAATTCCATTTCGGCAATTAATTAACAAGCACCTCTAGTTGGTAATGTGCTATAAATCAATAATATGTGTTTTTATTGGTGCAAGCGTTTATCCCAATTTAGAGGTTGCAATCATCTTTCGTTTTGAATCCCTATTTTTGTAAAAATTGGATATTTATGGATGATCGATTGGTTGCATTTGGAAGGCTGTTGACAATAATGGATGATTTGAGAGCTAAATGTCCGTGGGATAAGGAACAAACCATGGAAACGCTTCGGCACCTTACCATCGAGGAAGTATATGAGTTAGGTGATGCTATTTTAGCCGGTGATCTTGAAGAAGTTAAAAAAGAATTAGGTGATATTTTATTGCATGTGGTTTTTTATGCAAAAATAGGTTCTGAAACTAATACGTTTAATATCGCTGATGTAATTAACCAGGTTTGTGAGAAGTTAATTCATCGTCATCCTCATATTTATTCCGATGTTAAAGTATCAAGCGCTGAACAGGTGTCGCAAAACTGGGAACAGTTGAAATTGAAAGAGGGTAAAAAATCTGTGCTCGAAGGTGTTCCCAATTCGTTACCGTCACTGGTAAAAGCTATGAGAATTCAGGATAAAGCGCGCTCAGCCGGTTTCGATTGGGAAGAAAAAGAACAGGTGTTGGATAAGGTGGAAGAGGAAATGAAGGAGTTAAGAGTTGAACTTAGAAATGGTAATCATCATAAAATCGAAGATGAATTTGGTGATCTGCTATTTTCTCTAGTAAACTTTTCGCGATTTGTTAATATTAATCCTGATGAAGCATTGGAAAGAACGAATAGAAAATTTATTTCGCGTTTTGTTTATTTAGAGAATGCAGCAAGAGATCAGGGAAGGTTACTAACTGATATGTCGTTGAGTGAAATGGATGTTTTTTGGAACGAAGCCAAAGCGAAAGGATTATGATATCATTTGTTGTATTAGTTTTTGTAATGGTGATTATTAGATTTTTCTGATATGTATAAAAGAATATTTTTTAATGTGCTTACCTTTATTCTGCTGCTTAATTTTAATTTATCCTATTCTCAAAGTCACCCTGACTCCATCAGTTATTTGAAATCTTATTTAACCAATACAAGAGATATTGCAGTGGAACCTCTTCATTGGAATAAGTTGGATTTGGTGAACATCACTTTAGTTTCAGGAAGCACTGCTTTTTTAATGATTTACGACGAAAATATTAATTACTTTTTTCTTCGTAATTACAATAGTTCCCTAAATAATGTCGGTGAAAAGGTAATTGCTCCATTCGGTAATGGAATGCTTTCTCTTCCGCTACTAGGAATTGTTTATCTGAGTGGTGCCATCTCCAAGAATACTTATGATCAAGAGATGGCTCTTTTGGGAGTGAAAGCATTTGTCCTCTCTGCCGGCGAATCCACACTAATTAAAGCTGCATTTCAACGACACCGTCCTATTGATGATATTCCTTCGAATGCATTCAAATATGAGGGACCTTTTAATGGCATTTCTGATAATGGTTCATTTGTATCCAGACATGCTACGACTGCTTTTGCAATAGCAACTGTTTTTGCTGAAGGTTACAAATCTAAAAAAAAATGGGTTCCGGTTGTCGCCTATTCACTGGCTTCTTTAGTTAGTATATCAAGAGTGTACGATCAAAAACATTGGGCTTCCGATGTGTTTGCCGGAGCGTGTTTGGGGTATTTTACCGGTAAATTTTTATACAAAATAAATTCTAGTTCTAGCACCAAAAAAAAAGCTATCAATCATTTGAAACTTTATTAATGTCCATATTGTTTACCCTTAACTAAATATAAAATCTATTATTATGTCAATTTCAATTGGTCAGGAAGCTCCTTTGTTTTCCTTGTTTAATACTCAAAAACAATTAGTGAATCTCGCAGATCTTAAGGGTAAAAAAGTAGTACTGTTGTTTTTTCCTGCCGCTTTTACCAGTACTTGCACTAAAGAACTTTGTGCTACTCGCGATGATATGGCTACTTACAATAATTTAAATGCCGTTGTATTTGGAATATCTACTGATGCGGTATATTCACTTATTAGATATAAGGAAGAACAAAATTTAAATTTTGAATTACTTGCCGATTATAACAAAGAAGTGAGTGCTTTGTATGAAGCACAATATGTAGAGTTTGCATTTGGTATGAAAGGAACTTCACGCAGAGCGGCTTTTGTAATAGATGAAAAAGGTGTTATCGTATATGCCGAAGTGCTGGAGTCTGCAGGTGATCTGCCTGATTTTGAAAAAGTAAAATCTGCACTTGGAGGAAATTAATAGACTGCGAATAAATGAACGCAGAGGCGCAGAGGCGCGGAGATTTGCGGGTGAAGAAATCAACGCAGAGGCGCAGAGGCGCAGAGAAATCAAAAACTTAATCGGTACAAAACTACATCATCACCGCAATACCCGCCCCAAAAACAATCACAACAAGTTTGTACAGATTAAATCGGTGATCACTACTCGATTCAAATAAGATGGTAGTACTGATGTGAAGAAAGATACCGATCACCACAGCCATAATCTCATTGTAATAACTGCTTAAGTTCAAGATTGCTGTTTCGCTCAGGATAGTACTAAAAAGTGCGCCCGCAGGTGCCATCGAAGCAAAAATTACTAAATTAATAATAGTCCAAGTTCTGCTTAAACCCGATGCGGCTAGCATACTTACCAATGCAAAGGCCACAGGTAAATGATGCAACAAAATTCCTGCAAGTAAGGAGCTGTTATGTTGCCCATTTTCAAAGTTACCTGCTAAAGGCATACCCTCCAGAAACGAGTGAACGCACAATCCGGCCATCATTGTTATTGGAAAGGTATTGGTATGATGATCATGAACATGAATGTGACCGTGTTCAATTCCTTGTGAAAAATATTCCAATAATAATTGAATAAAAAATCCAATTAAAATAAAATATCCTATGTGCTCCGTTCCCGACGAAAAAACCGAAGGCAACAGGTGAACCATGCTGATGGTAAACAAGTAGGACCCGGTAAACGAAAGAGATAATTTTAAATAGATGGTATTTGATTTTCTGAAAATAAAGTAGAGTAACCCCGCAATTGTTACCGATACAAAAAGAAGTATATATTCTTCAATATTCATAGTTGACTATTTTACCGCTACTATAATGCACCTGGGCGAATTCAGGGCATCGAATTCATGTAAATCGTAATCTCCAAATAAATACTTGATGTTAATATTCAAAGGTGCCAGATATCTTTTGAAATCAGCTGTGGTTAGTGCCGCAACTTTTTCAGTAAAATGAAAATCCTTTCCTTTATCGGTAAAATAAATATCTTTGAATATAAATCCGTTTTCAAACTTTTTTCTGATTGTGAATTTTATTCCTCCTGCAACTATGGTGTTTTCCGCAATAAGATGTTTTTTTACGTAATCGCTATTGAAAAAATCTATTACCAGCGAGCCACCTTTTTTAAGTGCTAAGCAGGCATTTTTAAGAGCATTGAAATTTTCAGTATCCTTCTCAAAATACCCGAATGAGGTGAAAAGATTTAATACAAAATCAAAATCATTTACACGAAATAATTTTCTCATATCATGAACATAAAAGCTCAAGGTAGAATTTTCGAATTGCAAACAATGCTGAATACTCTGCTCAGATAAATCAATTCCGGTAACGTTGTATCCCTTTTCATTAAGATAAACTGAATGTCGACCTTTTCCACAACCTAAGTCGAGCATGAAGGAGCCATTTTTTGGTTTTAAGAATTCAAGGAGGTTATCCAAAAATATTTCTGCTTCCGCTTCATCTCGTTTATGATAAAGGATATGATAATAAGGAGAATCGAACCACGATTTAAACCAGGGCATAAAAGGCTGATTGGCGAATTTTAAAGAATTTTATTTACAATAATTATTATGCAAAGGTACAAATTACGAAGCGTCCTGTTGTCTTCAACTAATCCAGCTTTTAAATTTAGACCCTTTTAGGCTATAAAATAGGATAAACCCATAGCATGGAACTAAAATCCAATAGGCGTTTTTGTTTCCTATGTGCGGTATATCAGCCAGATATCCGTAAAGTAAAGGAAGTACCGCACCTCCGGCTATTGCCATAATCAACAGTGCCGATCCGGTAGGTACAAATTTTCCTAAACCTGATATGGCAAGGGGCCAAATTGCAGGCCACATTAGCGCATTTGCAAGTCCTAGTAATGCTATAAACATCACTGATGTATATCCGGTAGTGTTTACTGCTACGATACTGAAAATTATTCCTGTCACCGCTGAAATAGCCAAAGCCCTTGATTGAGAAACAATTTTTGGAATGGTGAATATTCCTATAATGTAACCAATTACCATTGCAGTAAGTGTAAATGCAGTGAAATATTTAGCTTCCGACAAGGCAATGCCCTGCGATTGACCATAGGTTCCAATGGTATCGCCCGCCATCACTTCAACACCAACATACAAAAACAGCGCAATTACTCCTAATACTAAATTTGGATATTGTAAAACAGTTGTTTTGTTTTCAGAGTTCTCGGAAATTGTAGGAGCGTTTTCTGCCGGTTCAATCTCTGGCAAAGGAGAAAAATAGATCATTAAGGATAGTCCGGTTAATACAACTGCCATGATACAATAAGGAATAATTACCCTTGTAGCTAGTTCATCCAGCTTAATGGCTTTCGCAGCATCCCCTAAAATGGCAAGCTCTTTTACCAGAGAGTCGGCATCAGATAGTATTACAGTACTCAAAATAATGGGAGCAAGTACTCCGGCAAATTTATTGCAAATCCCCATGATGCTTATTCGCTTAGCCGCACTTTCCATTGGACCCACTATAGTAATGTATGGATTGGACGCGGTTTGTAAAATGGATAAACCTGTTCCAATTACAAATAACCCTGTCAGAAATAACCAATAGGTTCTTGTTAGCGCAGCCGGTACAAAAATTAATGCCCCAACAGCCATCACTAACAAGCCATACATCATTCCTTTACGGAAGCCGGTAAACTTTAGGACTCTTGATGAGGGTAGTGCCATTACAAAATAAGAAATGTAAAAGGCAAAAGCTACCAGAAGTGATTCGAAGGTGTTTAGTTCGCAGGCAATTTTTAAATAGGGTATTAAAGCACCATTGAGCCAGGTAACAAAGCCGAAAATGAAAAATAAAGCTCCTAATATCACAATAGGTGATAGCACTGATTTGTTTGGCTGGTTCATAGATAATTTAGTGATTTGATATTGAAAGTCAATCGTCTAACCTTACTTTGCACAATGGGCATTCCTTTTTGACCTAGTTACAAATTCAGGTATTAAGTCTGTATTTTTGATTGGTGGGAAGCAAAGATGTTTAAAATCTCTATTTTTACCAAACTAATTCATTTTTAATCTAGCCACATCTTGAAAGATGAGTGAAAAAAGAAAATTTCCGATCCGGAAAATAGGTTTTAAAAAGCATAAAAAGTCTCCTCCCGGATCTGCTCCCGGTATGATCGCTATTTCCGAGGATGCTCACAAACCAGTTATCCATGTGGTTTCTTATAATGAAATTTCAATCGAAAGTGTAGTTCTTGATTCCGCTGCTGCCATCAAAGCCAAGATTTCCTCTTCACCTGAACTAACGCATTGGATTGAAATTAAAGGTTTTGGTGATCGAGCTTTTTTTGAAGAATTAACAAACGAATTTACCATCCACCGACTAGAAATGGAGGATGTGTTAAGTGGATACCAACGGCCTAAAATTGAAGAGTCGGAAGATCACTTGTTTATTGTTTCGAAAGCAATATGCTACAATGCAGATGAGGAAATCCAGGATGAACAAATTTCATTTTTTATTGCGAAGAATTATGTGATTTCCATTCAGGAAAATTTTAACGATTATTTTCTTCCCGTAATAGATCGCTTAAATCAAAATAAAGGCTTAATTCGAAAAAGCGGATCTTCCTATCTGGGTTATGCTTTGATGGATGCAGTAGTGGATAATTATTTCCCTTTTCTCGAAAAATTGGGAAATTTTCTAGATGAATTGGAAGATAAGCTACTAACGGTACCGGATGTGTACTCCTTGCAGAATATTCAAACTTCAAAACGAAAACTAATTCTTTTTAGAAGAGTTGCATGGTCGGAACGTGAAAAACTGAACGATCTGCTGAGAACACATAACGAATTATTTTCTGAAGTTTCAAGACGATATCTTCGTGACACCTACGATCATACCATTCAGGTTATGGATATTATTGAATCGTATCGGGAGATTACCGCAAGTTTGATGGATATCTATTTATCGAGTGTAAGCAACAGATTGAATAAAGTGATGAAAGTGCTTACTATCATTTCAACAATATTTATACCCCTAACTTTTATTGTTGGTGTTTATGGAATGAACTTCGCCTTGAAAGATCCGGATACCGGAAAGCTTTTACCACTCAACATGCCTGAACTGTATTCTCCCTATGGGTACATTGGAGTTTTAATTGCGATGTTTATTATTGTTATTTTTCAGGTGTATTATTTTTATAAAAAAGGTTGGCTCGATTTCGATGAAAAGTACTGATTAGTTAATTGATTGAAGGGATGACTGTTACTTCTAAATATTTATTTGCCGATCTGGTATTGCCTTTGGCTCTTCAGAAATTATTTACCTATCAAATTCCATCTGATTTTACCGGTCAATTAAAACCCGGTTGCAGAGTTGTTGTTCAGTTTGGAAAATCTAAAATGTATACTGCATTGGTACATGCAGTTCATAACAAGGTTCCTGAACATTATCAAGCTAAAACCATTCTCGAAATCTTAGATTCAGTGCCTGTGGTAACCGAAAACCAGCTACGCTTGTGGGAATGGATGTCGGAATATTACCTATGCACCCTAGGCGAAATTATGATTGCCGCTTTGCCATCAGTAATGAAGTTACAAAGCGAAAGTGCGGTTGCCCTCAATCCTGAATTTGTAGCCGATTCCCTGTTGCTTACACAGGATGAGGAGCTTATTATCAATAAACTGACTAATGATAAAGTTGCTACTATTTCGGAAGTTTCTAAACTATTGAAGACAAAAAATAGTTTGAGACTGATTAGAGATTTGGTAGAAAAAGGAGTTCTGGTTCACCATGAAGAAATGCATGAGAAATTTAAAACAAGACAAATTTCTTATGTACGTTTAACTGCTCTATCTGAAGAGGAAAATTTTATGCAAGATCTTTTTTCTAAAATAGAAAAGCGGGCACCTAAACAATTAGAGTTGTTGATGGGATTCATGAAACTAAAGATGGATAAGGAACGCGATTTTTTTCCAAAATCACTCTTGCTTCGAAATACCGGTGCTTCCGGAAGCTCCTTACAACAACTCGTTGAAAAAGGTGTGATGGAAATTTTTGAGGCCGAAGAAAGTTTGTCGGTGATGCCGTTTACGGATACCGGTAAAGAAATGGAACTTAGTGATTCGCAGCAATTAGCCTATAAAGAAATAGTGAATCATTTTAGTCAAAATAAAGTAACCCTTCTTCATGGTGTAACCTCTTCCGGTAAAACCGAAGTTTATATCAATTTAATTTCTGATATGATTGATAAGGGGAAACAAGTGCTTTATATGCTTCCTGAAATTGCACTCACAACACAAATTATAAGTAGATTGAAAAGTCATTTTGGCGACCGGCTACTTGTTTTTCATTCAAGATATAGTGCAGTAGATAGGGCAGAGGTATATATGAAATTACTTTCGGATGGAACTGATGGGAAATTTCGGTTTCCAATAATTGTGGGCGCTCGTTCATCGGTATTTTTGCCTCTCAAAAATCCGGGACTTATTATCGTTGATGAGGAGCATGACAGTAGTTATAAACAAAACGATCCTTCTCCAAGGTATCAGGCTCGCGATACTGCTGTTGTAATCGGAACATTAAATTCCTGCAACGTACTTCTTGGATCTGCTACGCCTTCTCTTGAAAGTTTTTTTAATGCCGAAGCAGGGAAGTATGAGTTGGTGAAAATGACTGAACGATACGGAGGAATTAAACTTCCTGAAATTAAAATAATTGATTTGAAAGATGCGTATAAAAAGCGCACTATGAAATCACATTTTTCTCAACAATTACTGGATGGAATAAAATCGGCTTTGGATAATAAGGAACAGGTGATTCTATTCCAAAACAGAAGAGGATTTGCACCAGTTATTGAGTGTAAAAATTGCGGATGGATACCCCAATGTGTAAATTGTGATGTTACGTTAACTTATCATAAAAGATCCAATCATCTGAGATGTCACTATTGTGGATATACTAATGCCCCTCCTTCAAAATGTTATGCTTGTGGTGATGCAGACATCAGGATGAAAGGAATGGGTACGGAACGAATTGAGGATGAAATTTCAATCTTTTTTCCCGATCATCGGATTGAACGGCTCGATTTGGATACAACCTCTTCCCGCTCTGCCTTTCAACGAATAATCAGTGGATTTGAAAATGGCGAAATTGATATTTTAGTAGGAACACAAATGGTTACCAAAGGACTCGATTTTGATAATGTAAGTTTGGTAGGTGTTTTAAATGCTGACGCACTTATTAATTTTCCCGATTTCAGGGCATCCGAAAGAAGTTACCAGTTACTGGCGCAGGTATCAGGGCGCTCAGGTAGAAAATTCCGTCAAGGTAAAGTATTAATACAAACTTTTCAGGTTGACCACCCTATCTTGCAGTATGTAATTCATAACAACTATACCGGCTTTTATAAATATGAAACAGAAGAAAGAGAGAAATATTTGTATCCACCTTACTACCGGTTGATAGAACTGCGACTCAAACACCGAGATGAACAATTGCTGGATGAGTTATCAAAGGAATTTTCACGAGAACTTAAATTGGTCTTTGGAAAAAGAGTGCTCGGTCCGGTACCGCCCGGAGTTGCGAGAGTTAGAAACCTTTACATCAGGAACATTCTTCTCAAAATTGAAAAGAACCTTCCCAATGTAAAAGTTAAAGAGATGATTGTTAAGGTGACTGATCGTTTTCTATCGCACCAAGCACACAGATCTCTTATTATTCAAATGGATGTAGATCCGGTTTAGTGGTTATTCAACCACGAATGTTCCATTCATGGTGCTCCAATGACCTGGATAAGTACAAACAAACTGGTATTTTCCCGCAGGAGGCGCCGGAAAAGTAATAGATGTTGATTCTCCGGGACCCATCAAGGTAGCATGTACCAAAACGTCTTTGGAGTCAGGAACATAACTTTTATCCTTCCCTGCTGTAATACCTGCAGTCGCAACCGCTTCCATAGTGCCATCTAAGACCAAAACCCAGTTGTGTGGCATAGCAGCATCAGTTGAATTATTTTTAAAGGTTAGTTTTACGGTAGATCCCTTGCTGACTTTAATTTCCTTTTGATCGTAACTCATCTCCGCCATCGTGTTGCCATTAGCCGAAATATTTACCTCCACCACCGGTGCAGCAGCATCAATAGCCTTTGCGTCGTAGGTCGGACGATCATCTTTGAATAAATCAGCCGGATTTACTTTATCCTCCTTAGCTGGTTCCTGATTAGTGTTTTCATTTCCGCCGCAAGAGGCGAATTGTAACGCAGTAGTGGCTACTGCAATAATAAATAATAGCTTTTTCATAGGTGTTTTTTTAGACAATAGAATAACAAATTTTAAAACTAATAGTTAAATTAAAATTGGATTAATTTCAGCATCCTACTCAAATTTAGTACTTTTCGTTAACGAAAAGTTAAAGTTTATCTATGAAGCTCTTTTGAAGCGTAAATTTGTAGAATGATGAAAAAAGGCAGAATTATTTTAACCGCTTTTATGATGGGTCTGGCATTAATTGGCTTAATGGCAATGCAGGTTTATTGGATTCAACACGATTTGAAAGTAAAACATGATCGTTTTGGACAGCAGGTGGTGGATGCTATGAATAAAGCCGCTGCCCAATTGAGTACCCGAGAATCGGTGCAACTAATTACACGTGAGCTACCTTCAGTTTTAAAGGATTCCGTTGCTGAATATTTTGATGATTTTCCGGAATTACCCGAAGTAGAGGAT
>JBBQVM010000101.1:0-10245 GCA_038211525.1 Bacteroidia bacterium
TGAACCAATTATTACACCTACCACCAAAAGTGATCATGGACATGATCAGGATATTTCACGAGAGGAAATAATTGAGAAAGGAATAATTTCCGAAGATGATTATTTGATACTTGAAAAATACACCAGAACACTATTTACCAAAGGTACTGAAATGGCTGCCCAACAAGGTCTGATATTGGTAGATACCAAATATGAATTCGGCAAAGCGGATGGAGAAATACTGGTGATTGATGAAATTCATACTCCTGATTCGTCACGTTATTTTTATGCAGAAGGCTACGAGGAACGACAAGCAAATAATCAAGCTCAGAAACAATTATCAAAAGAATTTCTTCGACAATGGCTTATTGAAAATAATTTTCAGGGACTGGAAGGACAAGTGGTTCCGGAAATGAATACCGAAATAGTAAAAATGGTTTCAGATAGGTATATTGAACTCTACGAAAGTGTAAGGGGTGAAAAATTTATTAAAGCTGAAACCGGTGATATTAATTCCCGTGTTGAAAGAAATATTTTATCGTGTCTAGAAAAATTAAGAAAGTAATTTTTTTAACCTCGTATTAATCTTTGCTACCCTTTTCACCAACAAAATGGTCTTGATCTTCTTTAAATAAAACGTTAAAGGTGGTAAGACTACCATAAATTCTGGTGATGTATTGCTGAAGGTTTACCTTTTCATCTTCTGTAAGTTTATCATGAGCATTTATACGTTGCTCTAAAACTCTCAGCCTGTCACGAAGCATTACAATTTTATTAAAGAAGGTATCAATAGGAATTTCTTTCGGTTTTAATCCTGTATTCCCAGGTTGCAATAACATTTTTCCACCGGTCCACTTAGATCCTATATGAACCGTTTCTTGTATATCACTAAATCGTTTAATGATGGCTGTTAATGTTCGTTCCACATCAAACAAACTAACAAGATCTGTTTCAGGCTCAACTACATCAACAATTTCAAGATTGGTATAAGATTTCGCAACCTCTATCCTACCTTTTGTCATGAATACAACTAAGTAGGTTTTGGGTTTAATATTAATAACCACACCATCACCAAATTCCGGATGGCGTACTCTTGAACCGATTCCTAAATCTTGATCTAACATAATAAAATAATTTATGCAAAGAAAATAAATAATATGAAAATGAACTGCACTAACATGTTAAGTTCCCAAAAATAATCCTAATTAGCTGAAACAGGAATCACTAGATTAAATTCACCATTAATTTTATCAGAAACAAAACTGGCTCCGCCTGTAAGTCGCCGGCCTGAAACGGTATCCTGACAAATAACAAAAATATAATATACCCCACAATTTATTTTTGAAATCACTGCCGATTTTTCACCTTCTTTGGCAATCACATGTAACTCATATTTCGATTGATTGTCTCCCGGAAAATTAGTGGTTCCATATTTTACCAGAACCGTATCTTTAAAAGCTTTTGATGAGGCAACAGGTAATCCATTGTAAACCGGGAATACAGTTATTTCTATACCACCCTTTCCTTTTCCGGCAATACAATTTCTTTCGTCCTTATTGCATGATGCAATTGAAACAAGGAGAAATATAGCTAAAGCGAACGGAATAATACTTAATAACTTAGAAGCAGTAGGGTTTTTCATAGTATTATTTAACGAAAAACCTACTGTAGGGTTACCTTCTAAATAAAATTTAAGTTATTGATTCTCAAGCTTCTTGATGATTATTTTTCGAATACTCCTCAATCAGTTTTCGTTGAAGATCAGGAGGCACCGGCAAATATTCTGCGAAAGCACTTTTGATTCGGGCCCTTCCTTGTGTGATAGAACGCAGTGATGTTGATGATTTATCCAATTCAGCTAATGGTGTTTTAGCTTTAATTATCTGGTAACCACCCCTACTATCCATTCCTGTGATTACTGATCTTCTAGATTGCAATTCACTCATCACATCGCCAAGCAATTCTTCTGGCATTTCAATTTCAACATCATAAATTGGTTCAAGTAATTGGGGCTCGGCTTGGTGAAATGCATCGCGAAAAGCCATCATACCTGCTATTTTAAATGAAATATCGTTTGAATCAACCGGATGCATCTTGCCGTCATAAACACTAACTGCAATATCACGAACATAAGATCCGGTGAGGGGTCCCTCATTCATTTTATCCATCACGCCTTTCATAATAGAAGGAATAAATCTCGAATCAATAACGCCCCCGGTGATGCAATTATTAAAAACCAATTTTCCACCCCAAGGCAATTGAACTTCCTCTTTATCTTTTATCTGGTATTCTGATATAATTTGTTGTCCATCATGAAATGGTTCTATTTTAATATATACTTCACCAAACTGACCTGCCCCACCTGATTGTTTCTTATGACGATAGGAAGCATTTGCAGATTTAAGAATAGTTTCACGGTAAGGAATACGAGGTTTTTCAAATTCAACTTCTACTTTATATACATGACTTAATCGCCATTTTGTTACAGCGAGATGAAGTTCGCCCTGAGCCATCACAAGTATTTGTTTGGTTTCCTTATCATACTTAACTACCAAAGTAGGGTCTTCCATATGAATTTCAGTTAGCGCTTCACTTAGTTTTTCATCATCTGCCTTGTTTTTTGCAACAATAGCAGTACGGATTCTAGGAAGTGGGAAATTGATGGGCTGGATGAAAGCACTAGCATTTTTACCATTTAAGGTATGATTGGTTTGTGTGTTTTTTAATTTTAAGGTGGAACCAATATCGCCAGCTTTCAAACGATCAATCGGATTTCGATTTTTCCCATCCATAATAAATAATTGACCAATTCGCTCCGTCACATTAGTCGTTGCATTGGTGAGTTCCATTCCTACAAATACTTCACCTGAAAGAACTTTAAAAAAAGTAAGTTTACCAAGATGAGGCTCTACCAATGTTTTAAAAACAAATAGTATGGTTGGGCCTTTAGGGTCACATGACACTTCACTTCCATCAACAGTTGTTTCTGCGGGCATTTCCATTGCCGATGGAGCAACGTTATCAATAAAACCCATCAATCGACCACTACCCATATTTTGTTTTGCCGATAGACAAAACACAGGGAAGATATCATGTTTCATCATTCCTTTTTTAATTCCCAATCTCATTTCATTTTCATCCAGATTTCCCTTTTCAAAATAAAGTTCCATCAATTTCTCATCATTTTCAGCTGCCCTTTCCACTAATTCATTGTGCAATTTATTTGCACGTTCCATTTCTTCTTTAGGGATAGGTAATTTTTCAGGCTTACCACCTTCAGTCGGAAATTTATACATGGTCATTTTAAGCAGATCAATGATAGCATTAAATCCGGTTCCTTGATTGATAGGGTATTGCATAATGGTGACCTGTTTTCCAAACCTTGCAATTGCTTGATCAACCGTTGCATTAAAATTCGCATATTCATGATCTAGTTGGTTGACAGCAAAAATAGTTGGCTTTTTATATTCATCAACATAGTTCCAAATCAACTCTGAACCAACTTCCACTCCATGCTGCGCATTTAACAACATCACTGCAGTATCGCAAACGCGCACTGCAGATAAAACTTCTCCAATAAAATCATCTAGTCCCGGAGTGTCAATAATATTTATTTTATAATCGCGCCATTCCGTGTGTAAAGAAGTAGCGTAAACCGAATTTCCCCTTTCGTGTTCAATTTCATGAAAATCTGAAATTGTGTTCTTATCTTCCGCATTTCCTTTTCGAGGAATTAATCCAGCTTCAAACAACATAGTTTCGGCAAGTGTGGTCTTGCCCGATTTCGCACCTCCAACTAATGCAATATTCTTGATATGTTTTTCATCGTATGTTTTCATAAGATTTATATTTTAGACGTTTAATTAAAATAAAACCCAATTTGATAAATACTCAATTGAGTATTGAAAGTAATAAAAAGTTTTTAAGATTAAAAATGACAAGAATCAGGAAAAATCAGTAATTTGTAAAGATGCTGAAAATCAATTAATTACTTAACTCCAAATTAAAAAATTATAAAACTTTTTCCAAGACTTTTGATTCATCTTCAATAGGCAACATACAGGTTTGATTTTCGCAAAAGTATAGGTATGTTTTGCCTTTCACCAATCGGTTAAGTGTATAACCTAAATTTTCCTGATCTACACATCCTGCGATGAGTGTACCGGGAACCAAATAATTTTTCAAAATACTATTCCGTTTCTGCAATGCTTCCTTACCACAAATTACCAATTCACGATCGGGTTGCGAAAAATAGGTCCACAATAATAACCAGTTGCTGTATGCAGATGGATACTCAACAAGAAACTTTTCCATATTCGAAAGCATTTGCTTGCTCCTCAAAATCCAATCAGGAATTTCAAAATACCGTCCAAGGAAAAAGAGATTAATAGCCATTTGTGAATTGGAAGCAGGTATAACATTATCCTGAAGTTCCATCTTTCGTGCAATTAATGGAGTGTCGGTTTTAGAAGTAAAATAAAACATGCTTCCATCTTCTTCACTAAAGTTTAATGTTGCTTGTTCCATTAACAATTTAGCTGTGTTCAACCATTTCATGTCAAATGTAGCCTGATACAATTTAATAAGTGCTTGAATGAAGAAAGCATAATCTTCCAGATAACCATTAATATTGCTAATATCCTTTTTATAATTTCGATTCAAGGTGCCTTCCGGTAACATCAAATTCTCAAGAATAAAATTAGTTGTATAAATAGCACTTTCTAAATATGATGATTCCTGAAAAGCATCATAAGCATCCAGATAGGCAGAAACCATAAGTGAATTCCAGGAGGTGAGTGTTTTATCATCAAGGCCGGGCTTAATTCTCGTATTTCTTACTGACAATAACCGTTTTTTAAAATCAATTACTTTATTACGAAGTAGCTCTTTCGAAATTTTAAATTTATCAGTAATATATTCATCAGATGCTTTCCTAAGCAAAATATAATTCTCATGCTCCCAAAACCCGTTCTTATTCAAGTTAAAATATTCAGCAAAAAGATCAAAATCAGTTCCGGCCAAATCTTTGAATTCCTTTTCTGACCATACATAAAATTTGCCTTCCATACCTTCAGAGTCGGCATCCAATGCCGAAAACTTATTTCCTTTTAAACCACTCAATTCTCTATCAACAAAATCTATAGTTTCGTAAACTACATCTTTATAAAGAGGGTCTTGAAATAATTTATATGAATTGGAATACAACGAAATTAACTGTGCATTATCATAAAGCATTTTTTCAAAATGTGGAACCTTCCATTCACCATCAACAGAATATCGTGCAAACCCACCACCCACCTGGTCATAAATACCACCAAACGCCATTTTTTGAAGAGTAAGCTGAAGATGCATTTTAACACTTTCATCTTTGGTAAGGCTGTAATAACTTAGTAAAAATTGATAATTATTTGGCATTGGAAATTTTGGTGCCCTGTCTGATCCTCCTTCAACTGTATCAAAATATTTTTTCCAATTTTTAACTGCTGTTTTCAACAATTCCGGATCAAAGTCATTTCTTACCGATTTAGGTACCAACTGTTCGTAGTTGATAACTCCATTGGTAAGTTGATCTGCATAATCTTCAAATTTAGGCTTGTCTTTTTTGTATCCTTCTGCCAGATTCAATAAAATATTTTTCCATTGAGGTGCGGGAAAATATGTTCCTCCATAAACCGGCCTACCATCGGGAAGGGTGAAACAATTCAATGGCCACCCTCCTCTTCCTGTCATTAATTGCACCGCTGCCATATAAACCTGATCAATGTCGGGTCGCTCTTCCCTATCTACTTTGATGCAAATAAAATGTCGATTCATGACTTCAGCTATTTCGAAATTCTCGAATGACTCGTGTTCCATTACATGACACCAATGACAAGCACTATATCCTATACTCACTAAAATAAGTTTGTCTTCAGTTTTCGCTTTCAGCAATGCTTCATCAGACCAGGGAAACCATTCAACAGGATTATTTGCGTGTTGTAACAAATAAGGACTGGTGGAATTTTTTAAGTGATTGGACATTCTTGTTTTAATATACTGAAAATAAAAGTTTATTAAATATAACTAAGTTCGAATTATTCAGCAACATTTCAGTACTTTATTTAAAGTATGTAAACATTGAAATAGGTAAGCAACAACATCATCCAATTGTCCGGACACAGTTGCTGAAAACATAATTTGGTAAAAATAAAATACAAAGGATAAATAAGCAACTTAACTATTCATGTTCACTATTTGGCTCACTAACAGTTTCGTCAATTATAGTCTTAGCATCCCTAATTTCAGAATGACGAATTAGGCCACCAAGATATCCTGTACGAGCCATAACAGTACAAGTAAATATTCCAAGAAACAATGTTCCATAAACCAACACTTTATTAATCTCTTCCTTCACAATCAAATTCACAAGTGTAATTGCTGCCATCACGCCAACCAAAGCCATAAACCAAATGGCAAATTCTGCCGATTCTTCATGCTCATGAATAATTGATCTGGTAACATCGGGAAGATTTTTAACAGTATGCTCAGCCGGTTCACCGGTTAGATAAACCGGAATGCTGATCAATGAAAGAACTACTAATAATATCAATGCGATTTTTGTAGTTCTTCTGCTATTAGAAAAAATTCCAAAAGCTAAAACTACAACCATTAGCATGGTTCCAATGATTGGAAAATGATTCAATAGTAAATGAATATGTGTGGAATTCATAATGACTGGTTGCTGGAGTTAACTTAATGTTGATTTGGAATATCTTCTGCAAGAATTTCAAACTTATCCTCTTCTTCCTTATACTTCATAATTTGCTCAAGTGCATCAGGAACCACATCACTACAGATGGTAATAAACGCACCTTTTTTGGCATGCTTCATCACATAGTCGATAGCCTCCGATTCAGTAGGTATAACTTTCACTGTTTTACTCTTGTCAACACTATGGATACCCTGTATCATCAAATCAATTATTTCCTGTTCTGAACGACCACGAAGGTTTCTATCCTGACGTACAATAATTTCATCAAACATTTGCGCTGCCAAAATTCCAAGTGCCATAATATCCTCATCTCTTCTATCGCCTACACCGGCAATGACTCCGATTTTTGGTTTTGCATCTATTTTTTCAAGAAATTTTGCTACTGCCTGAAAACCTGCAGGATTGTGAGCATAATCAACCATTACCTGATATTTTTTAAATTGGAACAGGTTCATTCTTCCGGGAGTTTGTACCGGTGATGGAATGAATGTTTCTAATGCAAGTCGAATATCCTCCATTTTGAAATTTCTGATAAATCCTGCCAATACCGCCGGCAAAACATTTTGTATCATAAATATTGCCTTGCCGGAAAAGGTGAGTGGAATATTAACGATTTTGTCAACACGTATTTTCCAATTTCCTTTCATAATGGTTACATATCCGTTTTCAGCAATAGCTGCCAATCCACCAGCTTCACAATGAATTTTTACAACCGGATTATTTTCATTTAAACTAAAAAACGCAATTTTACAATCAAGGTTATCCGCCATTTTAACTACTAATTCATCATCGGCGTTCAATATAGCATATCCGTCAGGGAAAACACTTTCAGGAATTACCCCTTTCACTCGTGCCATGTCTTCAAGAGTATTAATATCACGAAGTCCGAGATGATCAGCAGCAACATTGGTTACAATTCCGATATCGCAATTGTGAAAACCCAGTCCTGCCCGCAGTATTCCACCTCTGGCACACTCTAAAACAGCAAAATTAACTGTTGGGTCTTTCAGTACGAATTCAGTACTAATAGGGCCGGTGCAGTCACCTTTTTGCACCATCTGATTTTGAATATAAATTCCATCGGTAGTAGTAAAGCCTACCTTTTTTCCAGCAGTTTTAGCAATGTGAGCAATAAGTCGTGTGGTGGTAGTTTTACCATTTGTTCCACTCACAGCTACAATTGGAATTCGTGCATTGCTTCCGGGAGGATAAAGCATGTCAATAACCGGTTCAGCCACATTTCTTGGAAGGCCTTCCGTAGGAGCTATGTGCATTCTAAAACCGGGAGCAGCATTCACTTCTAACACCGCACCGCCATCGTCATGGATTGGTCGACTGATGTCATTAGTCATAATATCAACACCGCAGATATCCAACCCTACAATGCGGGCAATACGCTCACACATAAAAACATTGAATGGATGAACCTGGTCGGTTACATCAGTTGAAGTTCCTCCGGTACTGAGGTTGGCGGTAGCTTTTAGATGAAGTATTTTTCCATCCGGTAAAATACTCTCCAAGGTCAATTCTTTCTCTTTTAAAATAATGAGGGTTGATTCATCTACTTTGATAGCCGTTAAAACTTTCTCATGGCCATACCCTCTTCGTGAATCACTATTCACATGGTCGATAAGTTCCTGTATAGTTGATTTTCCATTACCTATCACCATCGCAGGGGTACGTCTAGCAGCAGCTACAAATTTAAAATTTATCAAAAGAATCCTATGATCAAAACCAGTGATGTATTTTTCAACTATAACGGCTCTGGATATACGTTTTGCTAATTCGAGCGCTTCAATGGCACCCTCCCAATCACGAACGTTAATAGTAGCACCTCTTCCATGGTTTCCATTTATCGGTTTCAATACGATTGGATACCCAATTGAATCAATAGCCAATTTTAGATCTTCCTCATCATAAATAATTCTCCCTTTAGGTACAGGAATATTCGAAGCTTCTAAAAGGTTTTTAGTATCTTCTTTGTCACACGCTATTTCAACTGCAATACTACTTGTTTGACTGGTAACAGTTGCCTGGATGCGTTTTTGATTTACACCATATCCTAACATCACTAAAGAATGTCGGTTCAATCGGATCCACGGAATGCCACGATTTTGAGCTTCTTCAACAATAGAACCTGTTGAGGGACCCAATCTGGCATCTTCACGAATTTCACGCATCGTTTGAATGTCTGATTCTAAATCGTAATCATTTCCTGCTATTAAAGCCTCAGCAATTCTGACTGCCGATTTGGCCGAATAAATCCCCACCTTTTCTTCCATATAGGAAAAAACAACACTATAAACGCCCAACTCACCGGTTCCCCGTGTTCTGCCAAATCCGCAATCCATTCCCGCAAGAGTTTGTATTTCAAGTGCTATGTGTTCAATCACATGTCCCATCCAAGTTCCTTCTTCTACCCTGTTAAAAAAGCCGCCAGGACGATCTTCTGAACAGCGGTGTTCATACATAGTTGGAAACAAGATCTTTAATCTTTCCAAAAATCCGGGAATTAAATTTGTTGGTTTCTCCTCCATATCCTCCAAATCTAATTTCATAACAATCAGTTTGTGGCGGCGTATCGACCAGAAATTAGGACCGCGCATAGCACGGATTTCAATTATTTTCATATATCAGGATTAAATGTGTGGTAAAAGTTGCTGAAAATTAAGTATTGTTTCTGAATAACACAAAAAAAGAACCTTTTTAACTGAAATTAAGTCGATTATAACCCAAATAATTACTCCATCAAAAATGAAAATTAAAAATTCCCTCATTAACCCAATTCCACCGAAAGCCTCACCGCTATTCTTTGTGCATCCAATGTCCTTCGCTCATTAAGCATCGGGTAATATAAACTGACAGCCTTACCTACCAACTACCCAATTTACCTACTTTTTGCCTTAACTTTAAGCTAATTGTTTTGTTTTATTTGGCATGAAGGTGAAATCTGTTCTTATTTGGTTTAGAAATGATTTAAGAATACACGACAATGTTTTGTTAAATGAAGTTATTCGTCAAAATGCACAGGTTATTCCAGTTTATTGTTTCAATCCATTTTATTATTCCAAAACAACAGATGGTAGTTTTAAAACAGGCGCCTTTCGGGCAAAATTTATTATTGAATCCGTTTTGGGTTTGCGCGAATCTCTTCGGGAACTTGGAAGTGATTTGATCGTTGTATTGGGTGACCCTGCAGAAGAGATTACAAAAATTGCTATGAACTATGAAGTTGATGAAGTATTTGTACATCAGGAAGTAGCTGAGGAAGAAAATAGAGAGATGGAAAGGGTGGAACAATCATTATGGAAGCATCGTATTCCTTTAAATGCATTTATCGGACATACCTTGTATCACAAACAAGATCTTCCGTTTCCAATAAAAGACATCCCTGATACTTTTACTTTGTTTAGAAAGAAAGTTGAAAAAGAAACATTGGTACGACCGGAGTATCCATTACCTGAAAAACTATCATCACCAAAATTTGAAGTTACCGGTGATATACCTTCTTTGCA
>JBBQVM010000102.1:0-10175 GCA_038211525.1 Bacteroidia bacterium
TTAATGAGCAAATTTATGGAAGCAAAATTATCGGGGGTTACACACGCTTCTACCGAATGCAATTGAAGTTGATTAAAGCCGTAGTTTAAAATTGCATTCACTGCTTCAAGAGTAAGTCCCTTTCGTTGATAGTCGGAATGTATCAAGTAACCAATTTCTGCTCTATGATGTTCGGGTTTAGTTCTGTAATATCCCACGGAACCTATTAACTGATTTGATCCCTGTAATGTCATAGCCCAGGCAATTCCCTCATTCTTCAAAAGAGTTGTTTCCCCACGATCAATAATTTCAAGAACATCCTCCAAAGTAGTAGCAATTGGGCGATCGATATGTTGCATGAGTTGTGAATTGGAACGCAATGTGAACATATCATTAGCATCGTTCCTGGTAATTTTACGAAGCACCATTCTGTTTGTGGTAATAACAGGAAAGGGACTAAAATTGAAATTTAGCACAATTACATTAATTATTCAGAGGGTAAATATTTAACTGCAAGTTTTGAAGGTGCAACATTGCAATAAGCACATGTAACAATATCTTTAAACATTTCTTTGCGGATTTTAGCTAGGTAAACGAGTGTCCAGCCTTGTTTGCCCCAGGCATTAGGAACCGGAAAAATAATTTCTGAATTGAAGGAACAAAAAACATGTTGATCAATCGCATTAAGCTTTACACATACCCTTTTCATTTTAGTATTAATAGTAATGAAAATTTTCTTCTTTACACGAATAGCTATTTTATCCATATGAGGAGCCTCGTCAGATTCATCAAAACTTAAAGCATATTCCTTAGCAAAATCCAGCTTGACCATTTGTTAAAAAAGTTGATATGGTCAAATTTATGAAAATAATTTCTATTCCTTATTCATCACATCCCAGAAGTAAAAATTTTGTGCGTACTGAACTGTAAATCCGGTATTGAGATACAGGTTATTGGCTACAATATTTGTTTTTGCCGTTTCAAGCAATAGTCCACCACTATCAGTTTCAATACAAAAAGATTTACAGGCATCAATTAACATTCTGCCTATTCCTTGCCCTCTTGATGCTTCAGTAACATATAAATCATTTAATAGCCACATCCGTTTTAACTTTACTGAAGAAAAAATAGGGTAGAGCTGAACAAATCCTGAAAAAGCATTTGTCGGCTCGACTGCAATAAAAACAACCGACTCATTTTCAAGAATCCGGTGACTTAAAAAATCCAGTGCTGCAGGTATATCCGACTCTTGCCCATAAAAAACTCTATAAGCATCGAGTAACTCAGCTAATTTTTCAAGATCATGTAACTCTGGATGTCTTATTTGGAGATCACTCATAGTTAGGTTATATTAAAATGAGTAAAAAATTATAGTGAAAATAATTTGACTTTATATAAAACGGTGAACCCTCTATTCGAAAATCACTTCACACCCACCATCATTTTTTTGATAGTCGGTACGGGTCCCGGACAATGTTGTGAATGACAAGCGAGACATGCGTTCACCATATTATTATAAGTTTCAATTCGGTTTTCAGAATTGGATGATGCGTAATTTTTGACCGACATTACATATAGATCAGCAAACTGCTTATAAAATTCACTTTTGTTCACTCCTTCAGAAATTTTTGCAGTATAAATTTTATCCAATGATGTCGGAAAACTTGCAGGTGCCGTTTCGGAGATTAAAGTTTTCTTTGCTTCGCCGGTAAATTTCTGCATTTCACGCATGAGTTTCGATAGTTCACTGGAGCCATTTGGGTTCAAATCAGTGGTATCGGCATTCGCTACTTGTATGCTACTTTCAGGAGCAATGGTTTGAAACGTCAATATTACTACTAACAAAACAAATAGAGTTATCAAAGATTTTATCATAATTACAAATATACAATTAATTAATATTCCGGGCGATGTAATTTCTTTAGTTGTTTATTACATCACCCGGAGTAGAATGATTACCAGATTTTAACACGCACACTATCCGCTCTCCACATAAAATCACCCTCCTTAATTCCAAATGCAGCATAAAATTCAGGCATATTAGAAAGGGGCCCAATTACTCTGAATTTCGCCGGAGAATGCTCATTGCTCTTAACCTGTGCTGCCAATGCTTCCGGACGATCGTTGATCATCCACGCAAGTGCATAAGCAAGGAAAAACCTTTGATCAGGATTTAAACCGCCTACCATTTGTTTTTCCTGGTATTGTTTCGTCTTTTTGAATGCGGCATATCCCATCATTATTCCACCTATATCCGCAATGTTTTCACCTTGAGTGAGTTCTCCATTAATAGTGAGACTATCTACAACTACATAACTATTGAATTGATCAACTACCATTTTTGTTTTGGTAAAGAATTGTGTGCTGTCTGAACTGGTCCACCAGTTATTTAAATTTCCCTTTTCATCATACTGACTCCCCTGGTCATCAAAACCATGAGTTATTTCATGGCCAAAAGTGGAACCACCAATAATAGAATATAATATTGCATCATCGGCAAGAACTCTTTCATAACCCGGAACGATAATATTGCAGCCTGGAACCACAATTTCGTTATTAGAAGGATTGTAATAAGCATTATAAGTTTGCGGTGTCATTTCCCACTCATCTCTGTTAACCGGCTTGCCATACTTATTAATCATGTATTGCATTTCCCATTTATTTGCGTTCATAACATTGCGTACATACGAAGAGCGATCGGTGTTGAGGGTTGAAAGATCTTTCCACTTATCAGGATATCCAACTTTCATAACAATAGAATTCAATTTTACAATTGCTTTTTCTTTAGTAACATCGCTCATCCAATCAAGATTTTTAATTCTTTCAGCGTAAACTTCACGAATGGATTTTCCAATTTCTTCCAACTTTTCTTTTGTTCCTTTCGGAAGGTATTCATCAACATAAACCTGTCCAATCAGTTCCCCCAATGAATTATTTGTTTGATCTGTTACGCGCTTCCATCTTGGACGTGGCTCTTTTACTCCACGAATAGTAGTAGAATAAAAACTAAAGAATTCATTATAAGTTTTATCATCAAGATAAGCAGCAACTCCTCTTGTCAGTTGCAGTTTAAGATAATCTTTCCAGTCCTGCATTGGAACAGTTTTCAAAAGTCCATTCATCGCCTTTAAAACTTCCGGCTGACCAACAATAACTGTATCAGGATTTTTCAAACCTATTTCATTCATAAAAACTGTCCAATCAAATGAAGGAGATGATTTTTTAAATTCATCGATCGACATTTTATTATAGTTCTCATGAGGATCACGAGTGTCTTCACGTTTACGAAATGCTTTAGCCATTGCAGTTTCTAGCTTCATCACATTTGTTGCTGCACTTTGAGCACGTGCATCATCATATCCCATAATTTTATACATGTTCACCATATATGGGATAAACTTTTCCCGAATTTTTACAGCACGGTCGTCATTATCAACATAAAAAGTTCTGTCAGGCAAACTCAATCCACCTTGAGATACGAAGATTGCATATTTGCTGCTGATTTTATCATCTTGTGCAATATAAAAACCAAACATGGGAGAGCCTGATTCAATATGAACCATTGCAACAGCTTTTGCTAAGCTGGCAGGATCATTTGCTGCATCAATAATTTCCATTTCAGGTTGGAGTGCAGCGATTCCGATTTTGTTGATAGATACGCTATCCATTCCTGAATAAAAGAAATCGCCTATTTTTTGTTTTGCACTTCCCTTTTCAGCATTTTGAATGGAAGCCGAATTTTCACAAATTTGTTTAACTTGTTCATTGATGGTGTCTCTAATTAATTGCCAAAGACCATTACCCTGCTCACTTGCTGGAATAGGGTTTTTCTTAAACCAACCATTATTCGCATAAAGGAAAAAATCGTCACCGGGCTTGATGGTGGAATCAATATTTGAGGCGAGAAAGTCGGGCTCTTGATTGTTAACAGGCTGTTTATCAGCACCACAGGATGCAAAAAGTAACGAAATGGCGGTAATTATTAGAAGTGATTTTGTCATTATTTATAGATTTGAAGTGCAAAAATAATTATTTAAATGGTTGAAAAGCAATCATTAAGCAATTAATGGAAACATTAAAGGGTAGTAAAGAAGAACACGTTAATTTAGAAGCAATCAGTCTTTTTTTCTAATCAATTGAATAAGGTGAAAAAGTGCCATCAGTAAAAATATACCCGGTAAAAAGTAATTTGAAATATTTTGTAAAACACCTGAGCCTTTTTCTAATGCATAGGAAGCAACATATACAAAGGTGATCATTCCAATTGTCGTCCCTACAATAGCACCAATAACGTAAACTATTCTCAAATATTTTTCTGTATTCAACCACTTGTTTGTTACCAGGTAAATGTTCCATCCCGACCAAAACGGTATTTGGATAAAATTAATAGCACTTAGCCCCAATCCTTTTATAAAGTAGTTAATTGCTGATGTGTTTAATTCAGTATCGTTTTGGGAACCTATATTAGGAGGCTGGAGAAAAAAAATAATTGCGAGTGCAATTAGAAAAAAAATGGTAAAATACTGAATCCATTTCATTAACACGATGCGTGAGGTTAGCCAAACTGCTCCGGTAATTGTAAAGTAAATTACTATTGCTTCAACAACTATAACTCCACCAATAAATTCTAAAACAGGCAGGAGCCCCTTGCTCACAAATATAATCGAGGCAATCACATTCAGATATCCCAAAGGCAAAGATCCTGCAAAGCTAACTACAATACCAACAAAAAAATTTTTAATTGATTTCATTAATTTGAAAAAGATAATAATTTTTGAACTTGAGCTTTATTTGCAAGTAGCATTTTTATTCCATCTGCGGTCGACATACAAGTTGCTCCTTTTTCCCTGTTAAGAGAACTTATCTCATACAACATTTTAAGGTGGCGCGAAATTTCTTTCCAAGCGAAAAATACTGAATGGGTTGGATCATATATATGTGTGGGTTCACTTCCTGCGCCGTTCAATTCTATTATTGAAAAATTAACACCATTTTCAAGATCTTCAAAGGATTCAAATTTAATATCAAGTCGACCAAAATAAAGTTCAGGAACTTTTAAGCACAATTCATTTATAGTTTTTTGCAGTTTATCATTCACCCGGTTGGTGGCATCTATAAATTTTGAACCTCTGGCATGATTACCATAAGGCATCAGGTTCAGCAGTTCCCCTTTCGCAAGAATTTTTTGGAGAAGGATTCCATAAATTTTTATTAATGAAGGAAGTTGGAATAGATACCTGGGATTTGACGAAATTAAATTTTCAATAGTATGAATACCGTCACCGCAAACAATAAGAAATTCCTTGGCAACAATTCCTGAAATGATTCCTTTGTTTGATCCGGGGTATCGGATGTAAAAAATTCCGACCTCATTTGGATAATTAATATACTTTTGAATTAAGAAGTCAACCTTTATTTTGGAAATGTAAGATGTAAGTGCCAAATCATCCTCTATTTTTTGCGTTGCCAATCCTTTCATTCCAATATCCGGTTTTGCAATAATAGGATAATTGATATTAGCTACCAGCATTTCATGTTTCACTTCTTCAACAGAAATCCCAGAATGAAATAGTAAAGTTTCAGGATATGTTCCTGATGGTAATACATCATAAATTTTCTTTTTCGATTCCATCAAAAATCCACCATTCTCCATGAGTGGATTTGCAGCTGTTCCAAAAAAGACGGCTCTCGATTTTATAGAATAATATAACCAAACAAAATAAATCGGAAAATAAACCACTCCAAATGGCCAATATTCCCAATGCGTTAATTTATGAAATGAGAGTTTAATTTTATTGAGGAACAAGGGTTAAATGATGATAAAAGATTTTGAAAAATCACTCGATTTCAGGATATCATGGTAAAACAAACTAACTCTATTTTTTTCTATAACCGCTTGGGTCACACTCTGAGTCAAAACAATATCCTCTCTATTTATTACCAGTCCATTTTGACTATCATGGGAATGAGTATTAAGATGAAAATCACGCATTTCATTTTCATCCGGAAAGCGATTTTGTGCTTGAAAGACATTGAACCATTCTTCTCTCTGTTTAATCGCCTCATCATTGTATAGTGTAACGGAGGACCATATGTGATTTTCATCAGAATCCAATTCACACGTATACTTTTGTGAATAATCCCAATTTAACTGAAATAAATGTTTATCAATTAATATCACAATGGTAAAGGGCTCAATCCCCTTCAAATCAATTTTCTCCCAAGTACGAAGTAAGTCAGACTCACTAATAATATCAAGTAAAATCAATCCTCGACTTCTTAAATAATAACCCAATGAATCATGTTTTTCAAAAGATCCGTTTAGCAAAACGGCTACATTCCCGGTTTCATCAATGGCAAACCAGGTTCCGCCGGATTGAGGATCCTTTGGGAAGTAAAGTTTTTTATTATTTATGGAATATAATTCAGGTAGGAAGGAGGAAGGACGCGTGGATTTTTCATCACGATTTGAAGTTATAATACTCTTATCACCTGATCTCACATACGTTACTGTGCACATTGTTTCCTGAATTTGATTGTAGAAGGAGCCACACCGAAGTTCTCCGAAACAATGTCTGCATCAAAGGAAAGTAGTGCAACTTTTATGAGCGCCTGATGATGAATGCAATGCTCCAGATTGTACAAAAGCTCCCGATTGAAGTTAGAAAGAAACTCACCCGATTCTCCTATTAGAAACAGTGGTTTGTTAGGAAGGGAAATCCCTGAAATAATTTCTTGGATGCAAATAACTGCAGTTTCCTTGTTTACTTCAATAATTCTATTCCGTAACCGGCTGTCATAATTAATGGTCCCGTTATCGTATTGGCTTATTAAGCACTGGAAAAGCTCAATTATATGACGCGTATGCTGACCAATAGTTGATCCACTCAATTCACGACAGGAGCGAATGTAACTATCGGCATCCAGCAGGGTAAGCGAGTTGGATAATTCATTAAGAACAATTTTTATGTTGGATGAAAGCTTCATAGTGTAAAAAACTTATTATACAAAGGTAATTGTTTGCGGTTAATAATTAAAATAGTAAGACAGCAAATCATGGTAATCAGCGCATAAATGAATAATTGACCACCATCACCCATGACTTCGACGCCTAAAACAAATAAATGTGATACTATAGCTCCGGCCATAACACCGGCTCCTATCAAAGCGCCATATATGGACAAGCGGGGGATCACCAGCAAAATACCTGCAACCAATTCCATAATGCCGGAAAGTATCCTTCCCCAAGGCTCTACCCCTAGAGTAGTGAAAATATATACAGATTCCGGACTGGCAGTGAATTTAAAAAACAATGTTTGTAACAAAATAACGGCTGGCACTATTCTGATGATCCACATTAATATTGGTTTCATAATTTCTATATTTTAATATTGATTCAACCTTTAATTATAAAATTTCTTCCAGTTGGCATCCGCCTTACTTTTTAAATTTTTCTCATCTTTATTCCAACTTTTTAAGGTGTTGTTGAAAAATGCATTGTAATAGAGGTATAATTTCCCATCAATAATTTTAAAAGTAGCCGGATCCACCTCCACTTTTTCGCCCGAATTTCCCATCGCATAAGCACACCATCCACCGTATTGAGGTTCATATTTAGAGTAATTTTTTAAGAATACATTCTTGTGCTCTTCTGTTGAAAAATAATAGAGAATACCTTCGGCACGCGCTGCAAATTTTGAAGAGCCTTTCATTTCTTTCCCTTCTTCAAAATAACTTACCGGATCATACCCCTGTATGGCTACACCATCGGTAATATTAAATTGTTTTTTTCTTTTTTCAGCTATCTCATTTTGGGCAAATATATTAGTTAGTGAGAAAGCAGTAATTAATGTTAAAAGAATTATTTTTTTCATATTAAAATGGAATTTTGTATTGAACATTTAAAACCAAACTTCTGGTTAACCCATCGGGCCTCACCTCTCTTACCACTAAGGGTGCTGCAAAAAGAAACTCCAGTTGATGATAGTTTTTTAAATTTTTTGTAAGGGTTACTCCTGCATTTAATGTAAGCCCGGCTGAATTTTCAATGGTAGTTTTTTGCCCAAATGTATTCATGTAGGTGTCATCTCCTAAATGGTAAATGGCTAGAATATTAGGTTGCAACACCAGATTTTTATTGGAGTTAGCAACTGAATAAGTTATTCGAAATAAAAGATCTGATTTGCGTTCAAACCCGTTAGTTGGAGTGTACTTATATGCCAAAGTATCTTGATAAAATTGAGGGAAAAATGTATTTTCGTTTACCTGCTTAAACGGAATTTGAACCCCCGAACTAAATGAAAATTTCTTAATCGAATATTTCATGCCTGCAATTACATCATACGTTCCAATACTGCTTTGATAATCTAACGGTAGTGGTAAATTATCTGAATTGGTATTATTAGAATTATTCAAAGGAATTTTTATCCCCGCAAGAAGAGAAAATTTGTTTTTGTTTGATGATGGAAAGAGGTAATTACCGGAAATAAATAAGTCGCCGGCACCAAAATTAGTTCCTAAATCGCCATTGGAATAACCTCCGGTTATTTTGCTCTGAATACTCAACGATTTTGAAAATTTATGCTGGTACTCAATGTAAGAAGTAACAGTTTGGGTTTTCTCCAAACCAATTCCATATGCTACACCAACTGCGATACTGTTTGATAGGTCAGTTGTATCTGTATCAACTGTAGGTTTTAAACTTCCAATACTACAAAAGCCGGCATCGCTGCAGCCTTGCCCTTTAACTTTAACAGAAAGTAAAATTATAAGTAATAAACATGAATAAAACGGTAATCGCATATTCCGAAGATTAATTTAAGCAAAAATAACTTTCCCGCATCACGGGGTTTGTCGCTTGTGCGACAAAAAATGGAAATTTCTGAAAATTCTTATTTAAATCTAAGAATATCTTCGAGTTTCAACTGCACAAAACAAGGTAATTGTAATTTTATGAACTGGCAGTTATTAGCTATTTGGCTAAATCCGGTTCAAAATCCAACACTACCGAATTCATACAAAACCTCTTTCCTGTAGGAGGTGGGCCGTCATCAAAAATATGACCCAAATGCCCGCCACACCTTCCGCAAACCACTTCGGTTCTACTCATACCATAGGTATTATCTGTATGGTAGGCTACACTGTTAGGTCGTAATGCTTCATAAAAACTTGGCCACCCGCAGGAGCTGCCAAATTTGGAATCCGATTTAAAAAGCGCATTGCCACACGCGGCACAATAGTAGGTTCCTAGTCCTTCAAAATCCCAATACTTTCCTGTAAAGGCCCTTTCTGTGCCCTTGTTTCTGGAAATGTAATAAACATCATCAGGCAACACTTTTTTCCATTCCGCATCGGATAAATCGAGAGTAGTGGTATCCGTTCTTGAATAATATGGGTTCTTAACCGGCGATTCGTTATCCATTGCAATTGTTTGATTTACAGAGCTTTGATCACTTTGACAGGAGGCAGTCGCTCCGAAAAGAAGTGAAAGCATTATTACTCCAATAAAAGTTTGTGATTTCATGAGTTAAGGTTTAACAACTTGATTAGATAATTGTTTTATGCTTTTTCAGAAATCAGATCAAAGTTAATCGGCATTTTGTAAATCAATTTAAGTGGAAATTTACCAGCCTGCGTTCTGTATAATTTGGCGAAGATGCAAAAAAATGAAAGGTTTCAGATACAATACCCACCCCCTCTGAATAGCGAGTATTCAGTATTCGTGGATTACCTGCTAAAATCCAATTTGGATACATATTGAAATTGGTTTTGTAATTGGAAGTGATAAAACTTCCTCCGGGAGTTACCTTTATCCAGTCTTTTTCAGCCATTTTAGTAGTAACATAACTCACGGTATCTCCAGGTTGAATAATTATATAATACTGTTTGAAAGTTGTATTAAAATCACGGGATGAAAAAATTATTTCTCCTGTATTGTTAACTACATATTGAAGTGAATCTCTCCAATAAAAATCAGAAGGTAAACCTGATGATAAGTCGGGACGATGTACCTTAAAAAAAGTACTACCATTAATAATGGTATCTTTTTCAACGTAACAACTATCGTAAATATTCGTTGCTGAAGCATTTCCGGAACTGTCAATGTCAAACCGCTGATAAATCCAATAATTACCTACTTTGAGTTGGGAATAATTTGGATAAACAACAGGTGAGGTAGTAGTATTGTCATCATCTTT
>JBBQVM010000103.1:0-10150 GCA_038211525.1 Bacteroidia bacterium
CTATGGCTGCTCTCCAATATTCTAAGCGCTGTGTGATGGAGTGTCCGCCAGGATCACCTTAAAGTCCTTTATGATGAAATTCCCACACCGATTGATGGATTCTCGCCTTCAAGCTACTTATATCCTGATACAAAACATTTGCAACCCCATTCTCTACTGATTTAATTTCGGCATCACTCAACGTCCACACACCTGCGGAATCTTTTCGCAGTCCTTTAGAGGAAAGAAACCTCATCAAAGTAAATCGTAACTCCTGACCTTTCCGATCAGTTCCTTTGTAGTTAATCTTACTTCTTTTATTCCATGCTGGCTCCATCTCTACTTCGCACTGATAAGTCCATATCGGGTGACCATTTTCATAGTCGTGGAGTTCAGGATAATGGTAGTATTCATTACCATTGGAAGTAAATTTTTCCAAATTATTATAATCAACTTCCTCATGTTGATTCACTTCATTATTCACTTTCAAAACATAATTAACCACAATAAGTGGTAATCCAATTCCAATTAAAACGATAAAAAATTTAAGAACACGGTGACGGATATTAACTAATGCCCACAATGAAAATAAAATTAATCCTAGTAAAAGAATCACGCCTCCTGTTAAAGATTCTATAAGTATTAAAAAGCCAATTAACCAGAAAACAACAGGCACAAGGAGCAATAAATAGCGGCCGGGACCATCTTTTCGATGAGTGTAAACTATCCAAACCGCTACGAATATCGATAAGCAACACAATAACGCCAAACGTATATGGGAAATAAAAATACAAATGTCACGGATATCCACAATTTCACGTTTATAAATTCCAAGGTAGATGGAAAGACTAATCAGTGTTGAAATTGTTACACCTGCGATTAGTGCAAATAAAATTTTCTCGAATTGTTGGCGATTAAGCTTTGGACCGGTTGATAAAATGAGGGGCAGTAATAAAAGAGGTAATTTAATCCTAAGATCTTTAAATGCATAATCATAGTCGGAGGAATAAATTAATCCGATTAAGTGCAACAAGTAAACCGAAGCAAGCAGCAGTGCAATTTTATTCTGAAAGAACTTATTGAATTTCGATTTTAGGTCGCCATCAATGAGCCAAGCACCTAAAATAATAAACTGAGAAATACTGATAACAAAAATGGATAATGAAAGCGATGCAACAAGCAACAGCAACCCCGAAAAGTAGAGGTGAAAAGCAATTTTTTTTTGATATTCAATCAATTTCATAAAAAATAGAAAGGAGCAGTTTAAATCAACTGCTCCTTGTTAATGAATTCATTCTTTTATTTCTTCATCATCTCAGGCTTTCTGTTCATGATAGCAGTATAGACTTCCTTATTCTTTAAAGCCTCCATAGCCTTCAAAATTTCAGGATCGTAATCGAACGATGCCTCTACTCTACCCTTTTGAAAATAATAACGTGATGCAATTTCATCCTGAAGTAATTGTTTTATCTCATCTTTGTTTTTTTCAAGATCTGCTTGCTTATCGTGCTTCATCGATTTTTTCAAGGCTTCAAATTGCAGCTGCATGCCGTCGTAATACTTTTCTTTAATGGCAGTTTCTTTTAAGTCATCAAGCGTTTTTTCACTTTTTGTTTCATAGTCATATTCTTTGTCACTTAACCATGCAACAAATTCCTGGTATTCCGCCTCTGAAATTCTAAATTCTCTTGCAGTAGCTATTTGATTATGTTTAATTCTATATTGAGTTGCATAATCAAAAATCAACTGCTTCATTAATAAACTTTGTGCAATATTGCTCAGGTATTCAGGAGCAGTTGCAAAATCAGGTGCTACTCCACCGCCATCAAATACAGTTCTTCCCGATTTAGTTTTAAATTCACTCATCAACGAATCAGGAACCTTGCCAACACTTCCATCTTCATTACGGTGTGTGTAGTCAAGTGCTTGTATGCAACGACCGCTAGGAATGTAATACTTAGCAGTGGTAACTTTTAATTGGGCATTGTAACTTAAGGGACGAGTGGTTTGAACTAATCCCTTACCGAAAGTACGCTGACCGATTATAATTCCACGATCGAGATCCTGGATGCTGCCTGATACAATTTCAGAAGCAGATGCAGAACCACTATTCACTAATACTGCAAGTGGCATTTCGGTATCAACCGGATTGTTGATTGCTTTATATGTTTTATCCCATTCTTTAACTTTACCTTTTGTAGTAACTACTTCAACACCTTTATCAACAAAAATATTAGTGATATTAACTGCTTCGTTAAGCAACCCACCCGGATTTCCACGTAAGTCGAGCACCACTGATTTTATATTATTTTTAGCTTTTAATTCAACGAGTGCATTCTTAAGTTCGCCACTTGCATTATCGGTGAAGCCGGTAAGGCGGATGTAACCAATTTCGTTATCGAGCATTCCATAATAGGGAACGCTGCTTATCTTTATTTCGTCACGTAAAACAACTTTATCGATCGGGTCTTTCACACCTTCTCGTTGAATCAATAAATTAACAGGAGTTTTAGGTTGACCCTTCAAAATTTTACTAATGTCATCGTATTTTTTTCCTTTAATTGATTTACCATCGATCTCCAGAATAACATCGCCGGCTCTAAGATCAGCTTTCTGTGCAGGAAAACCTTCATACGGATCGGTTATGACTACATTATCCCCTTTCTGACCAATCAAAGCACCAATTCCTCCATACTGACCGGTAGTCATGAAACGATAATCTTCCACTTCCGATTCAGGAATATAATTGGTGTAAGGATCGAGTGATTCCAACATGGCATCAATCCCTTTTTTCATTAAATCACCCGGTTTAGTTTCGTCAACATAATAAATATTGAGTTCTCTAAACAGTGTTGCGAAGATGTCCATGTTACGGGAAATCTCGAAGTAATCATCCGTAAAGCTAAAAGCGAAAACACCGGTAAGTGTAATAGCTCCTGCAATGATCCATGTTTTTGTTTTACTAATATATTTTTTCATTTCGTGTACTAATTATTGTTGGAGAGAGTGGCGGGATTTGCTGACTAAATAATGATTTATAGTTTAATGGTTACTTACTTTTTTGTATCTTTAAAATTAGGACTCGTCAATTTTCAATTTAAAATTTTTAATTTTCAAGGAACCGGGTCATGGCCATGTCCGCCCCAGGGATTACAACGCAAGATTCGTTTAATTGTTAGCCATCCTCCTTTGAAGGGGCCATATTTTTTAATCGCCTCTGTGCCGTACTCCGAACAGGTAGGATAATACCTGCAAGAAGAGGGCAATAATGGCGAGATAGCGTATTTGTAGAAGGCTATCAGTGCCAGCATTAGCTTAGAGAGGATCCAACTCATCAGTCAGTTTCAATAAACGTTGTAAAATTAAGATTATTTTAGTTTCAATGATCGCATAATCGGGTGATGCTTTACCATTATAAAGAATCATTAGTTGCACCCTTTTTTCAGTTTTGAGGAGGTGATCGGTTAATAGATGATTATTCAACCGAAAAGCCTCCCGTAACTGCCGCTTCACTCTGTTGCGATCGACGGCATGCTTGAGGTTTCTTTTAGGGACAGCCATCACCACCTGCACCGGGGAGCCGGGAGGCGGAAAGAATTTATAAACTGCCCGTAGTGGTGCCGCATGAATTGTTTTCCCGGAGGTAAAAAGATCATTTATCTCCTTTCGGAGATGAAGGCGTGTTGATTTAGGAAAGCGATTTAACCCTTTGGCCATAAATTTACGGCTTAATACAATTAAAAGTATAGAAAACCGACGGTAGTTCCGTCAAGGATGGTTTATTTGTTCACTTTTTTGATGTACTGTTCAATGGCCATAGTCATTGACGGTGCTTCAGGAACAGGAGCCATCACATCAACTTTTAAATTGGCATCACTCACTGCTTGAGAGGTTGTTGCTCCAAAGGCAGCAATTCTGGTTTCGTTTTGCTTAAACTTAGGGAAGTTTTTTAGCAAAGAGGTGATCCCGGAAGGACTGAAAAAAACAAGCATATCATAATTTACTTCAGCTAAATCGGAAAGATCGCTGCATACTGTTCGATATAAAATAGCTTTAATATGGTTTATTCCAAATCCTGTTAAGGTATCCGATATTTCCTGCTTGTGGATATCGGAACAAGGGAGTAAAAATTTTTCTTTTTTATGTTTCTTCAATACATCAATCAAATCCAAAATAGTAGACTTCCCATAAAAGATTTTACGCTTCCGGTAAACGACATATTTCTGAAGATAAAAGGCGGTTGATTCAGAGATACAAAAATATTTAAATTGATCCAAATTGGTAATGCGCATTTCAGAACAAATTCTAAAAAAGTGATCAGCAGCATGTCTGCTGGTAAGAATAACAGCAGTAAAATCTCCCATATTGATTTTATCTTTACGGAAGGTATTGGCAGGTATTCCCTCTACATGAATAAATTCTCTGAAATCAATTTTCAGATTAAATTTCTTTGCAAGATCATGATATGGAGATTTGTCGGATTCAGGTTTTGGCTGAGTGACCAGAATAGTCTTGACTTTCAAATTCTATATTTCTCTTTAAATCCCTGTTGAAACAATTTCTGATAAATCAACCCCTGGCCAATTTGATAATTATCAAGAGGGGGGCAATTTCAAGGGTGCAAAAGTATAAAATTAAATAGAAAAATGAAACCCCCTGCAGGGTCAGCCATATCGTAAAAGCCCGCACCATCCTGTAAATGAATGAAATAATAACTAATGTGACTCCGGTATAAAGCACTAACGGTGTGGAATAGGTTACTACATAAGCAATTGTGAGCACTATCGGGATTAAAAACAACCCTAGCATGTTGTTAATCAAGAAAATATTAAAAATATAAGTGGAAACCGGTTTGTCGAGATTAAATACTTCACCCAATCCTTTCATTAATACCATTTTAAACGAATAGGTAAAAGCTACGAGCAGGCTAATTACCAGGAATCGCACCACTCCATCCGATAAAAACGAATATTGCCAATTGAAAAAGATGCTTAACTGATAGAGAAAAAGGGAAACGGTCAGATAAAATACGAATGACATTAATATGGAAGCTCGCTGAACCAAAATATTTTCATCTCTAACAACTTGGTTAGTAATAGTATTGCTGAAAAACGCTGCTACCAATTGTTTGAAGATTTTGAAATAGAATGCTTTCACCCACGTAAATGAAAAAACAACCACCAGAATGACCAATGTAAACCAATCTGCGTTCCTACGTGTAACCGATAAGGGAGCGCTATGCTGAGGCTGTAAAATGTGGCCATTAAAAATTTTTGCTGTGTTGGAAAATACAGTTCGTTCATTTTGAAAATCGGCAAAGCTGCTGTCGGAATCAGAAAATCGGAATACATCCACCTCGCTTTTGACTGGAGGAAGGGTAACATGTGTTGAATCAACTACCCCAACTGGTTTTTTAACCACGGGAGTTTGCCGCATTACCTTTATGCTGGAAGAATCAACCTTATAACGGAGTACAGAGTCCTGCGGAAGTGGCAATGGTGTAATAGATTTCCGCAAAGATAAGTGGTCTGAGCCTTCTTCAATAAAAAATAATAACCAGTTTTGCACGAAGCACGGTTCATTTTCGGGTAGTTTACATTTCTTATTACCTTCGCTGATAAATATTGAAACGATCTTGAAAAAAGTATTGCTCATTTTTGCAGGAATTGCCTTTATGGCAGCCTGTTCATCCGATAAAGAAAAAAAGAACGAAAAAAATCAAATTATGATCACTCACGACATCCACTCCTTTGGCGAACCAAATAACGCAATTATCAACCACATTGATCTTGATCTGAATGTTGATTTTGAAAAGAAAATAATTGCAGGAACTGCGATACTCACTATCGAAAACAAAACAGGTGGAAACGAATTATTACTCGACTCGCGTGATCTCGACATCAAAGGAATTACTCTTGATAACGGAGAAGCTACCTCCTATTCATTGGCCGATCCGGTGGAATATTTGGGAAGCAAACTAACGGTCCGCATCAATCCGGAAACAAAAAAGGTAAATATTACTTACGCTACATCACCATCGGCCGCAGCCTTACAGTGGCTCGAACCATCTCAAACAGCAGGTGGTAAAAAACCATTTCTTTTTACTCAATCACAAGCCATCCTCGCACGCACCTGGATTCCGCTTCAGGATAGTCCGGGAATTAAATTTACCTACAGTGCTACTATTAAATGTCCAGCCAATTTAATGGCGTTAATGAGTGCTGAAAATGATACCACGTTACACAGTGATGGCGTATATCATTTTAATATGCCACAACCAATCCCCTCTTATTTGATGGCGTTGGCTGTTGGTGACCTCGAGTTCCGGTCGCTGGGCGATATCTGCGGTGTTTTTGCTGAACCATCCATGATTGAAAAATCGGCGTGGGAATTTGTTGATCTGAAAAAAATGATCACCAGCGCAGAGGAGCTTTACGGACCGTATGCATGGGGCCGTTATGATGTGCTGGTGCTTCCACCTAGTTTTCCCTTTGGCGGGATGGAGAATCCACGTATCACCTTTGCTACTCCAACTATAATTGCCGGCGACAGATCTTTAGTTGCCTTAGTAGCGCATGAGCTGGCACACTCCTGGTCGGGGAATCTGGTAACCAATGCAACCTGGAATGATTTCTGGCTGAACGAAGGGTTCACCGTTTATTTTGAAACCCGGATTATGGAGAAAATTTATGGTAAAGATTATGCCGATATGCTTACACTTTTGAGCCTTGGTGAACTGAAAGAGACTATCAAAGAAATGGGTGATACCAGTCGCGACACCCACCTTTATCTTGACTTAGCCGGTCGAGATCCTGATGAGGGCGTTAGTGATATTGCCTATGAAAAAGGAAGATTTTTCCTGACCTCAATTGAGATGGCAGTAGGAAGAGAACGTTGGGATGCATTTGTAAATAAATATTTCAGCACACACGCATTTGGAACTATGGATACCAAATCATTTCTTGAATATCTAGACAAAGAACTTATTAAAGGTGATGAAAACTTACGCAAACAAATTAATGCTAACGGTTGGGTATATGGGCCGGGGTTGCCGGAAAATTGTCCGGTAATAAAATCTGTTGAACTGGAAAAAGCAGGTAAAGCTGCCGCTGATTTTAATTCGGGCGCTGCAGCAAAATCATTAGTAACAAAAGACTGGACCACGCATCACTGGATGTATTTTTTAAGAAACCTGAACGATAGTCTGGACTTGAAAAAAATGGCCGACCTCGATGCAGTATTCCATTTTACTAACTCAGGCAACAGCGAAATACAATGCGAATGGTACCAACATGCCATTGCATCAAATTACGAAGTTGCATTTCCTGCCATGGAAAAATTCCTAATGAGTGTGGGAAGAAGAAAATTCTTAAAACCATTATACATAGCGTTAGCAAAAACTCCCAAAGGTCTTGAATTGGGAAGAGCTATTTATAAAAAAGCAAGACCCGGCTATCATACTGTGGCTACGCAGACTATTGATGGGATTTTAGTTTATTAGTTTGTTACCTCTGCGTCTCTGTGCCTCTGCGTTCATGAATCTCTGCGCCTCTGCGCCTCTGCGTCTCTGCGTTCAATACAAATGTTAGTTTAGTATATTAGTAAATTAATTTGTAACATTTTTTACGATTCAAAAACAAATCTAAACTTCCTAAATAGTAAAAACTCATCAAAAGTTTACTATCAATCAAATATTTCAAAAATCACAACTAATAAACTAATAACTAATAAACCAATAACTAATAAACCAATAAACTAATAACTAATAAACCTGCCTGCAGCAGGCAGGCCAATAAACTAGTAACTAACCTTCATACCCCTAATCCCCATATCAACCACCACATCGCCTAAGGCGGGTTCGTAGTAGCCGGGGGTGCTGTGTTCTTCCCATTCGAAAGATTTGTTGGTAGAAAGCGAAACCGTTACCACTACATTTTGTGTTTCGTTACCGGTGATGACTAAAGGATTTAGAAATTGTCCTGTTACCACGCAGGAGCCTTGTGGAATTGGTGATGAATTAAAAAGTGGATTTGGAACTGTTGTTGCGCCTGCAGGAGCTTGTCCTTGAGTTACATTATACGCAGTTTCAAATGCCCAATATCCTTGCAACTTATTTGCGTTCACCTGAACGGTACTATCTTTTATTTTATAATTGGAAACATATGTATTGTAACCAATAAATGAGGCAAGCGTTCCATTAAAATCATAATCGACACCCGATACATTATAACGAAATTCCACATCATAATTTTGGTAAGCTAGCGACACTCTCAGCCATTGGTAGATACCGGGTGTTACATCCTTGATAGGCATAGAATAAAACACTTCATTATTTCCAACAGGATGAGATTTTGAAAAATCGATTGCAGTACTTCCACCTGCACTTGTTTCGGCATTGTGAAATAAAACATCACCCTCACCAAGTAATGTGTAGGGTCCGGGAGCTAACTCAATGTAATGCGAACTCATTTTATTAAACTTGGGCGATTGCGCTCCGTGGTTGGATGGCAATGTGGCAGGGTTTCCAAATGCATCCAATCGCACTTGCGTGGAATCAAACACAAATTTAAAAACTAAGTTGGGTGACGGATTAGGAGTTGGAGAATTATCGTCGCTTTTGCAGGATGCAATAAAGAAAAAACAACTAATTAAAGAAAGCAGAGCACTATTTTGAAGTTTCATGGTATGATTTATCGATTTAACAACAAATTAACTAAATTTATTGTTATCTTTAGATGGTTCTAAGAAATACCTTTACAAATGAATAATCCGGTATCATTACTATTTTCAAAATTTAACCAACTTTTTCACACAATTAGAACTTCTTTTCTGTTGTTGATTTGTCTGTTTCTGGTTTCAACCAAAGCAATAAATGCACAAACTGATACCATTTTCCGATCCTTCACCACAGGACAAGTAAACGATGGCGTATTAATTAATTTTACCGTTTTAAAAGGAATTTCCTGTACCGGAGTCCAAATTGAGCGATCGGAAGACAATATTCATTTTACCGAAATTCATGAATTTGCAGGTGTGTGCGGCGCTATCAATTCGGAAGAAAGTTATAGCTATACGGATACCGATCCCGTAAAAAATAAAACCTCCTGGTACCGCCTTGATTTGGGCTCCATCGGATTGTTTTCAGCTACCAGAAATATTAAATTCATCGATTATTCCGCAGCCGGAGTAATCGTTTTTCCGAACCCATGTAAAGCAAATTGTGCCATTTATTTTTCCAATAGATCACAGGAAAAGTTGGAATTAGTTTTATACGATAGATTGGGAAAACCAGTCATTGAAGAAGCAACCAATTCCGATCGGTGGCAGCCTTCCACCCAAAATCTTCCCAATGGCATCTATTTTTATAAAATCAGTCGCCAAGGCGAGGTTCGGCATGCAGGCAAACTGGTTGTGTTGTAAAACCATCAACAATAAAGTAATTTCAATCCCTTTTTTCCCTAATTTTGCCACTTGATTCTAAGTTGGGATAAGATATTCAACTAGTTATAAATCAATATGATAATAAATAAAGGAATAAGTATATTTACTGTTAAAAAATTCAAAAACTTGCCCGACAAGCACATTTATAAGCCAAGTTATTAGTGGCTTATAAACTTATTGCACCATTAAAGCATTATTCTATTAACACATTGTCATATTACCACATCAGCACATCAATCTAATTTTTAATTCTTAATTTAAAATTTTTAATTCCTTCCCCTCATGGCTCAAGACCGTTTCCAGGCACCCGATTACTACCAACTCGACGAACTACTTACCGACGAACATAAATTAATCCGCGACACAGTTCGTGCGTGGGTAAAAAAGGAAGTTTCTCCAATTATTGAAGAAGCTTGTCAGAAATGTGAATTTCCAAAGCATCTTGTTAAAGGACTAGGTGAAATTGGTGCTTTCGGTCCTTATATTCCTGTTGAATATGGTGGTGGTGGATTGGATCAAATTTCGTACGGCTTAATCATGCAAGAATTGGAGCGGGGTGATTCCGGTTTACGTTCAACTGCATCGGTGCAGAGCTCGTTAGTGATGTATCCTATTTACACTTATGGATCGGAGGAGCAACGAAAAAAATATCTGCCTAAGTTGGCTTCAGGTGAGTATCTGGGCTGTTTTGGTTTAACAGAACCCGATCACGGTTCCAATCCGAATGGTA
>JBBQVM010000104.1:0-10013 GCA_038211525.1 Bacteroidia bacterium
GTGCTAACATGATTCACGCAGGAGAATTAACTATTGGTTCACTTACTATGTTTGTTATTTTTTCAATGTTTGTGGGTGGAACATTCGCGGGGTTTGCTGATATGTTTTCTCAACTTCAAAAAATATTGGGTGCCACACAAAGTATTCGTCATATTTTAAGAGATAAAGGTGAAGCGGTGAATCTTGATGAAAATAAAAAAATTGTAAACTTAAATTTGAAAGGTAACGTGCGTTTTGAAAACGTTGCATTTAGTTATCCCGGAAGGAAAGATGTGCCGGTGTTAAAAGATATTTCTATTGTAGCGCACCATGGAGAACAAATTGCTATTGTTGGTCCTAGCGGAGCCGGCAAGAGCACCATTGCTTCGTTGTTATTAAGATTTTATGAACCGGATAGCGGTGTCATCTACTTTGACGATCGGCCTTCGAATGAATATGATCTTACTCAGTTACGGCAGCAAATGGCTTATGTTCCTCAAGAAGTAATTTTATTTGGTGGAACTATTCATGAGAATATTCTTTACGGAAAGCCGGGTGCAACCGAGGAGGAAATTATGAATGCAGCAAAAAAAGCAAATGCGCATGAATTTATCGACCGCTTCCCTGAAAAGTATGACACCATTGTAGGTGAACGTGGTATTAAGTTAAGTGGTGGTCAGCGGCAACGTATCGCCATTGCCAGAGCCATTTTAAAGGACCCCGCCATACTTATTCTTGATGAGGCTACATCATCGCTTGATAGTGAAAGTGAACAACTGGTGCAGGATGCCTTAGAGAATCTGATGAAAGGCCGTACCTCGTTTGTAATTGCCCATCGTTTATCGACCATTCGTAGTGCCCATAAAATATTTCTTATTGATAAAGGTATTGTAACTGAAAGCGGAACCCATCAGCAATTAATGAGTCAAAACGGTTTGTACCGGAAGTTAAATGAAATGCAGTTTGAGTGGGGTAGTGTTGAATAGCTAATTTTTGGTATTTTAGTAATAATGTCATTAATTATTTTTCTGAATAGGTAGTTTTTAATTAATAGGTTAAGTTATTAGTGAACTGTTAAAGTCTTGAATTACTGTTGTGCTTTCATTTCTTTGTTGCTTATTTTTTTATTTCATTCTGAAGTACTGAAATTCAGCTAAGAAAACTAGCTATTTTTAAATTATTTTAAGTGATTCGGTTTGGGAGACATTTATTTTAGTAATTTTAACTCAATGTTAAATAGGTCTCAATTTTGGTTAAAATGAACGCAAAACAGAACAAAGTATTTGCATATGCCATAGGACTTATTATTTTATTTTGTGGAAGCATCCTATATGTAAATAGCATTTCCGCAAGAGCGGTTACCCCACAAAAAAAACCAAATGTAATTATCTTATTTTCTGATCAACATAACAGGAAAGTTATGGGATTTGAGGGGCATCCTGATGTAATCACCCCGAACCTGGATAAATTATCGGAAACATCGTTAGTATTCGAAAGAGCTTATTGTGCCACTGGAGTGTGCTCGCCTTCTAGGTCATCGATGATGAGCGGATTGTATCCAAGGACTTTAGGTTTATTATCTAATGAAGGACATACCTCAGTAATGGATGATGCAGTGTCAATGGCTTCCCTATTCAAATTTAATAATTATAAGACTTATGCATTTGGCAAACGTCATGTTAGTGGCGGTATTGATGGCGGATGGGATGAAGAACATAGTCATTTGTGTAATGAGTCGATGGGTCATAGCTACATTGAATGGATCGAGAAAGCGGGATATGGAAAAGTATTTGCAATGGATTGGGCGGCTGAGTTTGGAAAGGGATCCAGATGTTCCCATTACGGACAAGAACAAATGCCTATTGCGGATTTAGCTACCCGAATATCTGATTTACCGGATAGTTTGACTATGGCAGCCTATACCACACAGCTAACTATTGAAATGATTAAAAAGCAAAAATCAAATGATCAGCCTTTTTTCTGCTGGGCTACATTTTACGGACCACATCAGCCGTATACTCCAACAAAAACTTACATGAATAAGTATGATGTTTCTAAATGGGGGCAAGGCACAAAGAAAAATGATGGCATTAAGAAGCCTGAAAATTTGTATGAATCTGCCGGCAATTTACCCCCGGTGATGAATTCTATCCGTAATGGGAATAGCGAGTTGTGGAATGTAAATAAAGCTTTCGCTGATGAACAATTGTGGCGCAATTACCTCGGCGCCTATTATGCATTAGTTACTGAAGTTGATTTTAGCATCGGACAAATAATTGAAGCATTGAAAAAAGCAGATCTTGAAGAGGAAACAATTATTATTTATACCTCCGATCATGGTGACTTTGTTGGAAACCATGGAATGGCGGAAAAGGTAGCGTCAGGTCAAAATGTTTATGAGGATATTCTAAATGTTCCTCTGATAATAAAAATACCGGGAAAATCAAATGGTGGGAAAAGAACCGAAGAGCTCGTAACTCTCACAGATATTTTACCTACTCTAATTGATTTACTAAATCTGAAAGTTCCCAAATTGAAATATCCATTTGAAGGAAAATCATTAGCCGGACTTATTCAACAAAATAAATCTATTGATAGAAATTATGTTGTTTCTGAAAGTTGGTCGCAAGCAACTGTAATTGCCAAAGATGCTAAACTTGGAATTATGTTGGATCCAACTATTGTTCACAAAGATTGGGATTACCGTAATTTTGGCGATATGTTTTTTGATAGAAAAGATTCACTTGAAAGTCATAATGGAATTCACGATTCACAAAATTTCAAACAAATTGAAAAACTTAGAAATTATTATCAAGAATTTTCGTTAGCCGTTTCTGATACAGGTAAAAGAGAAAGAATCCAAAAAGAACTCAATAAGTAAAGTTTAACTTTTAGTTGAACCAAACAGCGTAACCCTGTCTGCGTAAATCCCTAGCTAGTTTTTCTTCCATTTTCAATGCCTGTTCCTGAGTCATAGGATCAATATTAATGTGATTATAGAGACTGGGTCGCAAGTAGGTACCATATTTCTCCACTATATTCGACGAAAGTTTATGACCCTTTTTATTGATGTAACCTGTTTTGTGTTGCTTGAGTCTTTCTGCAGGAGTTTTGCTGGTCATGCCAACATATAAGCATTCAAGTACGCCATTAAATTGTGGATTGGCTGCACGAAATCGAGCGTTTTCTGTAAACACTTTTTTAGATAGTTCCACTACGTAAACTTGGTAATTCAAATTATTTTTTTTAAGTTGAAACTAAACTTTCAACACTCCTCGAAATCCTCGTGAGGCATAATAAGATTCAGCACCATTGTGATAAAGGAAGATGGTTCCAAAGCGGTAATCGCAGAAAATGGCACCCCCCAATTTTCTAATGGCTTCAGGTGTTTTAATCCAACTGGAGGTCTTGGTATCAAATTTTCCAAGTTCCTGCAAATCTCTGTATTGTTGTTCGGTAAGCAATTCAATCCCTATGAAAGCTGCCATTTCCATGGCGCTATTTTTAGGTTTATTGGCCTTTCTTGAATCCAATGCTTCGCGATCGTAACAAAAGCTTCTTCTACCTTGGGGACTCTCAGGTGAGCAGTCGTAAAAGGAATAGCTATCCGTTTTTTTATCATAACTAATTGCATCTGGTTCGCCACCTGTTTTTTCCATTTCATTCAACGACCATAATTTATCCGGATGTGCTTCAAGTTTAGTTTGAATTTTGTCCCACTGAAGCGACTTATGGCGAGAGGTATTTTTCTCAAAGCGATCTTTCAGTATTTTCTGCAATTGATCTCGTGCACCTTTTGATAATTCTTTTTTCATTTGCTTAGTTTACTATTCTTTTTGATTAATTTATTATTGGTAACTGTTAAAAAATATTACCTATTTGGAAATATTAAAAATTTAAGTTTGTAAACTGAATGCTGAATTAGTAAGCACGAATGAAAGCCAAAAAATAGATTTAAATTTAGGCATCATGAATTTCAGGTTCCACCAATTTGGCCAATTTCTCCAACGATTCCTGCCAACCCAGGTAACACATTTCTGTTGGAATAGCATCAGGAATTCCTTCCTGAATAATTTTTAATTCAGTTCCGCAAGAAACTTTCCTAAGCCATATTGATGTGATCATTTCGCCGGGTAAATTCGGATCATCAAAAACATCAGTATATTTTAAAAATTCATTGGGTTTAACCTCCAAAAATTTGCCACCGAATGAATGGCCGTGCCCAGTAGTAAAATTCGTAAATGTCATGTGGTAGGTTCCTTCCACTTTGACATCGAAACTATTAACTTTACATAAAAAACCATAAGGAGGCAACCAAAACTCCATAGCGCCGGCTTCCGTAAAGGCCCGATAAACTTTTGAAGGAGATGATTTTAGAATTCGATGAAAGGTAACGCTGTTGTTAGACATATTATTTGTTTTATTATTTTCCTATTTATTTGACATTTCGATTCTGCTCATTTAAAAATGATTGCAGTGGTAAATCCATTTTATTTTTTAATGAACAATTAGCGAACTTGTTGGATATATATCTTCATAAGATTTAAACTTATTTCCAACATTTAAATGAATATGACTTCTATTCAATTCATCAATAGAATGGCACCCTGATGCAGCTAATAATTCCAGGAATTCGTTTAAGGTTTCACGTTGATAATTTTGAACCCGCTTCCACTTATCTTCCACCACCAGTCCGCGAACCAAATTGGGATTATTAGTTGCAACACCGGTAGGACATTTATTGGTATGACATCTTAAAGCCTGTATGCATCCTAAAGCCAACATCATTCCTCTGGCGGAACTGCACACATCAGCACCCATGCACAAAGCTTTGAAAATATCAAACGCTGTAAATATTTTTGTCGCTGTGAGTATTTTAATTTCTTTTTTTAGCCCATGACTGACTAACGTATCAGAGACAAAAATCAGAGCTTTTTCCCAAGGCATTCCCACATAATTGGAAAAGATGATTGGCGCAGCACCGGTTCCACCTTCGGCGCCATCTACAGTAATAAAATCGGGTTTGATACCGGTTTCGACCATTTTTTCGCAGATAGTTACAAATTCTTCAGGTTTTCCAATGCATAATTTAAATCCGATAGGTTTGCCCGATGAAAGCTTCCTAAGCAACTGAATAAATTCAAGCAGTCCCTTCGCATCTTTAAATGCGGAATGACCTGGAGGAGAAATAACTATTGTATGTGGCTTTAAGCCTCTAATTTGAGCAATCTCTTCGCTGTTTTTAGCAGCGGGTAAAATACCGCCATGTCCTGGTTTAGCGCCTTGCGAGATTTTTATTTCAATCATCTTAACAGTAGGCCTAGCTGCTTGCTCTTTAAATTTTTCAGGAGAAAATAGACCCTCCTCATCTCTGCAACCAAAATAAGCTGTACCAACTTCAAAAACTAAATCACCGCCTTGAAGGTGATAGGAAGAAATCCCTCCTTCGCCGGTATCATGAAAAAAATTTCCTGCCGCAGCACCTTTGTTAAGTGCCATAATTGCATTCTTGCTTAGCGCACCAAAACTCATTGCCGATATATTAAACAAACTGGAGGAGTAGGGTTGTAAACACTCCGAGCCACCAATAACCACTCTTGGTGCCGTTTCTAATTTTGGTGCAGGGTATATGCTGTGTGGCATCCATTTAAAATGCTCCAGGTTTACATTCAGATTGGTGCCGAATGGATGCATTTCATTTTCCATTTTGGCACGTTCATAAACATAAGTACGGTGGCTACGATCAATGGGGGTGCCATCATTATCCGATTCCACAAAATATTGATGTATTTCAGGTGCGATCATTTCAAAAATATAACGAAAATGACCAATGATAGGGAAATTTCTTAGAATGGTATGTTTCTTTTGTACTAAATCATATATCCCCACCAAAACCAAAAGACAAATTAAACCTATGAGTGTATAGGTTGGCCAACTGTACAAACAGAAAATAATTATTAATGCCGCTAACACCAGATTAAAAAACAATATTGGTTTTCTCAATTGCATAGTTATGGGTAAGGTGTTTCTAAATTTATATTATATCAAAAAGTTTTCAATTTTACATGATAGATTTTTCAAATAGTATTTAGCTGTACAAACTTCATTTACTTTTTTTACCTTCGTTGATACTTACATTTTCATTGATCTGATTACATTGGTTAAATTAATATAATTCAGAAAACTGTATTGCTTTGGAATACTCAATTCGTGAAAATACTAATTTCGGCATTAAATTGCAAAACCTTACCTCAATTTTGCTTATTTGAAAATGGTATGATAGATAAATTTTATTTTCCCACATGATTAAATTAGCTATGGGGAAATATCGAGAATAACAAATGACCCCGGAATAATGGAAGGCCTCGGGTGTGGATTTTCAGCTGTTGCCACTGGAGCCGGGCCATATTCAGCAGTAGGAAGATAAATGTGATGAGTTTTTTTATCGATACAGATGGTTCTGGCACCTTTGGCAGTTTGTAGTGTAGTTGAAACATAAAATTCATCAGCATTTACCTCTTTCACGACCGTGAGAGTACCATCTCCATTTGAACTATAAATATTTTTTAGTTCAGGATCAAATGCACAGCCATCAGTTCTGTCACCAATATCAAGAGTAGTAATTATATTTCCATTATCCGAATTCAGAATCACCATTTTTTTGTTGCTACACACTGAAAATAGTCTGTGAGTATTAGGATCCAGGGCCAGTCCACTCGGCTCTTCGCCAGGGGCAATTGACCATGTTTTTTCAATTGTCAATTTTTTTGAATCAATAACAGTTATTAAACTTTTATCTTCGATGTTGACGTAAACTATTCCATTTCCATCACTGACAGCAAATTCGGGTTTACCGGCAAGCGGGATGGTGGTTACAACGGAGTTGTTTTTTGTATTAATCACTGTTGCATTTGAGGAGCGGCCATTAAAAACAAAAACATTTCCGCTAAACTTGTCGTAAAGAATTGCATCCGGATTAGCACCTGTTACTTTTACTTTTGCAAGAAGAGCAAGAGTAGAAAGATTTACAACAGAGACACTTGAATCTTTACCACAACTAATAAACGCCTTGTTGTCTTCCTGATCTATTGCAATTCCATGCACTCCTTTCGTATCTTGAATTGTTCCAACTAGTTTTCCGGTTTTACTGTCTATTACTTGTGTTACTGAACTATGTGAAATGAATAATCTCTCTGTATTTTCATCCAGAGCCAGATAATCCCAACCTCCATCTCCTTCAATATGAAATAAAGTAGTGTTATTATGATTTGTTTTTTCGATTTGCCCTTGACAAATGAAATTTATTGCAAAGAAAATGAAAGAAGATAGCAATAGTAGTTTTTTCATAACTGTAGCTATATAAATTGACATATATTTTTGTTAATGGGAAATCTAGTGATTGATGTTATTCAGCTTTTAAGAGCTTGCGTTATGGATTGTATTATTCATTGCTTAGTTTTAAAAAACACTTTATACATCTAATTTATTATTTCAATTATTTTAGAGAATAACTGGTTCCTTAAACTAATCGCATAGATCATACGTGATATTTTATAAACTTAACAGCATTACCTCCTTGAATTAACTTAATTTAGAGAATTATGCTAATATTAACCTCAAACAACGCGTTTTGTGACTTCAATCTGAATAGATATATTCTTTTTAAAATGTAAATGTACATTTTTACAAATAGATGTTCTTAATTATTCTCCATGAAATATGTAATAATTGAAAGTGTTCAAAAGGAAGTTACTAAGTTTTTGTGTTTGGTTTCTAACCTTTCCAATACTTAGTGGGTAATAGTTTATTTTTCAACTATTTATTACTTTTGGCCGTCTACTGGCTATGCGTTATCTCTTTACAAGGATGTTTATTTGTTTAATGTTGCTGAGGATCAATTCCATGGCGCAATCAAACTTGGTACCTAATCCAAGTTTTGAAGATACTATTAGTTGTCCTGGATTAAGTGGTCCGAATATTATTTATGCAAATCATTGGGCTGCCTACAAAGGAACTCCGGACTACCTTCATCCTTGCGCTAATTCCGGACCAATATACCCAAATGGCCAACCTGTTTACGGAGTACCTAATAATATCGGAGGTTATCAAATAGCCAAACATGGGAGCGCTTATGCAGGACTTTATACCTGGTGTTGCTCGGTAGGCTTAAACCAGCGCGAATTTATGGGAACCATATTGAATTCCTATTTAACCATTGGAACAAAATATTATTTTTCATGTTATATTTCTAATGGTGATAGCGTTGAGTCAAATTCTGCCACCAATAATTTTGGTATGACATTATCAACCATTCCTTATAATGGCACCCCCGGATTTACCATGGTGATCAATAATTTTAGTCATGTTAAAGTGGATACCATAATGGATGACAAAATTAATTGGGTGAGATTGTCAGGTTCAATAGTAGCTGATTCAGCTTATCGATTTCTGGCACTTGGGAATTTCTATAATGATGCTAATACACTTATCAGTAATGTATCGGCATCGGTACCATTGGCCTACTACTATGTCGATGCTGTTTGTCTTACCACCGATTCACTTTATGATCTTACCTGGACAGCTGTAGATGAAATTCAAAAAGTAAATGAGGTAAAATTATTTCCAAATCCGGCCGACAATTATTTTAATATTGATAATGATTTTGGGGCAGAATATATTTCTATTTCAGATTTGTCTGGTAGAATACTAAAGAAAATTACTATTTCCATGGGTCGAAATAAAGTTGTTACCGATGAATTTGAAAATGGAATTTATTTAATTACCTTCGATAAGGGCCAAACACAAAAGCTTGTTGTTTTCCATTAGCATTCGAAAATACTTTTAATCACTGATGCTACAGTTTGAATAGGAAACAATAGACTACTTGCCTCCTTTATTTTCACATTAATTTCACCATTAAAGTTCAGCATAGGTCAACTCAATAGGAGCCACAAGAAAGTTCACCAAAAAAGCTGAACCTTCTGTTAAAAAAGTAATTTTGTAAGTCCTATTATTTTAAATATCTACGTAATGTCCAGGCCATTTTTTCGTGCTGTTCCATGAGTCCAGTTAAAAAGTCGGAGGTACCTTTATCAGAATATTTTTCATCTGTATGATCAACATTCTTACGCAAACTTCTTATAATTGCTTCATGATCCTCCATCAATTCTTTTACCATGGTTAAATTGTTTGTTGGATTTTTACCCGGGCTTTCTTTCAAAGATGATTTTTTTGAAAATTCTTCAGTTGTACCTATTGCAACACCGCCTAACTGACTAATTCTCTCAGCAATTTGGTCAATGGCTTCTTGTACTTGTTCGTAATGATTTTCAAAGAGTTTGTGCAATTCCATAAAATTATCACCTTGCACATTCCAATGGAACTTACGGAGTTTAAAGTAAAGAATATGTGAATCAGCCAAGCTGTCGTTTAATAAATCACATACAGCATTCAAGTTTTTTTCGGTAATACCTATTTTCGGTTTCATAATAAGAATAAATTTAGATATAGAATTTTATTAATGCAAATAAGCTATTAATTATCAGATTGTTACTAATATTTAAATTAATCAACAAAGATCAAATAATCGCTATTAGGAGTGAATAGATTATGTAATTTAATCAACAAGTAAAATTTGAATTTGTTAGTTGCATTTTGAAAATAAGTTTGTTTTTGCAAAAACCATTAAAAACTATTTGTTGCTTGTATTATAGAAACTCAGCTTGTGGGGTGCAGAGATCAACTCATTTTTAAATTCCGTAAATAAGTCAAACCCCAAAGGCAGGTTTTGAAAAAAACAACCAAAACAACTCGTTACCCGTTGATTTGGTTGTTTTTTAATTTATGCTGGGTTACCAGTTTAAATCTAATATTTTGTTAGTAACAATGCTAATTAAAAAACATATTTATTAGATTACACTAAACTAAATATTAACTAAAGATCTTTAATAAGATCAATAAGTTCATCTTTCGATTTGCCGATTTTAACGGCTAGCTTACCCATCATTTCATCTTTTTTACCTTCAGCATACATT
>JBBQVM010000105.1:0-10012 GCA_038211525.1 Bacteroidia bacterium
GACTCTGTTTTGGAACCAGAAAAGTAATGCCCAGTGCGCCATCGATTCTACCCAAACGGCAGCCGGCATTTATCCTGATACCATTCCATCCGCCACAGCGGGACAACCTTATACACAGGATATCACTTTTGTAATGTTAACCGATACACTGGGATTGACCATTTATAACTATCAGATATCCAATGTGGTAGGACTACCTGTGGGAATGACCTGGCAGTGTAACAATTTTGGAAACGGTTGCAATTACGACCCTGCAGTTTCGATATTCGGTTGTGTTAATATCACCGGCGTGCCTGTTCTTCCCGGGAACTACACCATGACCGTTACCATACTTGCAGATGTGCAATTGGTGGGGATTCAGACTATTAATTTTGACCAGCCTTTTGAGGTGCTTCCGGGAGTGGTTAACAATCCAGGATTCAGTATGCAAAATTCACTGGGCTGCTCTCCGCTCACAGTTGATTTTGTAAATAACAACCCCGGACAACTTTCTTATTTATGGGATTTTGGTAACGGATTACAAAGCACGCTCGAAAATCCTCCGTCACAAACATATAACGGGGGAGGAGTATACGTAGTAACACAAACAGTAACTCCCAATGCAACTCCCTCCTGGTATCTTACCGGTGTAACGGTTACGTCTATACCCAATAACTATGGCGGTATTTTAGATTCTCCTGACATGTATTTTTATCTCTACGATCCACAAGGAAATCAGGTTTACGATTCGCATCCTTCTATCAGCAATACACAGCCGCCGGTGAGCTGGGCAACACCCAATATACTTTTAGCGAATGGAACTTATACCATTCATGTTTGGGATGAAGATGGTGGAATATTTGGAGCCGATGACGACCTTGGAGAAATTACTTTTGCAGGAAATGGTGTTTCGGGCACAGCATCAGGTACCGTAAGTGGTGCCTCCGGAACGCTGAATGTTGATTACACAATTTTCGAAACTCCGGTGGTTCCTCTTGTTGCTACTGATACCATTTACGTATACGACTCGCCGTTAGAACCTGTGATTACCCCTTCAGGCCCATTAACAATTTGTGATGGAGATGTGCTTACGTTAAGCATCAATGATTCCATTAATCAGGTGCAATGGTATGAGAGCGGAATTATTGTTGTTGGCGATACGTCTGCTGTGTTTAATCCAACTGCAAGTGGCAATTATACTGCTGTGGTTACCTCTTTTAATGCATGTACAGCTTCTTCATTACCGGTTTCAGTAACCATTAATCCTTTGCCCATTAAACCTACCTTTTTTGTAAATGGAAATGTATTTACAACCGGGGTGACAGGATTAAATTTGCAATGGTATTTCAATAACGTTGCTATTCCCGGTGCCACCGGAAGTTCCATCACGGCAACAGCAAATGGAACTTACCAACTGTGTGCATCTGACCTCAACGGATGTATGAATTGTTCCGATTCCCTTGCTTATATCGGTGTTGGATTGAGTTCGATAGAAGATGCCGGCTTTCAGATTTACCCAAATCCATCAGATGGACGATTTACTGTTCTCTTTAAAGATGCTGCCACATCAGGAAGAAAACTTTATATCAATGATATTTTAGGAAAAGCAATAAAGGTAGTCGATTTGAAAGGCTCTTTAATTTATGTAGAAGAAGAAAAATTAGCTCCCGGCATTTATATGATAGGAGTACAAGAAAATGGGTATACAGGATACACCCGATTTGTGGTTCGATAAAATTGCATTAAACTAAAATAAAAGCGGCTATTGTTAAATCCAATAGCCGCTTTTATTTTTCTTAATCTTAATTTTTTTGTGTTTATTTTTTACTTTTTTTCATCCTCAGTCAACTTATTTTTTCCACTATCAGTTACCAATTGGTCTTTCGTATTATTGAACATAAAAATAGATTTACTACTCCCGGGCATTGAATCTCCGATTAAGAAACCAAACGGTTCGAGAGAAGGTATACGATCAAAAATAACCTTGACGATAGCAGTAAGTGGAATTGACAAAAACATACCTGACACACCCCAAAGCGCTCCACCAATAAGTACTACTACAATTGAAACGAGAGCGTTTACCTTTACTTTTGATGCAACAATTTTAGGAACTAACAAATTGTTATCGATAATTTGAATTACGATGTAAGCAATTAAAACATACAGCGACGACATAGGATCATCTGAAAGAAGTCCCATAATCATAGGTAACGCTATGGCAATAACACCTCCTATGTAAGGAATTAAATTTAGTATGGCACCGATAACGCCCAATAAAATACCATATTTAATTCCTATAATCATTAAGGCAGCACTGTTCATAGCTGCCACGATGGACATTTCTATCATTAATCCGAGCAAATAGTTTTGAATAAGAATTTTGATATTGCTCAAAACATCTGCAACAACTTTATGCTGATTAGTTGAAAATAATCTTGAGATAAAATCTAACAAAAGGGGTTTGTAAAATAAAAACAGAAATAAATAAACAGGCAACAAAAATAGATAAGTAAAAAATCCTGATAAAGTACCTAATGTATTTCCTATCATGCCACCGGCTTGTTTCATTCCACTGCCCTTCTGTTCCTCGATCCAGCTATTTATTTTTGAAATTCTCACATTAAAAGTGTCAGATACCCAAGCTAATCCATTGTTAAGAAGTTCGGTTCCTTTTTGTTTTATTTCGGGAAACGAATCGCTGAACATACTGGCTTGTGAACCGATAAAAAATAAAATTCCTCCTAATACCACCAATATTAAAACAATGGCCAGTGTTATTGCTAAAATCCGATTTACTTTTTTTCTTGTTAAAAAATTAACAACCGGATTTAATAAAATTGCCAGAATCCAAGCGAATGTTAAGGGTACCAGAATGCCTTGACCTAAAAACAAAATATAAAAAAAAATAAAAATACCAATTGTGATGATTGATAATTTGTGATACAAAGGAAGTTTGCTTATCATAGGTTAGATTTATAAATAATTAAAAATTATTTCTAGCTTATTTGTGAAGAAATTAATTTTCCTTTACAGTGTAAACTGAATGATTATTTTGTGAAAGTAACTATAAAAAATTAACTCTGCAACATGATTTGTGTGGCAGAGTTAAAATTGAATCAAAATTAATTCACATTAAACGATTATTTTTCAACTTCCTCTAATGCTGCCACATTGATTGAAGATTCAGCTATTACGGTTAAAGCACTATCTGCAGCTTTCTCTTGAGCAAGATTTTTTTCTAACAAATTGGCAACTTCTTCCAATCCTAACAGTGTAGCAAACGTTTTTAAGGTTCCGTAAGTTGCAATTTCATAGTGTTCTACTTTTTGTCCGGCAAGAATAATTCCGGCATCACGCATTCCACCTTTATCGGTATCTTTCATAATTTCTGTTCCTTCTTTTAAAAGACCGGCCATTGCCTCACATTTTTTAGCAACAGGTTTTTTACCTATCAGTTTAAATGCTTTTTCTACGTTTCTTACGTGTCCTTCTGTTTCAGTTAAATGACTTTTCAATGCTTTTGCAAGTTGTGGAGCGGTTGCATTTTTAGCCATTGTTGGTATGGCTTTAACGAGTGCTTTTTCGGCCCAATAAATATCTTTTAATTCATCTTCAAAAAGTTTCATTAATTTGGAATGATCAACTTTATTTGAACTTGTTGATTTGGCATCACTTTTCGCGGCAGGTTTTTTAGTAGTTTTCATAGTTAATTAGTTTTAATTGTTTTTAAATATTTTGGCGATTAAAAATAGACGATTCAAATAAATTTGTTTTGTTGGTGTTGGTACTTTTAGACATTGTTACAGGATTAACTCTCTGTTTTACCCGAATCAAAAAACATACCTTGCTATAAATGCCAAATTCCACAACAAAAAAGTTCTATTTGTGGTGGTTTTTCCCCAAATTGGACGAAAGTTTTTGAATGAGTTTTCATTTGTTACCGGAAGTCCCATAACGGCAAACATCCATCAGATGGAGGATTTACTTTGCTCTTCAGGGATGCAGCAAATACAGGACGAACCCTTAGGGTTACAGACGTGGTAGGTCACCTGGTTTCGACTTTAGACCTTACTGGAAATGTGAAATACTCCTCGGCAGACAAATTCAGCCCTGGTCTGTATGTAATTGCTATTGAGGAAGTTGGAAGAAATTATTTTAAAATGCTGATTGTTAAACAGGAATCTGTACCTCTTATTTTATTAGTCGGAATCAATTTTGTAACTTTGGTCTGCGCAGATTATATTTAGCAGAAATATTTACTATTAAAAATTCCCTAATGAAACTCAATTCAGTTTTATTTCAAGGCTTTATTGCCTTTATTTTTTCCTTCTCTCAGGCTTATGCCGGAGGACATCCTCAAAGTTATTTTGATCCATTATCTAAAACTTTTATTTCAAATCCGAAGCAACTCCCTGATCAAAACTTTCAGCAGGAATTAATGCAGCAAGCGTTTTGGAAAAATTTTGTTAAAGACAACGCCACATGGAAAGTTATCTTTAATGAAAACAGTGGAATGCCGCACAGAGCTTTCGGTAAACCAGTTTCTTTTTTAGGTTTCGATGCTAAAAGTACCGCTGAAAATTTTATGGCTGTTCAATTAAAAGAATTCAATATTCCGATGGCCGATTTAAAATTTCGTTCGGTAAGTACCAATGCGAAATATCATTATGTAAATTACATTCAATATTATCTGGGGTTGGAAGTATTGTTTAGTAATATTCAAGTACGAATGACGGATGATTTTCGAGTAAATCAATTTGCCCTGGATTGTTATCCTGATATTCAGTTAAACATATTGCCTTCGGTAAATGAATTTTCAGCCAAACAGTTTGCCACCCGGCATGTGCAGGGAGTGGAACTGGTTACGGTTACTCCTGATCTAAAAGTTTTACCGATACCAGGAAATCGTAGCTATGCATTTCATTTAGTTTATGAAATAATGGTAGAGAACAAAGATGAGGATGGGATTCCGGGAAAATATTATACGCTGGTAGATGCAGCAAATGGCGAAATACTTTATCGTGCTAATCAGGTTTATCATGTGGCTAATACCGATGTGAATGTGAGTGGCGAATTATATTTAACACATTTATATAATCCCGCAACGATTGAACCATTTAAAAATCTTAAAGTGGTGGAAAGCGGCAACATTTATTATACCGATGACCTTGGATATCTGGGTTTAACAAATACCTTTAACACCAACGCTACCTTTTCTTTACAAGGGAAAATTGTAAAGGTTCAAACCAATGGGGTAACTCCTTCCTGGGTGGTTAACTTGAATGCCGGAACAAATAATGTGGCGATTGATTCTAACCATACCGACATTAAACAACGCACTACTTACAACGCCATCAATACGGTGCATGAGTATATGAAAACCAAGTACCCGCTATTTACCGGGTTAGATTATCCACTGCCTGCAAACATTGATGTGGCAGGGACCTGCAATGCTTTTTATAACGGGTCAGCAGTGAATTTCTTTGATTATGGCGGTGGTTGTAATGCCACTTCATTGGTTGCTGATGTTGGTTACCATGAATATGGACACGGTATTAACGATAAATTCTATCAGTCGATTGGATTTTCGTTTAATAATGGGTCCATGGGAGAAGGCTATGCTGATTTGTGGGCACTTGGAATTACTACTTCGCCAATTTTGGGTGTTGGCTTTTTTAACAGTAATTTATCCGGTATCAGGAGATACGACGTTAACAAAAAAGTATATCCTCAAGATTTAGTTGGCGAGGTGCATGCAGATGGTGAAATAATAGCGGGATCTTTTTGGGATACCGGTCTCAATCTGGGTAATTTGCAGCAGATGATGAATCTTTTCAAAGAAACTTATTATGCAGGTATCCAAGGTCCAAACGGTACTGAAGGTATGTTATATCCTGATATCCTTCTTGAAACCCTGGCTCAGGACGACAATGATGGGGATCTCACCAATGGAACTCCGAATTATTGTGCAATAGTTGCTGCATTTCAGTTGCACGGTATCACTCTTGGCACTTCAGCAATTACTTGTCCGCCGGTAGCGATCTTTAATTTTACACCATCACCAATTTGCGAAGGAGTGAATGTTACGTTTAGTGATGCCTCCTTTTTTGCCGACACCTGGAGCTGGAGTTTCCCCGGTGGAACACCCTCCACTTCTACGTTACAAAATCCGGTAGTTACCTATAACGGTTCGGGCATATACGATGTTACTTTAACGGTTACTAATTCTGTGGGTAACGATTCACACACAGAGGCCGGAGTGGTGAATGTGATTCCATTAATCGGACAATATGCGATTCCATTTGCAGAAAGTTTCGAGTCCATTACGTTCCCGGGAACCGAGTGGATTATTGAAAATGGGAGTGGTACTACTTGGGCACAAAACACCATTGCTGCTAAAACAGGAACTAATTCGGTGTACATTGATAATTTTAATGGTAACACTTCCGGCACTACGGATGTGTTTATAACGCCGTCCTATAATTTGACAGGTTCCGGCAACAACATGATGACATTTGAACTGGCCTTCGCTCAGCAACTAGCAACTTCCACCGATAAGCTAAAAGTTTATGCATCTACCACTTGCGGACAACTTTGGAACATCCGGTACACTAAATACGGATCGAGTTTGGCAACAGCAGGTGTAGTCACTTCACCATTTGTTCCTTCACCGGGTGATTGGGCCACACAAACGGTTAACATAGCTTCCATTTCGTACAACAACAAACCGAATGTGAGATTTAAGTTTGAATACACCCACGATTCTGGAAATAATATTTTTATTGATGATATTAATATTGCCGGAACGGTTGGATTAAATGAGCTGAATGAATCCGCAATTAATTTTAACGTATATCCCAACCCCGTTAGTGAAAGTGCATCAATCAATTTTACCCTGGAAGAGGGCCACTCAATTATTATTGATGTAGTAGATGTGTTAGGCCGGGAGGTAAATAAAATTGCAGAAAAAAATCTGGAGGCCGGCGAGTATCAATTTGAACTTCCTTCTGTATTGGTAAACGGCTTGTATAACGTTCGTATATTTGCGGATGGAGATATGTTATCGAAAAAAATGTTGATACAAAGATAACTGCTCAAGAAATATAAAATGTTAAGAATTAATACCATATCTAAAATTTAATGAATTGTATTTTGTTAGATTCACTCGGTAATGATTAAAGTGTTAGGAATAACTGTAACTTGTTTATTGATATATTAATATTCCATTGTATTTATAAAATCAAAATAAAATGAAACACAAAATCGCCACTAACCCCCCTGTTATATCAATTGACAGGCATGCTCATTTATCACAAAAAGATTTGATAAATGAGTATGTGGCCAAAAGGAAGCCGGTCATTCTAACTGAAGCTGCGTCGCAATGGAAAGCTTTAGAAAAGTGGACCCCTGATTTTTTTAAATCCAATTATGGACATATTGAAAAATCTGTAAAAGGCCGGAAAATTAAAATGGGTGATCAAATTGACATGCTTATTAATTCAACAATGGAAAATCCTGCTCCATACCCTTACAATTTTAATATGGAGAATATTTTTCCTGAATTGATTAGCGATATCTTTCCAAGGTTGATTTACGGAAAAACAGATAGAATTTTGCATGCTATGATGCCAAAAGCATTGATTCAAAGAACACAGGTGCACGAATTGTTTTTTGGAGGATGTGGCGGAGTGTTTCCATTGCATTTTGATGAGTTGTTTATGCACACACAAATTACACAAATATATGGAAGCAAAGAATTTTATATGTTTCCTCCTGATCAGGAAGGCTTTTTATATCCCGATGAAAATCATTTTAAGAGATCTCAAATAGAAAATATTTTTAATGCAGATATAGAAAAGTTTCCATTGTTCAAAAAAGCTACTCCTGTTATTGAAATGTTGAACCAAGGCGAAACCTTGTTTTTTCCGAACCGCTGGTGGCACACTACATTAATGCCTGGCCCCTCTATAACCTATGGCAGTTCTCATTTGAATAAGCATAACTGGAATTTATTTCTAGATGATTATTACCGACATTTTAAAAAAGTAACACCAATTAAATCAACAGTTTTGTATTCGTATGGTAAGGTGTTAGGAAAAGCAATGGACTTAAGGGAAGCTATCAGTTAAATTTATGGTAATTTTTTAGGAAGTAATTAGTTATTAGCGGGACAGGATTTAGCAAAATCGGAGTTAAGGTTGAAATTGTTTTTACAAAAACTGGCTTGCGGTTAACTTGCGTATTATACAATAACCACTTCAATCTTAGAGCCGTCAAATGAAATTTTAAATAATTTGTAACTAAATTTTATAATATTCGTACCAATCTACTATCCGCAGAAGATTTAATCTTTCAAAAGCGAACTGCTTCTTTGGTAAGAAGCTGTGAAAAAAATTATTATTCAACTGAAGCAAAAAATTTATTTATGCAGGTCATCAAGAATTTAGTCAAGCGCGCTCTTAAATTAGATCCTTATTCTCTCCTGACTCCTTTAAATAATCTAATTTATGTTGGATCAGTTAAGCATGGTTATCATATTCCACAAAAATTCTTGAATAGCAATTCAGTTTGTTATTGCGTGGGAGCTGGAGAGGATATCTCATTCGATATTGAACTGGTAACCCGTTATGGAAGTAAGGTGGTGATATTTGATCCTATGCCATATGCGAGAGAGCATTATGAAAAAGTGGTCCAATCAATTAAAACCAATTCTCCATTTACGGTAGATAAAGGGGAATTTGCATATACATACAAAGCTTCAAACAGTGATTTTGATAATATTATTTACCTTGAAACAGGTATCTGGAACGAAAAGAAAATAGTTAAATTTTACGATCCTGCTAAAGATAACTATGCCGGGCATTCAATTATTAATCTACAAGCAACCGAAACTTTTATCGAAGCACCTGTTGACAGGTTGATAAATATCATGAAAAATTTGAATCATCAAGCTATTGACATCCTTAAACTGGAAATTGAAGGGGCAGAATATACAGTTATTGACACGATAGCAGAAGACAAGCCGGATATAAAAATTATTTGTGTGGAGTTTGATGAAGTTTTTCACGCAAAAGACTCCCAGTATCTGCTTAATATCAAAAGATCAACGGACCAACTGATTAATCTCGGTTACCTGATTGCTCATACTACCCATCAATTCAAAAGAACATTTATTCGTAAAGATGTTTTTAATATACTAAAGGAACAAGATTAAAAAATCTGATAAAATATTCCGGGGAAAGCTCGTTTAAAAGTAAAAGCTTTTTTTGAATTTCTCAAAATAAAGTTTGACTAGCAACCAATATAATGGCTACAGGATACTCCTTGTAGCCTTTTGTCTTTACCTACCCGGAGCAGGCCTGCCAATTCCGCTAACTTCGCAATCCAGAATTTCCTGCTTCACTTATGACTTTTAATTGTTTTCAAAAACCTTTTTCCGGAAGCGGACTTTAAATATTTTTCTTCTACCCTGGCTGATTTTCTGTCTGGAAATTCATTCGAATAAATTAATTCAAAAGGGGCGTATGGCTTTGTGGTTTTTTCCAGTCCATTATTATGCTCTTGAAATCGTCGAATTACATTATTTGTTTGTCCAACATAAATGTAATTTTTGAAAATGCTTTTAAGGGCGTAAGTGAAAATTATTTGAAAAATTTAAAAAAAAATCAATAACACTGACAATCGTCAGTGTTATTGAAGCAGTACCCGGAGCCGGAGTCGAACCGGCATGCCAGTGAAGGCACAGGTGTTTGAGACCAGCGCGTCTACCAATTCCGCCATCCGGGCAATAAGGTTGCGAAAATACAAATAAATACTATTCAACCACCAGCCTTGAATAATTGACAATTTCTTTTTCCGATATTCCAATCAGATAAATCCCGGTATTCAATTTATCTCCGTAAACATATCGCATTGTTGCGTCAATTCTTATTTCTTTTATTTTTCTCCCTATACTATCATAAATATAAAGGATCCTATTTTCAATTGCATCTTTAAACAAAATTGTAAATCTGCCTTTTGATGGATTTGGATA
>JBBQVM010000106.1:0-10008 GCA_038211525.1 Bacteroidia bacterium
ATGATGATAGAAATGAGGAAAATAGCTAGGATGATACTCTGCATCAAATTCTTAAAGAGGTAATCATTCCCTTTCAAAAATATCAAACTATTTCCTGTAATAGAAGTGGTATAATCGGTAGGGTTAAATATTGAATCTATCCGAGGTCGAATTTCATCTACCAATTTTTTCATCTTCAATGATCCAATGTCAGCCATTTGAATACTAACTCGAGTCACCTGACGGGCGGTATCAAGAAACGACTTAAATGCATTGGCTTTATTAGTTGAATCACCTTTTAAAAATGAGGCCATATCTGCCAAGTCTAACGTTCCAGGCAATATGTAGTATTTTGCATCGCCGCCACGAAATGCTTGATAGGAAAATTTGATTCCATCAACAATAGCAATCGGTTTAGAAAATTCAGGGTATTTGGAAAGCATCTTCTCCAAACGATTAATCTTTTGAAGGTTAACAGGGTCGAGAGCTTTTCCGGGCTGACGTGTATCAATTGCAATTTCCAAAGGCAAAACTCCTTTGAAATTCTTTTCAAAAAATCGCATGTCAATATATACAGGGTCATTTTTAGGAAGATCATCCACCACATAACCAACCGTGGTGATTTTGGTAACTCCATAAAGTGAAATCACAATTAGAATTCCGACTATAACAAAAACTCTTCGGTGATGACGATTGACAAAAACATCAATTACTTCAAGGATCTTATTGATTCGAGGAGCCTTTAAATGCTTCACATGTTTTACTTCAGGTTCATCAAGAAAACTAAAAACAATGGGCACCAATACCAGCGCAATCACATAGGTAGCCATCACATTAATTGCAGCTACCAATCCAAATTCCATCAAAATGCGACTGTGAGTAAAATAGAAAACTCCGAAACCAATAGCTGTAGTTAGGTTAGCAAGAAAGGTGGTGAGACCTATTCGTTCAATCATCCGCGCCAGCGCCTTCATTTTATTACCATGGCGCTGGAATTCGGTGTGGTATTTATTCAGCAATAAAATACTATTTGGAATTCCAATTACAATTATAAGAGGAGGAATTAATGCGGTAAGGATGGTAATTTTATATCCAAATAATGCAATAGTTCCCACAGACCAAATTACACCAACCAAAACCACAATCACAGAAAATAGTACTACTTTAAATGATCTGAAAAACACCCAAAGAATTATACTACACACCAATACTGCTAATATCAGAAACAGTTGCATTTCACGGGCCACTTTACCGGTGATGGCGGTGCGGATAAATGGCATTCCTGAAATGTGCAGCTTCACATGGTTTGCTTCCCCAAATGCTTCTGCATTTTTTACAATCTGATTTACAATATCTATTCTGCTTTTTGTATTTAACTTTAGCTTATCAAATGTAATGGCCATCAATGTCGACTCGCCATCATCGCTTATAATAAAACCATGATAAAAGGATAAGCGGTCAATATTTTCTTTAACACTATCCAGCTCTGCCTGGCTCTTTAGTTCGCCGGTAACAATTTGTTTGATTTCGAATTTTTTCTTTTCGTTATTAACAACGATGTCATAAATTTCAGCTACAGAAACAACTGCTTCTATACCATCAATTGCTTTTATCTCCCGACCGAGTTTATACCATCCATTAAATTTCTGTAGTTGGTAAAAATCACTGTCGCGTACTCCAATAACCATCACTGTTCCGTCTTCACCGAAAGTGGCCTTAAATTTTTCGTAATCCTGAAAGAACGGGTCATCAGCAGGAAGCACTTTGGCGAAATCGTACGAAAGTTGAATCCTCGTAGCCATCACTCCAAAAAAAACTGTTAAACAGCCAATTACAATTAAAAGTAAACGTCTGTTTCTTAATATAAAACTTGAAATGCGTCGGAACATATTTTATCTAAATCCGGGTAAAGTTACAGAAAAAGAAAATGATTCCAATACTAATATTATATTATTGAATGTCAATTAATTGAATTAATTTTACAGCATCAAAAATTTACATAAAATTGAATTCTGTTAAAGCCGTTTAGAATAGATGCTTCCAAACGAATACCTATATCTTGATTATAACGCTACAACTCCCGTTGATCCGTTGGTTTTGCAAGTTATGATACCCTTTTTTAATGTCCATTTCGGAAACGCTGCCAGCACAACACATTCCCTGGGCCGGTTCGCAGCAGATGCCGTTCACAAATCGAGAGAACAAGTTTCACAACTAATTAATTGTGAATCAAATGAGTTAATTTTTACGTCTGGTTCCACCGAAGCTATCAATCAGGCAATAAGCAGTATCGGAGCCATATATAGAAGCAAAGGTAGGCACATAATTACTTGGAAATCAGAACATAAGGCTGTGCTAGAATCGTGTGAAAGGTTGGAAAAATTAGGATATCAAGTATCCATGCTTTCGGTTAACCGTGAAGGAATGCCCGATTTGGAGGAGTTTGAAAAAACCATCACCAATGAGACTATTCTGGTTAGTGCCATGCTGGTGAATAATGAAACCGGTGTAATTTTCCCTATAGAAGCCATCGCAAAAATTACGCATGCGAAAAATTCATTGTTATTTTGCGACGCTACCCAAGCTCCCGGAAAAATGCATGTGGATGTGAATGAACTTGGTGCCGATTTAATGTGCATCTCTGCTCATAAAATGTATGGCCCAAAAGGTATTGGGGCACTATTTATTCGAAGAAAAAATCCACGGGTGGTTATTGAACCATTACTAGTTGGCGGCGGACATGAAAGAGGGTTGCGGTCGGGAACGTTGAATGTTCCTGCAATAGTAGGTTTTGGAGAGGCATCGAAAATAAGTCTTGAAAATTATTGGGAAGAGGGATCAAGAATATCCCGATTACGTACATTGCTAGAACAGGAATTAACAACTAACGGTGGTGGATATGTGAATGGAAGTATTCGCAACAGAGTAGCCAATACCAGCAATATTTATTTTGAAGGAATCAGAGCAACAGATTTAATTTCAAAGACACCCTCAATTGCAATTGCCACAGGGTCAGCTTGTACTTCGGCACTTCCGGAACCTTCTCATGTATTAACAGCAATGGGTTTAAATTCCAAACAAATCATGGGTTCGGTGAGAATAAGTTTAGGACGATTTACAACCATGGAGGATATAACCGGTGCCATTAAAATTTTAGGTTCGGCAATAAATAAACTCAGAGAAAAGTAAAAGATAGCGCTGAATAAATTTCTTTTCATGTAGTTTTCTGAATTCTATCCATTTGATTTCAAAAGATTTAATGCAACTTCGATTTCTAAAATTAAGTTCCTTATATTTGGATTCCAAAATATTTTATTTTAAAGACCTATTAAATGTCACATCCACAAAAAAAATTATTCCTCTTAGATGGAATGGCTTTAATTTATAGAGCCTATTTCGCTTTCAGTAAGAGCCCCAGAATCAATTCAAAAGGATTAAATACATCGGCGATGTTCGGGTTTACGAACACCCTGCTCGAAATTTTAAATAAGGAAAAACCTACGCACATAGCTGTTGCATTCGACACTGCAGCTCCCACAGCACGCCACATTGAGTTTGCCGATTATAAAGCGCATCGCGAAAGCATTCCTGAAGATCTTGCAACAAGTATCCCCTATATTTTTAAAATTATTGAGGGATTTAATATTCCTGTGTTAACAAAAGATGGTTTTGAAGCTGATGATATTATAGGAACGCTTGCAAAGGAGGCCGAAAAAAATGGATTCGATACTTACATGATGACTCCCGACAAGGATTTTGCACAATTGGTTTCGGAGCACATATTTATGTATCGGCCATCATCCTTTGGCAGCGGGGCCGAGATTTTAGGTATTCCGGAAGTGCTGAAGAAATTTGAAATTAAAGAAGTGAGTCAGGTTATAGATATTCTCGCCTTATGGGGCGATGCTGCTGATAATATTCCCGGAATACCAGGTGTGGGTGAAAAAACAGCCAAACAACTTATTGCCGATTATGGAAATGTTGAAAATATTATTGCGAATGCCGATAAGCTCAAAGGCAAGCTGGCTGAACGTGTAAAAGAAAATGCACATCTAGCAATTCTTTCAAAGCAACTTGCAACTATCATTACCGATGTTCCGATTGAGTTCAATGAAACAGCTTTAATTCTTGATCCTATTAACAGAGAAAAATTGCAGGAAATATTTGGGGAGTTGGAGTTCCGTGCCATTGCAAAAAGAGTACTTGGAGAAGAGAATACTGAAACTCCTTCATTCAATGAAACTCCGGTACAACAGGCATTGTTTTCAGACACCAGTACCAAGATAGCTGATGTAACTTCTGATGATGATGAACAAAGAATTTTGAATACCATTCACAATACTCCTCACGAATACCATCTTACCGATACCAAAGAAAAGCGCGCAGCCTTAATTGCTACTCTTTTAAAAGTGAAATCATTTTGCTTTGATACAGAAACCACGGATATAGATGCGAACAAGGCAGAGTTGGTAGGAATGTCATTTTCAATCAAAAAACATGAGGCATGGTATATTCCGTTGCCTTCGGTTTATGATGAAGCAAGGGAGATTGTTCATGAATTTAAAAATGTATTCGAAAATAATACCACTATTAAATGTGGACAGAATATAAAGTATGATATGATGATGTTGAAATGGTATGATGTGGAAGTCCAGAATCCACTTTTTGATACCATGATTGCACATTATTTAATAGAGCCCGACATGCGTCACAACATGAACCTTTTGTCGGAAACTTATTTATCGTACGAACCGGTGCACATTGAAGAACTGATAGGTCAGAAACGTTCGGAACAGATAAATATGAGAGATGTGGAAGTTGCAAAAGTTACCGAATATGCTGCTGAGGATGCAGACATTACCTTGCAACTGATGAATAAATTAGAACCACTAGTAATCGAAAATAAATTGCAAGATCTGTTCACTCAAGTGGAAATGCCATTGATAACAGTGCTCGCCGATATGGAAACTGAAGGTGTTGCTATTGATCCGAATGCACTCAATGAATTTTCAAAACAACTTGAAGTTGAAATTGCTGAAGTTGAAAAAAATATTTATGAGGCAGCAGGAATGAAATTTAATATTGCATCGCCCAAACAACTGGGTGAAGTATTTTTTGATATTTTAAAAATTGATACCAAGGCAAAGAAAACTAAAACCGGACAATACGCTACCGGTGAGGATGTACTTTCCAAACTCGCCGACAGACATCCGGCGGTGCAATTGGTATTAGACTTCCGTGGATTGGTAAAATTGAAAAACACCTATGTAGATACACTACCTTCAATGGTAAATCCCAGAACGGGACGCATTCATACATCCTACCAGCAAGCAGTTGCCTCCACCGGTCGTTTGAGTTCAAATAACCCAAATTTACAAAACATACCTATCCGCACTGAGCGAGGTAGAGAAGTCAGGAAAGCATTTGTATCTCGAAATGCGAATTATAAGTTAGTCTCTGCCGATTATTCACAAATAGAATTAAGAATTATTGCTGAATTCAGTAAAGATGCGAGTATGCTGGAGGCATTTAAAAACAAAATTGATATTCACACCTCCACTGCTTCAAAAGTTTATGGAGTAGCAATAGATCAAGTTACTGCTGAGATGAGAAGAAATGCCAAGATGGTGAATTTTGGAATTATATACGGTATTAGTGCATTTGGATTATCCCAACGATTAAATATTCCCCGAAAGGAAGCCGCACAGATAATTGAAAACTATTTTAGGGAATTCCCAACCATTAAAAGCTACATGGATGGCAGTATTGAATCGGCCCGCCAAAATGGTTTTGTGGAAACGATTCTCGGAAGAAAAAGATATTTGCGCGACATCAATTCTGCCAATGCAGTAGTAAGAGGATTTGCTGAACGCAATGCGATTAATGCTCCCATTCAAGGCTCTGCTGCCGACATGATAAAAGTAGCTATGATTAATATTCACAAAGAAATTATTGCTCAGAAACTAAAATCGAAAATGATTTTGCAGGTACATGATGAATTAGTTTTTGATGTACCTCTTGACGAGGTGGAACTCATTCAACCAATCATTAGAGATAAAATGGTGAATGCGATTAAAATGCATGTACCAATTGAAGTAGAGATAGGTGTTGGCAAGAATTGGCTCGAAGCTCACTAAGTGAATTAATAACCTGCCTGCCAATGCGCCAGCAACGGCAGTTTGAAAGTTGAAAATTTTATTCAAGGTTAAAACAGCATCATCCTAAAACAGTATCAAGTTGTTAATTATTGAAAATTAAACACTACCGGCAACCTTACTTATGCAATATTACGACATCATAATAGTAGGTTCAGGTCCGGCGGGTACTGCTTGCGCGCTTTCGCTGAAAGGTTCCGATCGAAAAATTCTAGTTATCGACAAACAGTCTTTCCCCCGAGATAAGGTATGTGGTGATGCTATTCCTAATACAGTTCCAAAGGCATTACGAATGCTCGACGAGCGTTATTTAGAAGCACTAAGATCTTTCCCCGATAAGGTAATGATAAACTCCTGCAAAGTAGTTGCACCTTCCGGCAAATCGGTGCAGCTCAATTTTAAGCTGGAAGGATACGCAAGTGCACGATTGGATTTTGATAATTTCATGATGGAGCTTGCGCAGAAAGAATCGGGCGCTGAATTTGTTTTTGGAACCGAAGTTCACGAAGTTGACATCAATGAAAATAGCGTCAAAGTTATCTGTGAAAATGGTAAAATATTTGAGTCAAAATTGATTATTGGTTGTGATGGTGCGCATTCAGTTTTAAACAAAAAACTAACTTCCACCAAAGTTGATCACCATCATTACATTGGAGCTGTGAGAGCCTATTATAAAAATGTGACCGGACTCCAACCCAACACGATGGAGATTCATATGGTGAAAGGATTTATGCCCGGATATTTCTGGATTTTCCCTTTAACCAATAACATTTGCAACACTGGTTTTGGCATGGTATCATCTTCTATTTCATCCAAGAAAATCAATCTTAGAAAAAGTTTGCTCGACATTATTCAAAACAGCGAAACAATTCGCGATCGCTTCACTAATGCTATTGCCATGGAGGATCCAATCGGCTATGGATTACCAACAGGGTCCAGAAAAGTTCAAATTTCGGGAGAACGATTTATGCTTGCGGGTGATGCTGCATCACTCATCGACCCCGCTACCGGTGAGGGTATTGGAAATGCAATGATCAGCGGAATAAAAGCGGGCCAACAAGCCATTAAATGTTTCAACCAAAATGATTTTTCATTGCAGTTTATGCAGCAATACGACAATGCCATTCACAAATATTTTTGGCAGGATATGAGAAACAAATATTTTATGCAACGCATAGTAGGAGAAAAATCATGGCTCGCCGATTTAGCCATTGGACTTGCTTCTGAGGTACCGTGGATAAAAAATAAACTTCAGAAATTATTTTAATGTGACGAGTTACGAGGGACAAGAGCGACTTAATTAGATCCCGACCTAGCACAAATCACTAATCACTCAATGACCCAATGACAAATGACTAATGACCAATTTTTTGTCAGTCTAATTTCAAAACAGCTAAAAAAGCTTGTTGAGGGATTTCCACATTACCTACCTGACGCATCCGTTTTTTACCTTCTTTCTGTTTTTCGAGAAGTTTACGTTTACGGGAGATATCACCACCATAGCATTTTGCAGTAACATCTTTACGCAATGCTTTAATGGTTTCGCGAGCAATAATTTTAGCACCGATAGCAGCCTGAATAATAATTTCAAATTGTTGTCGGGTGATGAGCTCTTTCAGTTTTTCACAAATTTTCTTTCCAAAAGTGAATGAATGATCCCGGTGAATTAACGCAGAAAGTGCATCAACAGGCTCTCCGTTCAAGCGGATGTCCAAACGAACAAGATCACTTGCTCGGTAACCAATCTGGTGATAATCAAAAGAGGCATATCCCTTTGAAATAGACTTCAGCTTATCATAAAAATCGAATACGATTTCCGCCATGGGCATGTTAAAAATAATTTCAACACGATCTGTGGTAAGGTAACTTTGATTTACAATTTGTCCACGTTTACCAATGCACAAAGTCATCACAGCACCAATAAATTCCGACTTTGTAATAATAGTCGCTTTTATATAAGGCTCTTCGATACGACTAAGTTTAATCGGATCAGGAAAATCACTTGGGTTATTTACTTCAAACTCTTCTCCATTTATTAAATACGCGTAATAAGATACGTTAGGCACAGTAGTTATTACTGTCATATTAAACTCCCGCTCCAATCGTTCCTGAATAATTTCCATGTGCAACATTCCAAGAAAGCCGCAACGAAAACCAAATCCAAGTGCTGCTGAGGATTCAGGTTCAAATACCAGTGAAGCATCGTTCAATTGCAGTTTTTCTATTGAAGTTCTTAACTCTTCATACTCATCGGTATCAACAGGATAAATTCCGGCAAACACCATTGGTTTCACATCTTCAAAACCGGCAATGGATGTTGCACATGGGCGCGCAACGTGAGTAAGTGTATCACCAACTTTTACTTCACGAGCCTCTTTAATACCTGAAATAATATAACCTACATCACCGGCACGAACCACATTTCTTGGCGATTTTAACAGCTTCAGAATACCAACCTCATCCGCTTTATATTCCATTCCTGTTGCCATGAATTTAACGTGATCGTTGGTTTTAATTTCACCATCGAGTACTTTAAAGTAAGCAATAATTCCACGGAAAGAATTAAAAACAGAATCAAAAATAAGTGCTTTCAAAGGAGCTGTGGGATCTCCTTTCGGTGGAGGAATACGATCAACGATAGCACGTAAAATATCCATCACTCCTACTCCTGTTTTTCCCGAAGCAGGAATTATTTCCTCACGATCACAACCCACCAGATCTACTATTTGATCCATCACCGTTTCCGGTTCAGCACTGGGTAGATCAATTTTATTAAGCACCGGAATAATCAATAAATCATTTTCCATGGCCAAATAAAGATTCGAAATAGTTTGCGCCTGAATTCCCTGAGCCGCATCAACAATTAAGAGGGCACCTTCACAAGCAGCAATTGAGCGCGAAACTTCGTACGAAAAATCAACGTGGCCGGGAGTATCAATGAGGTTCAAAATGTATTTTTTACCATCTTGAGTATATTCCATTTGAATTGCATGACTTTTTATAGTAATGCCTCTTTCTCGTTCCAAATCCATATCATCCAAAACTTGCGCCTGAAGATCGCGCTTCGAAACCGTGTTAGTGTATTCTAAAAGCCTGTCGGCCAAAGTACTTTTACCGTGATCGATATGTGCAATGATGCAGAAATTTCTGATTTGTTCCATGGGGCTGCAAAAGTAGTCAGAAAAGTGGTTCGTTTCAGACTTGAACCATCGTGAAACCGAAAAATAATTTATCCATTTAATTTATTACCAATAAGTTCAAAAAATCAAAAAGCTCATCGGAGCAGTTCAGCAATCGACCTATAAATGCAAAGTACTTCATGACATTTCTCATTGAATATGAACTATTTAGATTAAAAATAACATCATCTCATCGACAATTTCAGTAAAAATGATTAATTTCAGTAATTATTTTTTGTCCATGCAACCTCAGGTTGTGATTGTTAGTCTATTGAACTGAACAGCGTTATGATGTCGGATGAGGAACTCGTACATAGATGTGTCAAAAGAGAAGCACAAGCACAGGAGTACCTATATAAAACCTACAGCGGCAAAATGTTAGGTATATGTTCTCGATATTCCGACAGTATTGAAGAAGCCGAAGACGTGATGCAAGAGGGGTTCATAAAGATCTTTCATAAACTAGACACATTTAAGCACAGTGGATCGTTGGAAGGTTGGATGAAGAAAATCATGATTAATACCGCTCTGGATTTATTCAGAAAAAATAAAAACTTCAGGTATACTATTGATATCGAAACCATTGAATACACCGCAGAAGTAAATCAGCATGTGTTGGAATCAATGGGAGCCAAAGATTTGCTCAAATTGATAAAAACCATGCCCAAAGGATTTAGAACAGTATTTAACTTATA
>JBBQVM010000107.1:0-9915 GCA_038211525.1 Bacteroidia bacterium
CTGATACCATGGTGGCACTTCTACACCAAATTCTTGCAAACTATCTTCAGTTTTCATGAGACTTTTATTTAATATAATTAAAGCAACTAATTTTTGGTTCACTTATTAGATTCACTAAATGTTTCATTTTTACCCCGGTCATTAAAAGTTAATTTAGGAAAAAACCTTCCGGTCTGTTTCATGTAATATTTGTAGGAAGGGTATTTCACTTGCAACATTTTTTCTTCGTATTTTGATTTGTAAAAAAATAAGAAATATAAAGCACCGGCTACCATCAATTTGAAATAACTTGCTGCATAAAATCCAATTCCTAGCGCCATTAACAAAATAGCAGTGTAAATCGGATGTCTTATGTATTTAAAAGGACCGGTGGTAATTAACGTTCCTGATTGGCGAGGTGTTGGAAAAGGGGAGAGGCTGGTATTTAATTTCAGCAATGAAACTAACAATAGCACTGCTCCGGTTATCACCAAAATAAAATCAACAAACGTAATGAGCAATGGTGGACCAATTCCACCCGGTATCAAAATAAAAATAAATAATAAGGCAAACTGCATTGTAACCAGCAAAATATCCTTTGCCTTCATCACTCAAAAATATTTATTTCTGATCTGCAGCTTTCTTCCAGGCAGTATATCCGCCTTCAAGATTGTACACTTCTTTAAAACCTTTTTTCTCCATCAACTCCATCGCTTCACCACTTCGTCCACCGGAAGCACAATAAACATAAACCGGCTTATTTTTATCCAGTTTGTCAATTTGAGCCTCAAAATTATCATCAAAAAGATTCATGTTGGTGGAACCTTCAATTGCTCCTTTAGCTACCTCTGAGGGGGTGCGAACATCAATCAACTGACCCGGTTTAGATTTAATTAAACGGTTAAACTCAAGCACCGAAATGTTGGTTGCCATTTGTCCGGGGCGAGTGGTTGGCTGACTGCATGCTGTAAAGGTATAAGCTAAAAATAATAGAGTTACGAGGGATAGTTTCATGGAATTTATAGTTTAAATTAATCATGTAAATATAACGCATTTTCTTCAAATCGTAAATACGGAGGACCAAAACTAAAATTTATAAATTTCTTAACCCAGAAAGCTAGTCGTAAAACCTACATTTTAACCTGACAGTCAAGCTGTTAGTAATTCAATTTTATTTCTCCCCAACTTTATTCCACCATTCCGCTCCAATTGTTTTAATAATCGTGAAATAACTTCGCGAGAAGAGTTTAGTTCTTCAGCAATTTGCTGGTGACTTACGTTAATTATTGAACTTTCACTCAGCGCGGCTTTCTCTTTCAAATATTTTTCTAATCGTTCATCTACTCTATGGAAGGCGATACCATCAATAGTTTTAAGTAGTTCATCAAAACGTGCGCTGTAGGTTTGCATCACAAAATTTTTCCAGGATGGATACTTCACCATCCATTCTTCCATTTTATCTACCGGAAGCGTTATCATGGTGGTTTCTTCTTCGGCAACAGCTTTAATTCTGCTTTTTTGATGAGCGAGACAGCAGGTAAGCGACATAGCACATGTTTCATTACTACCTACATAATACAGTAAAATTTCACCTCCATTGTCATCCTGACGGATTATTTTAATGTTGCCGGATAATAAAATAGGGATGAACTTGATGTATTGCCCGGTATCCATAATAATATCACCGGCATTAACATTCACCAATTTACCAATCGAATCGATTTCTTCCAAAAGATCTTTTTCGAAAATATTTCTGAATTTATTAAAAAGAATATCATTCATAATAGGAGTTGTTGTTAGCAGATATGGGCAGAACTTATTTTACTTTTTATGAGATTAATCATTCTCAAATATACAACTTACTACTAAATTTAACCAATAAAAATAAAAAATCATGAGCGGTAAGAAGAGAAAAACTATCCCTAAAACTACGAAAGCTGATCTTGAGATGATTAGTGGATCTGAAAACCTCCTAATTGAGAAAGAAAAAAGGTTTCAATCGATATTGAAAAAATCTCGGCGACCTCAAGTTGAGAAATTGACCACTTTAAAAGAAACTAGAAAGAAACCAGCTCCAAAAGTTTCTGTAAAATCAAAAAAAAGTAGTGATTAATTTCTGATCATTTGTTTAATTTGTGGTTAAATTATGTTAAAACCACAGAAATTCTATCCGGCTACAATTATCATTTGCTTCATCCTGCTTACAGTTTTTGTGGCAATGGTGCTAAATGGAATTTCCATAATAAATCCTTCCATCACCGATCTATTAAACTGGGGGGCACTTTTTGCACCTTTTGTAGAGAAAGGGGAGTGGTGGCGACTTATTTCCTCCTCTTTTTTACATTTTGGAATTATTCATCTCTCTGTAAACGTAATTTCACTTTTTGTATTAGGTCGCGAATTCGAACTTCGATATGGGAGTTTTTTGTTTCTATTGCTCTATATTTCAGGAATAGTAGTTTCAGCTGCGGGTAGTTTGTACTGGAACCTATTCTCTGTTACTACAGGAGCCTCCGGCGCCATTATGGCGATAGCAGGAGCACAAATGATGGGATTACTTTTGGTGAATGATTTTGACAGAAAAAGTAGGATCGTTGCCTTCACTCATCTATTTTTTGGGGTCTTGCTGAATGTATTGCTGGGATTTTATATTAAGTTCATTGATAATTATGCTCATATTTCCGGTATTCTTTGGGGTGTTAGCTTTGGCTTAATTGCGTTTCCCGGAAGAGTGAAAACAATTTTTCAGCAATCTGTAAGAGTTCTTGCTGTTGTTTTAATGTGTATCTCTTTATTGTTTATTCTGGCAATAAATCCTACTCCATACAGATATTGGTATTACACTATGTTCAATTCGTTTATTAGCAACGATGCTCAAACTGTTGAACTGCTAAATAGCAATGCGAGGCCCGAAGATCCTTTGGTTTCGATGGCAGGAATAAAAGAAGCTTCTGATGTATGGCAAAAAAATTTGGATATGCTCCGGCTTTTTGATTCACCTCCCAAAGAACTTAAACCCGATATTTCCATACTAACTGACGTTTTTCATCTCCGCAATAGCAGTCTCGATTTCATGAAAAAATATATCACCACCGGTGACCTTGTTTTTATCGATAGCATACAAATCCGCAATGAAGAAATAAAAAACCTTCCTCCCTTAACCTACTGGCTTTCGTTTGAAAATCATGCTCTAAAAAATGATTCTTCCAATCACGATGCGCCAACTTTTCCGGTTACCATTTGGTATGATAGTAGCTGGACAGTTACTTCCAAAGAACATGCAGTTTTTTATAGAGAAGGTAATCAAGATGAATTTGGCAATACTCAGGGAAAAGTAACAGATTATTACCTTTCAGGTCAAATCCAAATGAAAGGAACCTACTTCAATAACCTTGAAAACGGTATTTTCTTTTACTATAATGAAAATGGAACCTATTCCTCTTATGGCAATTATGAATTGGGACGTAAAACAGGTGAATGGATTTATTTAAGTAATGAGGGTAGAAAATTGAATGAAACTACCTACACCGATAATTCAGAATTGGTTAAAAACTCATGGGACTTGGAAGGCATTCCAGGAGTGATAAACGGTGAAGGAGTGATGAGTAATTTTTATGATGATGGTGTTCTTTTTGAAAAAGGTATGATTACCAATGGCCAAAAATCAGGAGAGTGGCGGGGATTTACTGAAAAAAGTTTGCCGTACTATTTGGAGAAGTACCTTAACGGCGATATAGTAGTCGGTGAAAGTTTCGATACGTCCGGTAACCAATATTTGTATCACTCTATTACCGAATACCCTATTCCAATAGGAGGTGATTCACTCTTAAAAAAATACCTTGCTGAACATATAACTTATCCCGCAAAGGCAAAAGAGATAAATTTGCACAGAGATGCAGTGATTGAATTGACTGTTGATGGAAATGGCGTCCTGTTAAATGTGGAACCTCTTACAAGAATAGGTTATGGTTGCGATGAAGAAGCACTTAAAGTATTAAGACATTGGCGAGGATTTAATGGCGGGAAATTTCGAGGGCAACCTGCCACCCTGAAAAGATATGTTTTTGTTGCCTTTCCACCGGAGAATAATTTAAAATGAACTCACATGAAAAAATTTGAACAGTCACACCATCAGTTATTGCCTCTAAAATCATTTATCTCAAGAGTACTTACTTTTTCCTTTTATGCCTCCCTAATTTTAGTTATTTCACTCTGTATTGGAATCTTAGGCTACCACTACATAGGAAACCTTCCTTGGATTGATGCACTCGTTAATGCATCTATGATTCTCACCGGTATGGGACCTGTAAATTTAATGACCACTTATTCAGCTAAATTGTTCACCTCTTTTTATGCTTTATTCAGTGGGATTGCTTTTTTATCCACTTCAGCTGTGCTGTTTGCACCAATTATTCATCGATTTCTACACGCACTTCACATTGATGAAAGTGATTCTGAATCCTAATCTGATTTGCTGATTTCCAAAAATGCATTTAACGCATTAATAAGGGATTCTCGCGATGACTCAATTTCGCCGAAAACATTTAGTATGGTAGCTAGATCCAAGTCCTGTAATTGGTGAGTACCTGATAAACTATAAACACGTTTGAGTTGATTATCGTATAGATTTTTAGTTTCATGCAAAAGTTCTGACAAATAAGGGAACTGATCAATTGAATCAGAATTCACAATTTCTTCTACTTTAGCATAAAATGGTTCCTCACTTTTCTTGATGTTTATGTAAAAATCATGAAGTACATCCTCTGCCGAATCACGAAATTCCTTAATGTTGTGCCGGATGTCCTTTACGGATTTTGCCGAACTCATTGAGTTTTGTAACATTTTAATCAATTCCTGCAATCTTTTAGTTTCATTTATATCAAGCTCTTTACTTTGTAATTCAATGCAAAAGTCGATGATTTCGCCATTTAGTTGTTTTACAATTTCATAGTGCTCAGAATAAGATTTTCCTTTTGCTTTGGGGATTATCTCTACGGGTGGCAAATGATTTCTGTGATACATCTCCAAAGCCTGTCTGTTCAAAGAAATGATGTTTATAATGAGTCTTTTTCCTTCTTTTTGAATTGCAGAAATAGCTTCTTCGGGTTCATTCAAAAGCAATTTATTCAGGTAGCGGGCACTCTTGTCGGTTTCATTGGAGAAACGTTTTTCCAGCCATTTCGAAAATAGGTTTAAAAGTGGATAAAAAATTATGATTCCTATAATATTAATTGCACTTTGAAAGGAAACTAATGCAATTAAAGGATCATTTATATGAAGTATTTCCTTTATTAATTTGATGATATATGATAAAAAAATAAATGCAATAAAAGAGGAAGTGATATTCAGAATAAGATTTCCAAGTGCTACCCTTTTTTTATCCGGTACGTTTCCAATAGAACCAATTACAGTTTTTATTGCAGTTCCTGTTTCAGAGCCAATGACTATGCATGCTGCAGTTTCAAAAGAAAGTGCTCCGGCATTTAATGCAGATAAGGTAATAACAACTGTTGTGGCACTTGATTGCACCATAACTGTTATCACAAATCCAATCAAAACAAATACAAAATTATTGTAATCATTAAATCCGGTTAAATCTACAGCAGTCACAAACGATTCAATTCCAATTTTAATATTTGAGAGGCCAACAAATAATAATGAAATTCCAAATGCTAGCCTCGTCCAGTTCATAATTCGTTTGTTGTTCTGGAAGAAAATCAAACCAACTGTTGAAATCGCCATAATCGGAAATGCAAATGATTGGATATCGAATTTAAAACCGAGATAAACAACGATCCAATTGTAAACCGTGCTGCCAAGGTTGGAACCCAATAAAATCGCCATAGCGTTTTTTAACGATAAAATTCTCGCGCCAACAAACGCTAAGATTAAAAGATTTACAATGGAGCTGCTTTGCAATAAAGCCGTTATGAGTAGTCCGGCTAGAATTGCTTTAATGGGATGGTCTGTTTGGTTCTTTAGAAAAACTTTAAATGATCTGCCTGCAAGATGGCGAATAGCCTGTTCCATCAACTGCATCCCGAATAGGAATAAACCTATTCCTGCGAGCATCTGCCATATATTATGTTCCGATGTAACCACTTTTAATTTTGTCAGGAAAGTTACTAATTCCAATTAAAGCATTATATGATTGTAGTCCTTCTTTATTGACTATTTTATTTAATCAGGCGTTATAATTAGATTTATTTAAAAAGTAGGGTAGATGTGTTCATTACCGACATTTTTAAAAAATCGTATTTAAATCTTTTAAATTAAGCGGTCAACAGGAATATTACCTCTCACAATTTTCCAATGACTTATTTCTAGCTATCCTTCTAATGAATACATTATTCCTACTTGGCAATTTATTTTCGAACTAGCTATTCCCAAAAAATCAATTGATGTTTAACGCTTTTTACATAAAGTTAACACAATTTGAAAAAGAGATCATTTAATTTATTAAATTACTGTATATCAACATCTTAAATTAATTAAATGAAATAATTTTACTATTATACCAAATTAAAAATTGCTACAAAAAAAAGAAGCTGTCCTTTTGGGACAGCCTCTTTTTTCTTTCAAGGAATAGATTATTCCTGCACAACTTTTACGTTAACTGCGTTTAATCCTTTTCTTCCGTTTTGTACTTCGAAAGTAACCCTGTCGTTTTCACGAATGTGGTCAACCAGTCCAGATGAGTGGACAAAGATATCTTCACCTGAATTATCTGGCTTTATGAATCCAAAACCTTTAGTGTCATTGAAGAATTTTACTGTTCCTGTTTGCATGATGTATTATAATTTAATTAATTTGTGGCAAAGGTAACAACAATTGTGGTAAAGTTATGAGAATCAGTAAAATATTTATTTTATTGATTTTAACCACTTCTAAAGTCCTGACGTAGTGCCTTCTTATTGACAGGCATCGGTTGGGCGCTAAAAATGTCTACCTTTGGTTCATTAATTAAAAATCACTTGAATTTCCACGATTTCAATTTTGATTCCCGTCTTCTGGAGGGAATTTTGTCAATGGGTTACGATAAACCCACACCAATACAGGAAATGGCAGTACCTGCCATCTTAACTAATAAGGATCTCATAGCTTGCGCACAAACCGGAACTGGTAAAACAGCCGCCTATGTGCTTCCTGTTATGCAAAAAATTCTAGTATCTGACCGTAAACATGTGAATACACTAGTACTTGCTCCTACGCGAGAGTTGGCACAACAAATTGATCAACAGGTAGAAGCATTTGGTTACTTTACAGGAATTAGTTCCATGCCGGTTTATGGTGGGGGAGATGGCATAACCTGGGAACAGCAAAAAAAGGCAATCCGTGAAGGAATCGATATAGTAATAGCCACCCCTGGACGATTAATTTCTCACATGGCTTCTGGCGATTTGAAAATGGAGCACCTTCAACATTTGATTTTAGATGAGGCCGACCGAATGCTGGATATGGGATTTTATGATGACATCCTCCGAATTATCGGTTACCTCCCTAAGAAGCGCCAAACTTTACTCTTTTCGGCAACCATGCCACCTAAAATAAGAACTCTTGCGAACAAGATTCTGGATAATCCCGATCAGATTAGTATTGCGATTTCTAAACCTGCCGAAGGAATAAATCAGCAAGCTTACCTGGTACACAATGAACAAAAATTGGAGTTACTGAGCACTATTCTTCAGAGTGGATCCTTTAATAGCATCTTAATTTTTGCTTCCACCAAGGAAAATGTAAAAAAGCTGGATGCTACATTAAGAAGGACCGGTTTTTCGTGCAAAGCTTTCCATTCTGATTTAATTCAGTCGGAAAGAGAAGAAATTATGAGGGAATTTAAGAATAACATGCTGCCTGTGCTCATTGGTACAGATGTGCTTTCCAGAGGTATTGATGTGGAAGGAATCGATTTGGTAGTGAACTATGATGTACCTCCCGATCCTGAAGATTATGTGCACAGAATAGGACGTACCGCGCGTGCTGAAAGAACCGGAACTGCAGTAACTTTTATCAATGCTGCCGATCAGGGTAAATTTTCAAGGATCGAACAGTTAATTGGCAGATCCATCGAAAAACTTCCCAATCCGACAGGTATTGCCGCAGGAGTTGCTTACGACCCTTCCAAAAACAAGCAACCATCTAATTTCAAGAGGAGACCACCCGGGAAAAAGTCTTTTAGAAACTCGACCAAGAACTGATTGTTCAGGCTGAAATAGTGGCAGATTAAATTCCCAGTACTTCCTTTAACCTTGTATAACCCGATTTACTGAGAGGTATCCGCGTAGCATCTTTTAATAATGCTATGAAGGAATCTTTTCCCATAGGCTCAATACGGGTGATCTGCGAAAGCTTCAAAATAAACGAACGGTGTACTCTCAGAAACTTTTCAGTACCCAATTGTTGCTCTGCCTTGTGCATGGTTTGCTTCTTCAAGAAACAATCATTTTCGATGTGAATCTTAATGTAATCATCGTATGCTTCAACATATAAAATTTCATCAACAGGAATAATACGAATGTTGTTACCGCTCTTCACAACCAATCTCTTTTGCTCCTCCTGTTGAAACACCAGGTTGGAAATTGTTTCCCGCTGTTGATGATCATGTTTAGCAATAGATTGTAATTCATTCCATTTTAAAATGGCTTTATCAAAACGATCCCTGCTAAAAGGTTTCAAAAGGTAATCGATGGCATTCGCCTCAAAGGCTTTAATAGCGAAATCGTCGAACGCTGTGGTGAAAATAACTGAAGGCGGTTGATCAATTAGCTCTAGCATTTCAAAGCCTGTAATTTTAGGCATCTGAATATCGAGAAAAATCAGATCCGGTTCTAATGAATTAATTGCTTTTAAGCCCTCAAAACCATTATTGCAAGTTGCTACTATTTCAAATTCCGGATGGTTGGAAAGGTAATCAACAACTACCGAAACAGCCAAAGGTTCATCATCTATAATTATTACTTTTTTCATGCTGATATCGGGATTTTGAGCGAAGCAGTAAATTTGTTGTTTTCTGAAGTGGTTTCTATTAAATCGTTCCTGCCATAAATAAGATAAAGCCGGCGATTCACTGAACTTAGTCCGAAACCTGTTCCCGGAATTTTTTTTCCTGTGAATTCATCAAAAGGATTGACCACCTTAATATGCAAATAGTGCTTGTCAGCAGTTGCGCTAATCGAAATGGTGACCTGTTCCAACGTATCGTAAAGGCCAAATTTGATGGCATTTTCAACCAAAGGCTGTAAGAGGAGGGAGGGCAGATGCAGTGTTTGAGCCTCATCCGGAACCACTAATTCTGTTTGCAAGCGGTTCCCAAAACGCACTTTTTCAATGGAGAGATAAAGGTTTAAATGGTCAATTTCCTCTTTTAATGTGTTGGTGGTTGTATCGCTCTTGCGGATGGTACCTCTGAGAAAATCAGATAATTCATGAATCATCTTTCGCGCCATTTCAGGATTGGATCCGGCAAGTGCGCTTACAGAATTTAAGGTGTTGAATAAAAAATGAGGCTGTAGTTGCTGACGAAGGTTGTTTAACTCTGCCTCCTTGGCCATTCGGCTCATCTCCTGAAGGCGGTTTTTTTCTTCAAATTTTTCAGAAATATAATATCCAATCCAACCAATGAGTACAAATATCGAAATCATCAATAACCCGGTCATTAGCCTGATGTATAGAGTTGAATTTTGATAACCTAGAAATTGTGATTGTTCCTTAAATACCTCATTAAGGATTTGTCCCGTAACCCAATTCCATAAAAATGTGATCACAATTATTCCCGTCAGCAAATAAACAGACTGCTCAGGACCGGGTCGATAAAATCGAACAGAAAAAGCTGCACCGATGCAAAAGGCCACCAACACGGCATTGCTTATTAAGGTATCCAGGAAAGACGTTCGTGCATCAAACCCGGCATTGGTGGCCATCCAGTATATGAACACT
>JBBQVM010000108.1:0-9848 GCA_038211525.1 Bacteroidia bacterium
GAAATCCTAACACCGGAAGTCGGTAATGCAACAATTCAATAGGTTGTAATGAAATATTTTTAACGGAGAAAGGATCTGTGTCTATAATGTGCATTTCCAATTCAGGTACTCCCGGGTATTTGTAATCGTCAAAAACATAAGGAAATTCTCTGTGAAGCGCCTCTTCCACTCTCTTGGTAGCATACACATTCACTTTTTCGTTGTGGATGTAGTTAAAAGCCCTAATGTCATCCATACCTGCAATATGATCCTTATGCTCATGCGTGAAAACCAAGCCATCAATATGCTGTACTTTAGCCCGTAACATCTGTTGCCGGAAATCGGGACCGGAATCAATCACAACTGTTGATTGTTGATCCTCAATCATGATAGAGCTACGAAGTCGTTTATCTTTAAAATTAGCTGACTGACAAACTCTGCACCCGCAAGCTATTACAGGTACACCCTGGGAGGTGCCGGTGCCCAGGAAAGTAATTTTCACTCGGTAGTTTCCTCCAGCTTTTGGTTTTTCTCCCAGAGTTTTTTCACCTGCTCAAATTTCTCACCCTGAAAATCATTTGGTTCGGCAATTACTTTTAAAATTTCAAGGAGGGTAATAACGCGGTTTTCAATAGCAGCAAACTTATTCATAACAACCATTTTACGGTCTTCAATAATACAATAACCCGATTTAAAATTGCCCTTTTCGTAGCGAATCTTATAGCTGTTTTCTTCGAATACTTCCTCTATTTTCTTTAAAAGCTGAGGCGTGAATTTTATCATTTTTCCTTTTCTGATTGTAGTGCAAAAGTATTGCAATTTCTGCAAATGAGCAGACAATTATACTACATCTGGTACATTAATTTAAACAAATTAAGTTACAAACAGTTATACGTTCAAAAACGGTTAATTGGAGGCTCTATTCCCTTTGATTGGTCGATTAAAATCGTTTCCTTTGCAAAATTCAGAAAAACGGGTGCAAAATGACCTGTTTCCCAATTAAAAGAACACCAGATGAAATTAGGAATCCCTAAGGAAACCAAAGAAAAGGAGATGAGAGTAGCCATCTCACCGGAAGTAACGAAAAGCCTGGTAAGCGCCGGCTTTGAAGTAGTTATTGAAACAGGAGCCGGCAACGGTTCATTTTTCGCCGATCAGGATTATGTAAACGCCGGAGCTACTATAGCGACCGCAGCAAAAAATATTTACGAATCTTGTGATGTGGTACTTAAAGTAAATGCCCCCCTCACCAACGAAATAATGTTGATGAAAAAAGGTGCCGTTCTGATCTCTTTTATGTGGGCAGCAACCAATCCCGATTTAGTAGAAGCATGTGCCAAAGCCGGCATTTCTAGTTTCTCTATGGATGCCATTCCACGTATCTCAAGGGCTCAGAAAATGGATGCGTTAAGCTCTCAAAGTAATCTCGCAGGTTATAAAACAGTGCTGCTTGGCGCCAATGCCTTGGGAAAAATATTTCCAATGATGATGACCGCTGCCGGTACTATTAAACCGTGTAAAGTGGTGATTATGGGTGCCGGTGTGGCTGGACTGCAAGCTGTTGCGACTGCAAAAAGATTAGGTGCCATTGTGCTCGTTTCTGATATACGCCCTGAAACAAAAGAACAGGTAGAATCCCTTGGCGGGAAGTTTATTGAAGTTGCTGGTGACACCAGCGTGAAAACTGAAGGTGGCTATGTGAAATCCGTGTCGGAAGAGTTTTTGAAAAAACAACAGGAACTTATTTTTAAACATGTTTCAGAAGCTGACTTAGTAATTACCACAGCTCTTATTCCCGGAAAAAAAGCGCCTCTTCTTATTACCGAAGATATGGTGAAAAACATGCGAAGAGGATCCGTTATTGTTGATATGGCAGTGGAACAGGGTGGAAATTGTCCGCTAAGCGAATTAAATCAAACCGTTGTTAAACACGGTGTAACTATCATTGGTGAATCTAATCTGCCGAGTTTACTTTCACTCAATGCCAGTGAACTGTATGCTAAAAATATTCAAACCTTACTATTACATTTAGCTAGCAATGATGGTTTTAAATGGGAAATGGAAGAGGAAATAACAAAAGGATCGCTCATTACTCACAATGGAAATGTTGTGCATGCTTCCCTTCAAAAAAATAATGTACCAGCATCATAAATAAAATTAAACTATGGAAGCAATTCTCGGATTTTTAGGATCCAATATTGAAATATTTTACTTTGTAATACTCTCCATCTTTGTGGGTATTGAAGTTATTGGAAGAGTACCAACAGTACTGCATACCCCTTTAATGAGTGGTGCCAACGCCATTCACGGAGTAGTAGTGGTAGGTGCCATAATTGTAATGCTCGATGTAGAACCAACTAACTATGGTGCATTGGCTCTCGGTTTTATTGCCGTAGTGCTGGGAACACTAAATGTGGTAGGCGGCTTTGTGGTCACCGACCGAATGTTGGATATGTTTAAAAAGAAAAAATAATAGTTACGATCACCTTAGATACTTATGATAAATAATATACTTGAAATAGCTTACCTGATTGCCTCAGTTACTTTCGTGATAGGTCTGAAAATGATGTCCAATCCGAAATCTGCCCGCAAAGGTAATCTCATTGCTGCCGGAGGAATGCTGATTGCTATCGTGGGAACAATATTTCTGTATCAAAACGAACACGTAGTCACCAGCAGGGAACCAATTAAAATGGGACTTATTTTCTTTGGAATAGGATTAGGAACTGTTATTGGCTGGATGACCGCCAAAAAAGTGCAGATGACTAAAATGCCTGAACTGGTTTCTATGTTTAATGGTATGGGTGGTGCCTGTGCAGCAATGATTGGATTGATGGAATTTCAACACAATGTTGGAAATACAGGCCCACAAATAGCTGTTATTTTAGGAATGATTATAGGTAGCGTTTCTTTTTCAGGAAGTGTGGTTGCTTTTTTGAAGTTAAATGGTACCATGGCAAAACCGATAAGACTTCCCTCCTACAATATCTTGAATACAATTATTTTAATTGGTGTTCTGGCATATGGCGGTTACATGATTTTTAGTGGTACCGATAATAGCATTTTGTTGTACGTGCTGTTTGCTGCTGCATTATTTTACGGAATCATGTTTGTTATTCCTATTGGTGGAGCCGATATGCCTGTTGTTATATCATTACTCAACTCCTTCACCGGACTGGCTGCTGCCTTCGGTGGATTTTTGTATGGAAACAAAGTAATGCTCACCGGTGGTATTTTGGTGGGATCGGCAGGAACCCTGCTAACAATTGTAATGTGTAAAGCGATGAACCGTCCGTTATGGAATGTAATCTTTGGCGCTTTCGGCGAAAGCAATGTAGCAGCAGGAAGTTCAACTATGACAGGTAGCATTAAAGATATTACCATTAGCGATGCCGCCACTTTGTTGAATTACTCTAAGAAAGTAATTATTGTTCCCGGTTACGGATTGGCAGTGGCGCAGGCTCAACATGTTATTCATGAACTGGAAAATATTCTTGAAGAACGTGGTGTTGAAGTAAAGTATGCGATTCATCCTGTAGCAGGCCGAATGCCCGGACACATGAACGTGCTCTTGGCTGAATCAAACGTTGATTATGGAAAACTGGTAGAAATGGAAGAGATAAATCCGGAATTCAGCTCTACTGATGTGGTCTTAGTGGTTGGTGCCAACGATGTGGTGAATCCTGCTGCTAAAACAGATCCCTCCTCCCCAATTTATGGTATGCCTATTTTAGATGTGGAAAATGCACAGCACATACTCGTTAACAAGCGTTCCATGAATGCAGGTTATGCCGGTATCGAAAACGAATTGTTCTACAATCCTAAAACCAGTATGCTTTTTGGCGATGCCAAAAATGTGCTGACTAAACTGGTTGCAGAAATTAAATCTATGTAGTATTTTTTTTCATGCAACAACTCACTCCACAAGGAAAAGGTCTGTTTAGAAATATGCAGGCACTTCGGGGTTTTGCTGCATTACTCGTTTGTTGTTACCATTTTCGAATTTCTTTGAATGTCCCTTGGCGGGAAATTGCTTTTGGTAATGGTTGGATTGGTGTGCAGATTTTTTTTATGATCAGCGGATTTATTATGGTTCATACTACCCGGAAAATTCACGGTGATTACAAAATGAATTCTGTTAAGTTTATGCTGAATAGAATTATACGAATTGTTCCACTATATTATTTTGTAACGCTACTTTATGTTGCCGATGACATAAAACATGGTTATCTCACTGATCAAACATCTTTATTTGTAAGGTCACTTTTATTTTTACCATCATTTATCTCAAAGGTAGGACCGCAGTACGGCATGCCTTCCCTTGAAGTGGGATGGACATTGAACTACGAAATGATTTTTTATATTTTATTTGCAGTTTCTATTTTGTGGGGTGCAAAAAGATATTGGTTTGTCTATTCGATTTTTGCAATTTTGGTGGTCGTAACTCCACTTATCTTTGGAAATTCATTGTCTGCACATTACGATGTTGAGCGAACTTTTCCTGTTGAATACCTGAATTTCTTAACGAATCCAATTTGGTTACATTTTATTTTTGGCGTAACGTTAGGAATTGTTTTACCGAAACTAAAATTCAATAAAACCTTCAGCAGAATTAGTTTGCCCATTGGTGTTACGTTGTTTCTTCTTTATTACACAACTGCATTAAACCTTCCATTCAACGCATTGAACGATTTAATTTTTTGCGGGGTTTTATTGATTTCTTTCCTCCTAAACGACATGCATACAGAAGGAATTCAATTACCTAAGCCCCTTGTCACCCTCGGAAATATGTCGTTCTCCATGTACCTCCTGCACCCCTTAGTATTTAGCTACCAACACACTTTTTTCGAAAAGCTAAATCTCCATTCCTACACCAACACCAACCCATTTTTTATTTTGGCCGTCATCGCAACAATATCCATAGCTGCAATGTTCTATTATTTCTTCGAACTAAAAGTCACTAATTATCTGAAAATGGTAACTTTTAAGAAAATTTGGACACATTCGCCCACAAAATAAAGTTAGATTTTTTATCTTAGTGGTTTAAATGAAGGAGATATATCAGAGATGAAAGAAGAGGATATTAAAGCAATGATCAGTCTGCTAGACGACAATGACCCTGAAATATATAGTCATATTCAAGGACAATTGGTATCACTTGGCAGAGAGGTTATTCCTGCCTTGGAGGAGGCTTGGAGCAGTGCGTTTAATCCTCTTTTGCAGGAAAGAATTGAAGCGATTGTACATAAGATTCAGCTTGACGGATTAAAGCATGATTTAACAAAATGGGCGGCAGGTAACTCTCACGATCTGCTTTCAGGAACATTGCTGATTGCCCGTTACCAATATCCCGATATGGATGAGGAAAAGGTGCGAGCTCAGCTAAATAAAATCCGAAAAGATGTGTGGATCGAGTTAAATGAACACATGACACCACAGGAGCAGGTGCTGGTGATTAACAAAGTGCTTTTTGATGTCTACGGCTTTGCCGGAAATACTACTAATTTTCATGCACCACAGAATTCATTTTTGAATACCGTTCTTGAATCTAAAAAGGGCAATCCGTTACTTCTTTCCATCGTATATTGCATAGTAGCACAACAACTCGATATTCCTATTTACGGAGTGAATCTTCCCGAGCATTTTGTGCTGGCTTACCAAGATATTCGTGGCAATAGTCCGGTAGAATACACCTATCCCGAAGCGGGAATACTTTTTTATATTAATGCCTTTAGCAAAGGAAATATTTTTGGTAAAACAGATATCGATCAGTTCCTTCAAAAATTGGATATGGAGTACAACCGTATTTTTTATGAGCCCTGTTCCAATGTTGATATGATTCGTCGACTCATTCGAAATTTGGCTTTTTCATGGCAAAAATTGGGTCAGCCCGATAAGGTGGAAGAAATTAATGAACTCCTGAACTGCTTAAATGTTAAGTCACTATCTTCACCAGAGTAGCAAAAATTATTTTTAAATCTGTACTAAAACTTTTTTCATCAATGTACTTTTGATTCAGCAATAGTTTTGCAGGCATCACTACATGAATGTATTCAAACTCCGGATCAGTAGCATTTCCTAAAATTTCATTCTCATTGGAATATTCAATTGAAGCGTAATCAGTGATACCGGGTTTTACCTCCAGCACTTTTCGTTGATTCTCATTATACATCTCCACATATTTTCGAACTTCAGGGCGAGGCCCTACTATACTCATTTCGCCAAGTACCACATTTAACAGTTGAGGTAACTCATCCATTTTATACTTGCGTAGAAAAAAACCAACCGGAGTGATTCTTTTATCCCTTCCTCCTACTGTTATCAACCCCGATTTATCAGCGCCCGAATACATGGTTCTGAATTTATAAATAGAAAAATCTTTTCCCTGCAAGCCTACTCGTGTCTGCAAATAAAAAATTGGTCCTTTACCATTCAGTTTAATCGCTATAGCTAAAACCACGAAAAGAGGCAGCAAGAGGATAAGAAATAAAATAGCAATCAATAGATCGAACAATCGTTTTATCATCTCAATCTTTAACTATTTTTTTATTAACAACTTCTTCCACTGATCTGGCAACCGCATCACAAACAAGTTGTATTTGGTCATTGGTAAGATCATAGAATACAGGCAAAGTAATCTCGCGACTAAAATTATCGTAGGTGGCGGGATAATTATTCATTTCATAACCTAACTTCCTGTAAAAGGATAACATAGGAAGCGGAATAAAATGAACGTTCACTGAAACGTCCTTATCAAATATTTTTTGAATAATTTCATCACGTTGCACTTCAGAAATCCCTTTTATCCGCAACGCAAATAAATGATAAGAGGATTCCTTGAATTTATTCTTTTGTGTAGGTAATTCTGCCCAATCAAACTGGTTGAAATAGGTGGAATAGCTTTCACAAATGTGCTTTCTTTTGGGTAGCATATCGTTTTCATAACGGCTCAATTCCACCAACCCAATTGCAGCGGAAAGATCAGTCATGTTACATTTATAACCGGCTTCAATAATGTCATACTTCCAGTTACCTTTCTGCATTTTAGCAAGTGCATCCTTATTTTGGCCATGCAGGGTATAAATACATAGGTATTTATAAACTTCTTCATTGCTAAAGGGCGATGGTAAATTCAGTGCCACCGCACCTCCTTCTGAGGTAGTTAGATTTTTCACTGCATGAAATGAAAATACAGAGACATCAGCCAGCGTACCTGTTTTATTTTGCTTGTACGAAGCACCAATAGAATGAGCTGCATCAGATAACACTAAAATTCTATTCAACAATTTCTGATTTTCGCTCTCAGTATGAAACAGGTGCTGTACATCATCACTTTTAACAAGAGCCATTATTTCCTCATAATCGCATGGCCATCCACCAAAATCTACAGGCATAATAACTTTGGTTTTATTGGTTATGGCGGCCTTAAGCTTTTTAACATCAATATTAAAATCTGTTCCTATATCCACCAAAACAGGTGTAGCACCACAATGTATTATTACGTTCGCTGTTGCTGAATAGGTATAAGCCGGAATAATTACCTCGTCACCTGCTTTAACTCCAAACCATCTTAGCATTATTTCCAATCCTGCAGTCGCAGAATTTAAACACAAAGTATTTTCGTTACCACAATATATTGCCAACTGTTTCTCAAACAATTTCGTTCGTGGCCCGGTAGTAATCCAGCCCGATTTTAGAGCAGCAACCACTTCATCAATTATTAACTGGTCTATTCTTGGCGGAGCAAATGGTATCATTTAGTAAATTGAATAATTAAATTATTTTTCGTTAACCTTAAAAATATAGATAATCTGGTTGGCATTTTTAGGATTCAATTTAAAGAGGATATCATCAATAAATCCGGGTTTAATAGTGGTTTCATATTTCAATCCCGGAAATAAAGATTTAACCGTTGCAACACGATGCACCAAATTTTTATCTTCAAAAAACAAAACATAACTTGGATAATATTTCTTTCCATACAATTGCAACTTCGCCTTTAACGAATCCAGTGGATGCTCTTCACTCAGTTCATAACAGCCAATCCATTTTCCTAAATAAAATTCAGGAGGCATTTTAGGTGTTCCATGGTTGGTATCTTCCAGTAGCAGGTAATCAATTTTATCTTTGTACTTCGACAAATAAATCATCGACTCCACTCTCGCTCTTTTTGAATACATGGTAGTAATAAAAGGCAAGACTGTAAAATTAAGTATCCAGAAAAAGACCCAACTCCCGTGAAGGAATTTTTTTAATCCCGGACCCGGCACCCGGTTATCAAAATAAGAGTGCATTCCAGCAATTCCTATCATCACAATAAATGGAACAATAGGAATTATAAATCGCTCCTGCTTATTAGGAAAATAGGAATGAAAAATGAGAAATATAAGTACAGGAAGTAACACAACAGCATGCTTTTTAATGTTCACAAACATTCCCGCAAACATAAATATACTGATTGGTGGAATTAAAATACCCAGAATCAACAACATGTAATTATACCAGGGATTATTGATGTAATTGTAGGCATTATCAATGTTATATTGAATGTAGGCAACAAACTCCACAAACGGCTTTCCCCAGATGAGCGTGTCTACAACTCCTTGAATTAATCCGAAAGAAAGCAAAACTCCTATTCCAAAAAACAACGTTTCGCGCCATTTGAGAGTTAACAATATGGCCAATCCAATTCCAACAACAAAAAACAAAGATTGAAACCGAATGCAAATTGCAATTCCGGCAATAATACCTGCTATGAGGTGCCATTTTAACGAATGTGCTTTATTGGGTGCATCCATAACGTACCAAACTGAAGCAGCCAGAAATGGAATACATACTACCTCGACCAGATTTCGCACACTTAAGAAAGGCATAAACCAAAGTACAGCCAACAACAAGGCAGCTTGTCCTGCCGCTTTTTGTCCCGCCAACCTCATTGTTATTTTGAAACCATACCAAATCGTAAACAGTGATAATAATGCATGTAGGAATCGCACAATAATCATTTTAGTATTAGGATCAAAAATGCCAATCGCTTGAAGTAATGTAAATAAAATATAATGCAATCCACAATAAAAAAAACTATGTCCCGATGGTTCGGTATTACCACTTCCCGGAAGCCAATTATTGTAATCGGTGCCATCCGCCCATGATTGTGCGACTTCAATAACTAAAAAATGATCATCGTGCATTCCAAATCCCTTTGAAAATACAACAGCTATCAAACGCAACATAAATCCAATTAGCAAAGCGAATCGCAATGGATGTAATGTGTAATATTTCTTAATTGTCTCCATGTTGTTTCAGATCCAACTTTTCCTGTTGATTCAATAACACAGCATAAAACAGCGCGAAAAATATGGCACCTGCCATCACTTCAATTACTGCTTCCACCATCATATTCATTCCAACAATCAATATAAATGCTACCAAAATTTTATCTTTCCGATAGGTAGCCGCCATCAACGGCCATAATAAAACCAAAACTAATAAAATAAATGCAATTATTCCTAAATCTGCGAAGGACTGAAGAAATTGGTTATGAGCATTCAATTTAAGATTGTAAATTTCCGTAAAGCCCTTATCAGCGTAAATTTTCACAAGTTCGTCCTTGACATCACCAGTTCCTGTTCCCATAATAGGATTTTTTCTGATTAGTTCTAAAGCACTCTCCCACGTCTCAAGCCTCATTCCTGAACTATGTACTTCTTTAGTAGTATCGGCATTCACCACCGATTTCAATTCGTTCATTCTCCCGGCGGTCAATGTAGAAAATAATCCAAAATAGATCATCAAAATGGTTATTGATCCAAAAATAAAAGTGTTCACTTTTTTATAAGCACTCTTACTTTTGAATGCAAGCACCAACC
>JBBQVM010000109.1:0-9843 GCA_038211525.1 Bacteroidia bacterium
GAGGCGCGGAGGCGCAGAGTGGAGGCGCGGAGGTTTTTTATTCACTTTTTATTCACTTTTTATTCACTTTTTTAATTTTAAAATTATGGACAATCAAATTATTAATGAGCTCACAGGAGCTATCATCTCATGTGCTATTGAAGTACATCGGGTATTAGGACCAGGACTTCTTGAATCTGTGTATCAGGTTTGTATGGAAGAAGAATTAAGAATAAACAGAATTCCTTTTAAAAGTCAGGTGAGAGTACCCATTAATTACAAAGGCAATCAACTTGATAAGGAATTTATCATTGATTTACTCGTTGAAAACCAAATTGTTATTGAACTTAAAGCTGTAGAAATAATAATATCAGTTCATGAGTTTCAATTGGTAACTTATCTTAAATTAGCAGACAAAAAATTAGGTTTACTTATTAACTTTAACGAAGCACTTCTCAAAAATGGAATCCGGCGCCGCGTAAACAACCTATAACTCTGCGCCTCCACTCTGCGCCTCCGCGCCTCTGCGTTCAAAACCCTCCTCGTCTCCATGCCAACCCACAAGGTCTCCCCCGCTCAAATAGATTTCAGTACTATAAATAACATCCTCTCCGGCAATTACAAACTGGAACTATCAGATGAGTCACTGCAACGCATCGAACGTTGTCGTGATTACATTGATAAGCGGATGCTTTCGCAGAAAGAACCAATATATGGTATTAACACTGGTTTTGGAGCATTGTATAACAAAACAATTTCAAATGAAGATCTTGAAACGCTTCAAAAAAATCTTGTTATGTCGCATGCTTGTGGAACAGGCGAGGAGGTGCCGGCCCACATTGTAAAATTAATGTTGTTCTTGAAAATACAAGGACTCAGTTACGGAAATTCAGGGGTGCAAGTACCAACTGTTCAACGATTAATTGATTTTTTTAACTACGATATTCTTCCTGTCGTTTATCAACAAGGGTCGCTTGGTGCCTCCGGTGATCTAGCTCCTTTGGCACACCTTTGTTTGCCGCTGCTTGGTTTGGGTGAAGTACATTACAAGGGAGCAAGAAAAGATGCTTCTGACATTTTAACACGTCACAACTGGAAACCGATTTCCCTGAAATCTAAAGAGGGTCTTGCGCTGTTAAATGGAACGCAGTTTATGAGTTCTTATGGGAGTTATTGCGTTGCTCAAGCGCAAAATTTATCGATGTGGGCAGATACTATCGGCGCTCTTTCACTCGACGCCTTTGACGGCAGGATTGAGCCTTTTCATCATCTTATTCAAGAAATTCGCCCTCATAAAGGACAGATCGATACAGCAATAAATTTCAGGAAACTACTTGCTGGAAGTGAATTAATAGGTCGATCAAAATCACATGTTCAGGACCCTTATTCATTCAGGTGTATCCCGCAGGTTCATGGTGCATCCAAAGATGCGATTGGTTATGTTTCGAATACTTTTGTAAATGAAATTAATTCCGTTACCGACAACCCAACTGTTTTCCCTGAGGAAGATTTAATTATTTCGGCAGGCAACTTTCACGGACAACCATTAGCACTGTCACTTGATTTTCTTGCTATTGCTTTATCAGAATTAGGAAGTATCTCTGAACGCAGGACCTATCTTCTTGTTTCCGGACAACGTGGATTACCACCTTTTTTGGCTGCTAATGCAGGATTAAATTCAGGCTTTATGATTCCACAATACACTGCTGCTTCCATAGTAAGTCAAAACAAACAACTTTGCACTCCTGCATCAATTGATTCTATTGTATCCAGCAATGGACAAGAGGATCATGTTAGTATGGGAGCTAATGCAGCCACCAAAGCATTTAAGGTTGTTGAGAATTTGAAAAATATTCTTGCTATTGAGTTGTATGCCGCTGCACAAGCTTACGAATTCAGAAAACCAGTACGAAGTAGTGAAGCATTACATCATGTATTTGACGAATTTAGGAAAGTAGTTTCTTTTATAGATGTAGATAGAGTAATGTCAACAGATATTGAGCTTGCAAAAAAGTTTATTGAAAATAATAAACCTCCACTTTAATTATGGTTTCAATATTTTAACGAGTGCTTCAATTTGATTAATACTTCCGAGTGCAAATATTTTTGTATCAATACATATCTTACTTTCCGAATCGGGGTTTACCATATATTCTCCTTCTGCATTTTTCATTCCAATAACATTAGCGCCGGTAGTATTTATCTCATAAACAAAAGACATCTTTTTACCAATATATTCAGGTTTGCAATCACAAAAACATATTTCCTCCAATTCAAAATGGGTTCTCCCTGTTATAATATCAATAAACTCCATCACATCGGGTTGTGCTATCAATGATGCCATGTGCACCCCTCCTATTTTATCGGGCATAATGACATTGTCGGCACCGGCTCGTTTTAATTTGTTATAGGAAGAATCCTCCGAAGCTCTACTGATTATTTTCATTTGAGCATTTAATCCTCGTGCAGTAAGTACCACGAAAACATTATCTGCATCATTTGGCAAGGTAGTAATTAATGCTTTTGCCCTATCAATACCTGCAGCAACTAGTGTTTCATCCTTAGTGGCGTCGCCTTCAACAAACAAGGTTTCCGAATTGGATCGAATCTGTTCTATAATTTCAGCTTTCGATTCCACCACAACAAAAATTCGTTTATGAATTCTCAGCTGCTCACATGCCTGCTTACCATTTCTTCCATGACCACATACAATAATATGATCATGCAATTTATCGATTCTTGTTTTCACCTTTTTATATTTAAAATAATTCTGCAAACCACCTTCCATCAAATAAGTACTTACAACAGTTATCGCATAAGTAACTATTCCAAGACTGACAATAATTAACAATGCAATAAATATTCTCCCGGTAGTTGAAAGATCGTGAACGGCTCCCAATCCTACAGTTGAAACAATGATTACTGTCATATAAAAAGCTTCCGCCAAATTATAATCTTCAATAATCATAAAACCAATAATACCTGCCAATTGCACAGACAGAATCAGAATAATTGCTAACCGTAGTTTCCTAAAGAACTGTTTATCAAAAATATTCATTCTGTAATCAAATTAATGCAAAGTTAATAAATTCGTAATTTTAGAATATGACTTTTATCACTCACAATCATTCAGTCACAAAAAAAAGCCCCTGCAAAATTACAAGGGCTTGTCTCCGGAATACTAATAATTATTTGTACATCGGCTGCACATTCATATTGTAAAACATAAACGACCAGATATCGGTTTGTTCATCAATAGTTTTAGAGATTGGCTTACCTGCACCGTGTCCGGCCTTCACATCAATACGAATCAACAATGGATTCTTGTTATCCTTTCTTTTTTCCTGTAAAGTCGCAATATACTTGAAGGAGTGCGCCGGAACTACACGATCATCATGATCGGCAGTGGTTACCATAACCGCAGGATATTCTACATTAGGATTGATGTTATGCAATGGTGAAAATTTGTACAGGTTCGTAAAATGATCTAAGCTATCACTCGATCCATATTCAACAGCCCATCCCCAGCCAACTGTAAATTTATGAAAGCGCAGCATATCCATAACACCAACAGCGGGAAAAGCTACCTTGAATAAATCAGGACGCTGATTCACAACTGCACCTACTAGCAATCCTCCATTAGAACCACCCTGAAGAGCAAGATGTTCAGGTGAAGTATACTTTTCTTTGATCAAATATTCAGCAGCAGCAATACAATCATCAAACACATTTTGCTTTTTGAATAATTTACCTGCCTCGTGCCACTTCTCGCCATACTCACCACCTCCACGCAAATTAGCAAGTGCAAACACACCACCATTTTCCAAAAGAATCAATCGTGATGTACTGAAAGAAGGTGACAGGCTAATATTAAATCCTCCGTACCCATACAGCAAAGTTGGATTTGTTCCATCTAATTTAATACCTCTCTTATAAACAAGAAACATAGGAATTTTTGTTCCGTCTTTACTTGGATAAAATACCTGTTTTGTTTCAAATTCTTCCGGATTAAATTTCACATCCGATTTACGGAAGACATCCGACTTACCACTAGCAATATCATACTTGTAAATTGTTGGCGGGTAAACGAAAGAAGTAAATGTGTAGAAAATTATTTTGTCTTCCATTCTTCCACTAAATCCACTTGCAGTTCCTAATGTTGGTAATTCAATCTCATGTTCCATTTTACCGGCCATGTCATACTGGTACACACGAGTTGTTACATCTTTTAAATAAGAAACAAATAATTTTCCACCTGCCGTTCCGGTACTTTCAAGCAATTCTTCTTTTTCAGGAACTACTGTTTCCCATTTATCTTTTGCAGAATTTTTGGGATCTATTAACACTATTTTCTGATTAGGTGCATCGGCGTCTGTTTGCATTAAAAGTTTTTCGCCTACATTATTAATGATAGTTGCATTATCGTCAAACCCTTTAAAAATCATGGTAAAATCTTTCTGATTCGCAGAAAGGTCTTTGCAATATAACTCTGTACCATCTGTCCCTTGAGAAACATAAATAATTAAATATTTTTCATCTTCAGTTGTTTGTGCTCCATAATAACGCAAGGCATATTTTTTATTTTCATAAACTAATTCATCCGCCGATTGAGCAGCTCCTAATTTATGATAATAGATTTTATGATATTCGTTTTTATTGGAAAGCTCTTTTCCTTTAGCAGGTTCATCATATCTACTGTAGTAAAATCCATCCCCTTTCCATGCCGCTCCCGAAAACTTAACCCAGTTCAATTGGTCATCCATTTTCTTTAAAGTGGCAATCTCAATAACATTAATTTGTTGCCAATCGGAACCCGATTGATTTGTTGCATAAGCCATGTACTTATCATCTTTGCTTGCACCCAATAAGGTAACAGCAGCAGTTCCATCATCCGACATTTTGTTAGGATCAAGAAAAACTTTGGCTTCGCCATCTAAACCTTTTTGATAATAAACCACAGACTGATTTTGAAGTCCGTCGTTTTTGCTAAAGAAATAATATTCACCAACACGAAAAGGAGAAGAATATTTAGGATAGTTAAAAATATCAGTCAAACGAGCTTTGATTTTATCACGGAAAGGAATTTGATCCAGGTAAGCAAATGTTGTTTTATTCTCACTCTCTACCCATGATTTCACATTAGCAGCAGTATCGAATTCCATCCATCTGTAAGGATCTGCCACAGCGGTTCCAAAATAATTATCAGTCACACTAGTGTCTTTTTCAGAAGTAGGATAAGTAACAGCAATAGGCGGAAATGAGGCCCTTTCTTCTTTTCCTTTTTCAGAGGAACAACCGGCCAGAGAACCGATTCCCAGCGATAATAACATAATTAGATTTTTAATTTTCATAATAAACTGGTTTAATGATTGGTTGGCGTCAAAGATATAAAGCCTTGATCAATAACTAATTACATACTACATTAATATGTAGCGAGGTTATTGGGTAAATGCAAATTCAACCAGATTTGCTCCCATTTTTAGAGCTTTAGTATGAGTTTCTGGCGAATCCTTATGAATCTCATAATCTTCCCAGCCATCACCCAAATCACATTCATAACTATAAAAACATACTAATCGGCCATTATATATCAAGCCGAATCCCTGAGCTGGTTTCCCGTCATGTTCATGAATTTTAGGCAACCCATTGGGGAAACTAAATTTTTGAGAATAGATAGGATGAGAAAATGGTAATTCAACAAAATCCAGTTCAGGAAAGACTCGCTTCATTTGTGGGCGAATAAACTGATCTAATCCATAATTATCATCAATGTGCAAAAAGCCACCTCCAATCAGATAATTCCGAAGGTTCTCTGCCTCCTGAGGGGAAAAAACTACATTCCCATGGCCTGTCATGTGCACAAAAGGGTAATTGAACAATTCAGGACTTCCTACCTCCACTATTCCCTGCTCAGGATCTATATTAGTATATAAGGTTTGGTTGCAAAATTTTATCAGGTTTGGAAGTGAGGTTTCTAAATTCGCATACCAATCACCTCCACCGCCATATTTAAGTAAACCAATTTTTAATGACGGAGCAGGTGGTACAAAGCTAAAACTTACCAGACTGAATACCATCAACAACCACACACTTCTCTTAATCATAGCCACAAAATTAGTGAAACGAAATCTCTTTTGATGGAAGAATACACATTCAGCTTTGTAAAAGGTTTACCGTATGGCAAGCAACTACTCCTGCGGTTTCAGTACGTAAACGACTCTCACCCAGCGAAACGGGAATCCAACCTGCTAAAGCGGCTAAATTTACCTCTTCCATAGTAAAATCTCCTTCGGGTCCAATTAGTAGGTTAATTTCTCCTTTGGCAGGAAGTTTTTCTTTTAGTGGGTGCTTTGGCGAATCATTACAATGTGCAATAAAACCGTTTGGATGCAACTCTATAAATTTATTAAAATCTATTTGTGGATTTAATATCGGCAACCATGGATTCATCGATTGCTTCATGGCTGCAATCAAAACCTTTTCAAAACGATCGTGATTGGTTTGTCGCCGTTCCGAACGATTACAAATAACAGGTGTAATTTCATCGATTCCAATTTCAGTTGCTTTTTCAAGGAACCATTCCATCCTATCGTTCATTTTTGTTGGAGCAATTGCGATGTGCAGATGAAAAGTTTTGGGAGGTACAATTGCTTGTTCAATAATTTTACACTCACACTTTTTATGGTGCGGATTTACGATTTCAGCAATACACTTTTTACCTTTCCCATCCAGAATACAAATTTTATCGCCTGTTAATAATCGCAAAACACGAGTGGCATGTAGCGACTCCGATTCATCAAGAGCTATAATTTCATTGTCAATTTCACTACAATAAAAAACATTCATAATAGTAGCTTTTGTGTTCTAATAAATAGTTATAAAAAAAACCTTTACCCGATTAGAGTAAAGGTTTTTTGTGGGATTAAATAATTATAATTTTCCTTAAGCAACCACCTCCACTTTTGGGGCCGCTGCCATAATTTCATTAGAGGCACCATCAGCATACTGAGCAAAGTTTTTCACAAACGATCCTGCAAGATCATTTGCTTTTGCATCATAAGCAGATTTATCTGACCAGGTATGACGAGGATTTAATATTTCTACCGGAACATTGGGGCAAGCTTTAGGGAATTTCAATCCGAAAACAGGTAATGTTTCAAACTCGGCATTCTCCAGTTCACCATTCAAGGCTGCAGTGATAAGAGCTCTGGTGTAGGATAATTTAATACGTGAACCAACACCGTAAGCACCACCCGACCATCCTGTATTCACCAACCAAACACGTGCATTGCTTTCTTTAAGTTTTTTACCAAGCAGCTCCGCATATTTAGCTGGATGCAAAGGAAGAAATGCTTTTCCAAAACATGCAGAGAAAGTTGTAGTAGGTTCGGTAATACCCATTTCAGTTCCTGCAACTTTAGCGGTGTAGCCGGATATAAAATGATACATAGCTTGTCCTGCATCTAAACGAGATATAGGAGGTAGCACACCAAACGCATCTGCCGTAAGGAAGAAAATATTTTTAGGTGCGTTACCTATTGAAATTGGCTTTGCATTATCGATATAATTAACAGGATACGCAACGCGTGTATTTTCTGTCTTTGAAATATTATCGTAATCAACAGTGGTGGTTCCTTCAAAGAAATCAATATTCTCCAGCATAGAACCAAAACGAATAGCGTTGTAAATCTGCGGCTCTTTTTCAGCCGATAAATTCACACACTTAGCGTAACAACCGCCTTCAAAATTAAATACTGTTTTATCCGACCAGCCATGTTCATCATCCCCGATAAGGGCACGTTGCGGATCGGCAGAAAGTGTAGTTTTTCCGGTACCTGATAATCCGAAGAATATGGCTACATCGCCATTCTTACCTTCGTTAGCAGAACAATGCATAGACAATGCATTACGATGTTGTGGTAACACATAATTCAATACCGAGAAAATTCCTTTTTTGATTTCACCGGTATAACCTGTTCCACCAATAAGAATAATTTTTTTGGTAAAATTCAATACAGCAAAATTATGTTTACGTGTTCCATCAATTTCTGGATCGGCACGGAAACCCGGAGCCGAAATGATAGTCCAGTCAGATTTTAAAGAAAGAATTTCATCTGTTGTAGGACGAAGAAAAAGATTGTTAGCGAAAAGATTTTGCCAAGGAGTTTCAGTAACCACTCTAACATTTAATCTAAATTCAGGATCGGCGCAAGCATAACAGTCGCGCACATATATTTCGCGACCGGTAAGGTAAGCAGTAACGCGGCTATATAATTTATCAAATTTCTCAGCATCAAATTTAATGTTGATATCTCCCCACCAAACAGTGTTTTCGGTTTCAGCATCGCAAACAATAAATTTATCTTTTGGTGAACGGCCTGTAAATTCACCGGTATCAACTGCCAGTGCACCTGTATCAGTTAATTCGCCTTCACCTCTTATAATAGTTTCTTCAATAAGTTCAGCAGGGGTCATATTCCAGTATGCTGCTGAAACATTTTTCAAACCCATATCTGCAACACTCGCATCAGGGGATTTCAATCCAAATTCGTTCATGTTTATGCCTTTTTTAGGAAACGCAAAGTTAAGGAAAAATTAAAGGTCAAGCAAAGACTTACCTTTTATGCATACAAGGTTGATTTTCAGTTATTTGAATTAAAGAATGGTCTTTAAATGCCGTACGAACCTGATTCACAAACGATTCCTGTTCCTTGGATGTTAACTCCTTGAGTTGGTAACAAAAATCGGTTTCCCCCTCTCGACCCCAAGCAATTGGTTCCACCGCAATAGTTTTCCCGGTTTTCTTTTCCCATTCCGCTACAATACCATCCAAGATAGGCTTGGCGGTTCTATCGGTACCTTCACCTATGGAGATAAACGACACAATAAACCGATAACTGTTTTCTGATTGCTTGCTGGAAGAAGCAGCAACGTCCTCATTTTGAGTCTGGGTGGTTCCACTAAGGGTATTTGGATCACCGGGAGCTGGCTTGGTGGCATGAACAGGTGTTGGAGTGGTTTCCGTTGTGGATGAATCTTTTGCAGGCTTACAACTTCCGGCAAATAAAATAATAACTAATGATGGACAAATGAATAAGCTTTTCATAGAATAAAGATGATTTTGAATTATATTTTGGGATCTAAAGATAAACAATTTAATTTTTAAATGCAGATAGTCACGAAAGGTCTACATTCTTTTTTCATTCAAAAAGCATGTTTAAATATTATTGTTTCGGCAAATTGAATGAGAGAGATTATTTCTTCAAAAAAACTGTTTAACAAATTTGATACCAAAAGAAAATCAATAAAACGAATATTTCTTTTTAGCATACTCCATAAATTCATTAAAATCGAGCTCTTTTCCGGTCACCATTTTACAAAGTTCCGATGAGGTATAAAGTCTTCCGTGACGATGAATTTTTTCACGCAACCAGGAAAGTAGCGCACTGTTGTTTCCTATTGCTATCTGACTTGCCAGTCCGGGTAAATCTTTAGTGGCCTGATTAAAAAATTGAGCCGCATAAAAACTACCCAGGGAATAGGTTGGGAAATAACCAAAACTTCCGTGCGACCAATGAACATCTTGCAACACGCCCACTTTATCATTGGGAACATCGATATCCAAATACTCTTTGTACTTCGCATTCCATGCTGCTGATAAATCTGCAACATTAAGTTTCTTTTCCATGAGCGCTACTTCCAGTTCAAAACGAATCATCACATGAAAATGATAAGTTAGTTCATCGGCATTAGTACGAATGAGTGAAGGTTCCACTTTATTGATAGCGTGATAAAAATCGGTCAGGCCGATAGTATTTAATTGCTCAGGAAAAACTTTTTGCAAATGAGCGTAATGATATTTCC
>JBBQVM010000110.1:0-9791 GCA_038211525.1 Bacteroidia bacterium
ATATTCCTGATGGTCCGGTGATTTTTATTCCGAATCATCGAAACGCCTTTCTTGATGCGGTACTCGTAATTTGCAGCTCTAAAAAAAATCCCTGGTCGGTGGCTCGTGCCGAAGCTTTTAAAAATAAGTCGATAGCCGAAATATTAAAAAAGTTGAAAATGCTTCCAATATTTCGCTTTCGTGATGGGTTTGCAACAATAAAAAACAATGAAGAGGTGTTTGATTATTGTATTCATGAACTCAATAGCGGAGATAGCCTGTTGGTTTTTGCTGAAGGTAACCATGATAACAAATTTCACATCCGCAAATTACAAAAGGGGTTTGCTCGTATTGCCTTAGGAACCTTACCAACATGCGAATTAACAGTGGTTCCTGTAGGAATTCAATACGATTCGCTAACTCGTTTTCGCTCCCGTGTACTAGTGAATTATGGAAAACCCATATCGTTAAAAAACTACCTCCATCCTACCCAACAGGAAAATATGGAAATGTTGGTTCAACAAACAGAAAACGAATTAAAAAAATTGGTAGTACATATCGAAAACGAAAAATATCTTGAACAATATAATTTTTTATTATCGAATCGAATTTATACTTCCAATCTGTTCACACAATTAATTAATGATCAAAAAATAATTTCGAATTATCCTTTTGCATCTGAGAAAGCAACACCTTTAAAACTCAAAAATTTATTGGAAAAAATAATGCGTTGGTATTTCAATATAAATACTTTTTTCGCGCACTACCTCTTGTACCATTCCATTTTTCCAAAAGTAAAGGACCCTCAGTTTGTAGGCTCACTGAAATTTTCTGCCGGAATGTTTTTAGTGCCTTGGTTTGCTGTTTTACAAGCCGTCCTTTTAATCCTCATCAGCCATTCTCTATTAATTGGGATTATCTACTTAATTTCTATTCCATTGAGTATTAAACTTTCCTGATTTCTAAGGCTCCGTAAGTTCATCAATTCTTCATTAAACTAAGCATTTAAACCTTTGTCGAACCGACTATGTTTACGTTTAGTACCTTTGCATTCGATTTGCCATATTATGAAAAAAATATCCTTCTTTAAAATAGTATTTTCATCGCTACTATTGCTGTTTTCAACGTTTCAAATTCAGGCACAGCAACCAAATTTAAAATTTACACTTAAAGCGAAAATCGTTGATGCTTCCACGCAAAAGCCATTAGAGTTTGCAACAGTGGCCTTGAAAAAGATGAGAGACTCGTCGCTGGTATCGGGTACCATTACTAACGAACAAGGAGAATTCAAACTGGAAGACATTCCTCCCGGAGGTTACAGCTACGAAATTGCTTTTATAGGCTATGAAAAAGTAACCGGTCGTGTATTTTTCAAACCTCAATCCAGTGCACCTATAAACGATTTAGGTACAGTTAAAATGGCCCCATCAGCAACAACATTAGAAGGAGCAGAAATAACTGCCGACAAAAGTTTTGTGATGAACAACATCGACCGCAAAACTTATAACACCGAACAACTTTCAGTCACATCAGGTGGAAATGTTACCGACATATTACAAAATATTCCAAGTGTAGATATCGATCAGGATGGAGTAGTAAGTTTGCGCGGAAATGAAAATGTAACGATACTCATCGACGGACGTCCTTCTGGCATGACCGGTTCAGGGGGTAAGTCCTTACTTGAATCTATTCCATCTTCAGCGATCGAAAAGGTGGAGGTGATTACCAATCCTTCCGCAAAGTACGATCCCGATGGAATTTCAGGTATCATCAACATCATCACCAAAAAAAATAAATTGCAAGGAATTACCGGGAATGTAGGTGTGAATACCAGCTTTGGAAATCGCTATGGCGCAAATGCATCATTAAGCTACCGAAAAGGAAAGTGGAACATCTATTCCAATTATGGTTTTACTAAAGATGTTCGCAACAGCACCGGCTCCTCTTATCGCGAAGCATCATTCGGAACTATTACCAGCATTGTTACTCAAGATGAATCGGGACAGGATAACCGAATTGGAAATAATGTTAAGCTTGGCGCAGATTTTAACATCAACGATCACAATACCCTTTCTGCAAGTGCATTTTATAATAAAGGGAACAGCGATAGTCGGGATAAGATTAATTATTATTTAACAGATAATTTTAGTTTTTCCGATAGCTCCTACAAACGCAACACTATTGGTAACGGCGATAATCAAAATATGGATTTCAACCTGGAACTGAAACATTATTTTAAACACGAAGGACGCACCATCGATTTTCAAGGAACTGCTTCACTCGAAGATCGTAATTCAGGAAATAAATACGATCAGCTAGGTTATATTAATGACTTCACTCCGGTCCCTTTTCCTCCTGAATTGGAACGTGATAATACGATTGAACAAAATGGCATTTATACTGCTTCAGCCGATTACGAACATGCTATTGGAAAAGATAAAAAGTTAGAAGCCGGCTACAAAGGCACCTTCCGCAAATTTGATTCCGATTACAACTACGAATCGTTTGATCAAACATCAGCAGTTTTTATGAATGATTCCAACAGAAGTAATCGCTTTATCTATTCCGATCAGTTGCATGCGATCTATGCTCAGTACCGACAAAGCATTAAAAAATTTGGTTACCAAATAGGTGTAAGAAGTGAATATGCAACTACACAATCGGAACTGGTTACGACCAACGAAATTTATAACAAAGATTATTTTTCCGTTTATCCAAGCGCTTTTGTTACCTATAAGCCAGGCGATAAATCACAATATAAAGCCACTTACAGCCGACGAATTAATCGTCCGAACCGACGACAATTAAATCCATTTACCGATTACGAAGATCCATTGAACTTAAGAAAAGGAAACCCGTACCTCAATCCTGAATATACGGATAGTTACGAATTAGAATATAATAAAATATTTGGCAAACTGGTTTTCACAGGAACCGGGTATTACCGCATTACTCACGACAATATTCAGCGTTACCGTGATATTACTCCGGGAGGGATAACAGTAACTACCTACAAAAATTTAGCACAGTCGCAAACATACGGGCTCGAACTTATCTTTAACGGCAATCCATATAAATGGTGGTCATTCACTATCAGTGGCAATTTCTTTGAGAATAAACTGGATGCAAGTAATCTGGAAGCCGGCTTAAACTCCTCCTCTTTATCAGCTTCGGGAAGAGCTTTTACAACTTTTAAACTTCCTTACAAAACAGAATTACAACTCTCTTATTTCTATCGTGCACCCATGACGGTAACGCAAGGAAAAATGAAAGATATGCAGATGATGACCATTGCTGCCAGCAAAAAAGTACTTAAAGACAAAGGCGTTATCTCTGTAAGGCTTTCCGATCCGTTTAATACACAGCGTTTTGGATTCCAGTTTACGGGTGATAACTATTACCAGGATTTTACCCGCAAGCGGGAGAGTCGTATCCTAAATATTGCCTTTACCTATCGTTTCGGTGAATTAAAAGATCGGGATGCTCGCCAGCGACCTGACCAAGGACCTAAGGAAGATATGGATAATGGGTTTTAGATCGATAATTTAAGAAGATAACAAGATGGTAGCTAGCATCAATTCATAATTTTTGGGGTTAACTAGAAAAATTTTCCTACTATTGTTATTCCATAGCTAGAATGGATTAACCATCATGAAAAAATCGACCCTTATTTTATTGCTTTTTGTCTTTGTTCAAGCTGCGTCCAACGGACAAACTTTCACAGTAACCGGTGCTTCGAGTGCTCAACAATTAGTAACTAATCTTATTGGTCCGGGTATTTTAACAACCAATGTTTCCGGACAAATATCGAATCTATCAGCAGGAATTTTTTCAAGCAATGGGGTTCAGGGTTTTACTTTGGGTTCCGGAATTATCCTCTCTACCGGCTTAATTAATAACATGCTAGGGACAGCCGCTTATCACAATTCAACCGATTTGGGAATGCCGAACAGCACGTTACTTGATGCGGTTGTTTCTCCAGCGTTAACTCAAGATGCACAAATTATTTCATTCGATTTTCAGTGCGCTTCCGATTCTGTTGAGTTTAATTTTGTTTTTAGTTCTGAAGAATACAACGACTATGTCAATACTAGTTTCAACGATGTGTTTGGCTTTTTTGTGAACGGACCGGGTTTCGCACCTAACACCAATGTTGCATTAATTCCGGGAACAACTACACCTGTATCTATCAACACAGTTAACAATGGAAACTCTGGCGGAACTGCAACCGGCCCCTGCTTAAACTGTGCGTATTATGTTGACAATGTAAATACCAATGCTGTTGGATTAAGCATGGATGGATACACTGTTGTTATGAAAGTGAAATTTCCGGTATGGCCCTGTTCACCTTATCATTTCGATATCGCTATTGCGGATGTTGCAGATGGTGTATTTGATTCGGCTGTTATGCTGGAGTCCAATAGCTTTGTAGCTTGCCCTAACATGACTGCCTTTCAAAACGGGCAACCTGTAGGAAGCAACGTATCTATATGCGCAGGTGGATCGGTAACACTCACTGCGCCTCCTGGAGCAAATTATTTCTGGAGTAATGGCGACACCACGCAATCTATTATTGTTACTCAACCGGGCCAATATAATTTCGGTATTAACGCGGGTCTGTGTTTTAGTTATTCTCAAAACATTACGGTTACGTTGGCCGGAAATATTCCAACTCCGGTTATCAGTCAAATGGTAACTAACTTTGTTTCTAATGTTACAGGAGCCGGCATCACCTACCAATGGAGCCTCGATGGTAACGCAATACCTGGAGCCACGCAACCTTCAGTTCCTGTTATGGGAAATGGTTGTTACTCGCTCACTATTTATCAGGGAAGTTGTGAGGCTATTTCAAATGTAATTTGCATTACCAATACTTCTATCCACGAAATTTCCAATCAGGAATTTATCATATACCCGCACCCCGTTATAGGAACCTCTTCTGTCAAAACACCCTTTACTAGTGGTATCACTACACTCAAATTGTACGACCTGTCCGGAAGATTATTATTCACCAAAGACTACGAAGGTAACGAGCCGCTTTATATTGAAAAGTCAACTTTGAATTCTGGACTCTATCTTCTCGAAATATCCAACTCCCAGTATCAGGGTACTATCATGAAAAAAATGGTGATCAGGTAAAGGCCTGAATTTGTTAAATTAAATTTACTTTTCTTTCTCTTCTTAACAGTGTTGAATTTCAGGCACTTTCTAACCAATGTTGGTTTATATTTTATTGCTTTCGCAGAATAATTTGTAGAATTATTTTTAATAGGTTTAGCATTTTCAAATACATTTCATACATTTACAACACACATAACTTAGTTGTAAAATAAATTCTACAATCATGAAACACGCCATTACTAAAATCATTTTCTTTTTTTGTTTATACCTGGCACTTACAAGTAACCATAGCTTCGGACAATGTACCTGGTCAACGGCGCTGGTTGATGGTTTCGAATATCAAACCGCATGTCCTTACCTTGTTCCCGGCACCACTATTCACACCGTTCCACAAATCTTTTCGGTACACTCAGGAACCTATTCACTTTACTTGAATTTTGTAAACTGCACTCCTCCAACCGGAACATGTGCAGGAGCAAAAGTTTTTGAACGCCCGTTTGTTGTTTGTCCTAACATGCCACTCCGTTTTTCTACCTGGCTTACCACCTCTTTTTCAGGTAATCAATGCAATGTTCAAATAAAAATTAGTGATGCAAACGGAACTGTTTTAAATAATCAAACCAACATCCCTGCTCCATATAGTCCTGCATGGGTGCAATATCAATCGGGCATCGTGGTACCTATTACCGATACTATTTATTTTACCATGTACACCAACGCCGGTGGTGGTAATGGTAACGATTTATCGATGGATGATTTTTTGATGGAAAAATGTATGGGTGGCGAGAACAGTACAACATCAGGTTCGGTATGTGCAAACGTACCTTCTGCTAATTTATACAATTTAATTTCAATAGTAAACGATACCACAGGCACCTGGAGCGGTCCGGGACCTATCTCAGGAGGTTATCAAGGCACATTTATTCCCGGAGTAAGTCTTCCTGGAAATTATGTTTACACCAATGCCCCTTATGGAACAGGCATAGGTTGCCCCTTGGCATACGACTCCTTGCAAGTAACATTACTACCGGCACCTGTCGTAAATTTGGGTAACGATACCACTATTTGCCTCAACCAATCGCTCCTTTTAAATGCCGCCGCAGGAACCGGAAATACTTATCTCTGGAACAACGGTGTAACAGGTCCTACTGTACTTGCCTTTACTTCAAGTATGGTTACCGTTACTAATAATTATACTGTAAATGTTACCAACACGAACGGTTGCATCTCCACCGATTCTATTGCTGTTACCTTCCAAATTTGTTCCGGAATTTCTGAGTCCTCCAACGAAAATAGTTTTTATATTTTCCCTAATCCCTCTTCAGGAAATTTTCAGATTAATGTTCCCGCACAGTTGAATGCAACCCGTACTTATAAAATCTTTAATTCGCTTGGCGCGATAGTTCAAAAAGGTGTTATTAATGATGCAACTTCCAAGCAACTTATTAAACTTGACAATTCAGGAGTATATTGGTTGCAGATAGAAACAAATAATTCTGTCTCTGCACTTAAAAAGCTTGTGATTTACTAAATTGAAAATTCTACACTTGTGCTGAGCTTGTCGATGCACACCAGAATTTCATTGGAAATTTTACATTGAAAATTCTCGTTTATACTTTTGGACACGGTAATAACTTTATCCGAACAAAATCGCAAACACTTCTTCAACCTTACCCACCGGCACCAATTCAATTTTCGGAAAAGCAGTTTTGTCAATACTTTGCTTGTTGTACTTGGAATAAAATATTTTTTCAAAGCCCATTTTTTCAGCTTCTTTAATCCGCTGATCAATTCTGTTCACGGGTCGTATCTCGCCACTCAATCCTACCTCACCGGTAAAACAAACTCTTGTTGGCAACGAAATATCTTCGCTTGATGAAAGTATCGCACAAGTAACAGCCAAATCAATAGCAGGATCTTCCACTCGCAACCCTCCTGCAATATTTAAAAACACATCTTTAGCTGCGAGTCGAAAGCCACATCGTTTTTCTAGAACCGCCAACAACATGCTCAATCGTCTTAAATCAAAACCAGTTGACGAGCGTTGTGGTGTTCCATAAACTGCGGAGCTCACTAGTGCCTGCACCTCTATCAGTAAAGGACGTAATCCCTCCATAGTGCATGCAATAGCAATACCACTAAGGTTTTCATCAATGTGCGATAAAAGCACCTCCGACGGATTGGGAACTTCTGCCAAACCGGTTCCACTCATTTCAAAAATTCCAATTTCACTCGTAGAGCCAAACCTATTTTTGGTAGCACGTAAAATGCGGTAAACATGATGGCGATCGCCCTCAAATTGCAACACAGTATCCACCATGTGTTCAAGTACTTTCGGACCAGCAATGGACCCGTCTTTAGTAATATGTCCTACCAGAAATACCGGTGTAGATGTTTCCTTAGCGAACTTTAAAAGATCACCGGCAGATCCTCTTATTTGTGAAACCGTTCCCGGAGTAGATTCTATTTCGGGCGAGAATAATGTTTGAATGGAATCAATAATAACCAGATCGGGTTGCACTGTTTCGATGTGTCGGAAAATTGCCTGAGTATTAGTTTCTGTGAGTATGTAACAATCGGCGTTGGAGTGTCCGATGCGAATAGCTCTGATACTTATTTGTTGTTCACTCTCCTCTCCTGAAACATACAGTACCTTCATTCCTTTGGCACGCATGGCAATCTGCAACATCAGCGTAGATTTCCCTATTCCGGGTTCACCGCCAACCAGCACCAATGCACCGGGAACAAGTCCACCTCCTAGCACCCGGTTAAGTTCCTTGCCGGGAAGCGAAATGCGAACGAGCTTGTCGGGTTCAATTTCTCCTAACAACTGCGGTACTGCCTGCCGACCAATTGAATCGCCTTTGCCCGATGATCGCCATGCGGGCACTTGCGAAGCCGATGTAACAACTACCTCTTCCACGAAAGTGTTCCACTCATTACACGAGGGACATTTACCTACCCACCTTGCCGAGGGAGCGCCACAATTCTGACAAAAAAAAGTAGTTTTTACTTTAGCCATTTCGAAAAATTTTTACTGCACTTTATAAAATTCCAGCTGCAAAACGGTGTTGCTTTTAGGATCATCTGTCGCAAGATATAAAACACCTTTATCAAGTGTAACAAATTCCCACTTATCTACAAAACGAGATGTATCGCCATTGATGAGTTGAAATTTTAGAAAGGCTTTAAAAGTTTTAGCATCCAAAGAAAATTTCGTGTAAATATTCGTGTCTCTGTTATCTGAAAGAGTACTATCCGGCGATCCATCATCGTAATGATCGGGCGGATCGTCACGTTGATATACCGTGTATAATTTATCACCATTAAAGATCCACTGTTCAGAATAATGCACGGCGGTATCGCCCAAAAATTCGCGTTGCCACGTTCCCTGCAACTCGCTTTTCATTTTTTTCTCCGAACGCAAAAACATATTGTCCTCGCATGCAGAAAAAAGCAACGCCACTAAAACAAATAAAACGAGATTTTTCAACATAACATTATTGGTAACAGAACAAAGTTAACGAGAAATTTTCAGGAATATCGCCTGATCCAAAATATATTTCAACCGACATTACCTTTGATTTTACGCTCGATAGCAGTGGTAGAATGGCCCGGAACAAACTCAATTGTAACTGTTTCGCCGCCTTTTGCTTTTACAATGTCGTAGCCTACAATATCTTCCACTTTGTAATCGCCTCCTTTAACCAGTATATCGGGCTGCACCATTTTAATGAGTTCGTAAGGAGTAGGCTCATCAAAAAGTATGACTCCGGTAACAAAAAATAACGAGGCCATAATGTGCAACCGCGAATTTTGATCGTTCAGCGGACGGTTTGGACCCTTTATTTTTGATACCGAGACATCAGTATTCATTCCCACAATTAGTACATCACCTAGCGATGCCGCCTTTGATAAATAATCAATATGACCTAGGTGGAGCAAATCAAAGCAACCGTTAGTAAAAACAATTTTCTTATCGGCAAAGCGCCAATAGTTCAATGCCTTTGTAAGCGTTTCCTGAGTATAAATTTTTCTTTCAATCAGTTCAAATTTGTCCATTTTGGGCCTCCCTCTTTTTACTGTTGATAAATATCATTACCACCGCAAACAAACCGAGCACTACTACTAACAATGTTTGAGTGGTATGAACCAGTGTGGCGTAAACAATTCCATCCGTTGACGAAACGCCAAATAGTTGCAATCCTTGTGATACAATGTAATGATAGGCTCCTATTCCTCCCTGCACCGGCGCCGACATACCCAAACCACCAACCACCAGCACAAAAAGTCCTGCTTTCATATCCAGATGAGCGGTAGATTGCAGACAGAAAAAACAGACCCACGTCATCAAAAAATAGAGGAACCAGATGAGGAAGGTATGAAATATAAACCAGCCTGTGTTTTTCATTCGTAGAATCGTTTTAAAACCCGTAGCAACTTCATGCAGAAAAGCTCGCACTTTTTGTACAAAGGCGCGCTCATTTTCCTTTTTAGTACTGAACCTCACCAATAGCCATCCCATCAAAAGCATCACAATAATTCCACCTCCAATCAGAAACGGATTTTGTAGAAAACTAAATTTTTCCAACAGCGGTCCTACCACCTTTTCCGCAAGGAACTTCCGAAGCATTTCATACTCCAAAATAGCTACCAGCACCATCGAAAAAAACAACATCAATAAATCAATC
>JBBQVM010000111.1:0-9770 GCA_038211525.1 Bacteroidia bacterium
AGCGGTGTAACTAATTACACTATTATTGAAGGACAAACAATTTGTTTTCCGGTCACTTTCACAGATGCAAACGGAGATAGTTTGTATTTAACTTCATCAGGGAATATTTTTAACAGTGCTATCATCAATCCACCCGCAACACTTGCAAACGCAAATGGTGATGGATTGGTCACTTCCCAGTTTTGTTGGAGTACCGACTGTGGTCAGGCGCGTAGTGCACCTTATCAATTTACCGCATCGGTAATCGACAATGGTTGTCCGCCAAAAATTTCTAATCAGGTATATTCTATAAAAGTAAATCCATTTGTTGGTACGCCGGCTCCCGCAGTAACCATATCACAAAATCCACCTGGTCCTGTATGTACCGGAACACCTGTTACCTTTACTGCCTTACCTACTTTTGGAGGAACCAATCCTATTTTTCAGTGGACACTTAATGGAGTTAATGTTGGAGCGAATTCGAATACCTATTCTTCGTCAACACTTAACAACGGAGATATTATTGTGGTGTCTCTTATTTCCAATTCAATTTGTGTGAGTACATTTAATGCAGTATCACCGCCTGTTGTAATGGTAGTGAATCCATTTACCGCTCCTACTGTTTCCATATCACAAAATCCTGCAGGTTCATTTTGTGCCGGCACCAATGTTACGTTCACTGCACTTCCAGTAAATCCCGGTCCAACACCGACCTATCAATGGACTGTTAATGGAACAAATGTGGGAACTAACAGTCCGGTTTTCAGTTCTACTACGCTCACGATAGGAAGCCAGGTAGCGGTTTCCCTATTAGCAGATCCTGCGTGTCCTGCTGCTGCTTCAAATGTTATTAATATAATAGTGGATCCTGTTCTAACACCGTCTGTTACTATTACTAGCGATAATACCGGTGCAATTTGTCCGGGACAGTTAGTCACCTTCCGAGCATTTCCAACTAATGGTGGGCCGGCACCTAATTACCAATGGCAGATAAATGGAGTTAACACAGGCACTAACTCAAATATTTTCACTTCATCAACACTCAACAATGGCGATAATGTAAAAGTGATTTTAACCTCAAATGAATCATGTATCACCATCGCCACTGCAACTTCAAATAGTATTGTAATTGCAGTTACGGCACCATCTACTGCTGCTGTAAGTATAGTTGCCAACCCATCTGGTCCAATTTGTCATTTGGATAATATTATATTCTCTGCTACTCCCGTAAACGGTGGCTCTAGTCCTGTTTATCAATGGAAAGTGAATGGTGCATTTGTGGGTGCCGGTGGAATAAATTACGCAACTGCTTCACTCAATAATGGCGATCAGGTAAGTGTTGTTCTCACCTCATCATTAACCTGTTTGGTAACGTCAGTGGCTACCAGTAATGTGATCACTGTTACCGTAAATCCGAATGTGAACGTAACTGCAGCTATTTCTATATTGCCTTCCAATCAATTTTGTGATGGAACACCCGTCTCATTCACCGGTAACATTGCAAATGGAGGCAACAATCCATCCTATCAATGGCAGATTAATGGGGCAAATGTAGGCTCCAACAACAACGCTTATTCTTCTTCAACATTAGTGAACGGTGATAAAATCAGGCTCATAGTAACCTCAAATGCCGTTTGCGTATCTCCAATAACTGCAACTTCCAACACCATCAACGTAAGTGTATTGCCACTGACTAACCCCACTGTGTCGATAGTTGCAAATCCAGCCACTCCTATTTGTGAAGGTAGCCCTGTTGTGTTTACGGCAACTCCGATTGCGGGTGGTGCCACACCTTTGTATCAATGGACTGTTAACGGAAATCCTGTTGGCTCAGGAGCGAGTACTTTTATCTCATCAGGTTTAAACAACGGAGATATTGTTCGAGTAGCGATGTCGTCATCAGCAGTGTGTCCAGTTCCTGCTACTGTAAATTCGAATCAGATAGTGATGAATGTTATTTCAGCAGTGATTCCTGATGTTACAATTTCTACGGTCGCACCATGGCCAATTTGTCAAGGAACTCCGGTTACATTTACCACCAACGCCGTGAATGGTGGTACTTCACCATCGTTTTCATGGCAGGTAAATGGTGTTAATACCGGGGGAAGTACCCCATCAATCACATTGAATAATTTAAATGATGGCGACTCCATAAAAGTTCGTATGCTAAGCAACGCAATATGTGCCAACCCTGTTATAGATTTCTCAAATACGCTTTTCGCGGAAGTTTTGCCAATTCTATCTCCATCCATTAACATTAACATGGTTCCTCCTAGTCCTGTATGCGACGGACAAACAATTGTTGTTTATTCCAATTCCATCAATGGAGGTGCTACCCCAAACTGGCAATGGTTTTTGAACGGAAACCCAACAGGTACCGGAGCAGATTCATTAGCTGCAGTGTTTAACGATCATGATTCAATATCGGTAATTCTGACTTCTTCCTATCAATGTTTGACTAACCCAACCGATACATCGAACCTGGTAATTACGAATGTGATTCCTAATGTAACCCCATTGGTAACTATCACAGTAAACCCCCAAGGTCCCGTTTGTCCGGGAGATTTACTAAGCTTTGCTGCTAATGTAACTAATGGTGGCGCCACTCCGGTGTATCAATGGTTGTTAAATGGTAATCCCGTGGGTGGGAATAATCCGGTGTTAAACTCATTTTCTTTTTCTAACGGTGATCTGGTTAAAGTGCGAATTACCTCTTCCGAAACTTGTGTTACAATTGCGAATGCTACCTCTAACATAATTGCAGTTCAGATTAGTCCGAATATTTCACCTATTGTAACCATATCATTGCAGCCTCTAACTGCGGTTTGCAATGGCGACACGCTAAGCTTCTCAACAAACTATACCGGTGGAGGTAGTAATCCGCTGTTCGATTGGCGGGTGAATGGAATTACTACCGGAGTTAGTGGTGCTACCTTTATTTCGAATACGCTCGCAAATAATGATGTTATTGATGTTGTGATGTTCTCTTCAGCATTTTGTGCTTTGCCTTCACGAGATACTTCTAACCAGATTGTCGCGATAATAAAACCCATTCTTACACCATCGGTATTCATTTCAGCAAATCCTCCCGGACAATATTGCGATGGTGCTGAAATCACTTATGCTGCTGCAGGAAATAATGGAGGAGCTAATCCTTCCTATGCATGGTTGCTGAATGGTGGTTTGGTTGGATCAAATAGTGATTCACTCATTTCCTCCTTGTTCCTGAATGGCGACACACTTCAAGCTATCCTTACCTCTTCTGAACAATGTCTCGCATTTAATCCCGCATTAAGTAATCTAATCATCATTGACAGACTACCACCATTGGTGCCGGTAATAACAGCCCCTGATGAGGTATGTGAAGGAAAGGAAATCACATTAGAGGTTTCGGCAACTGGCGGAAACGGTGGACCTTATTATTTTAATCTTGATAATGGATTGGGGCAAGGAACCACGTTTACATTTATTCCAGCGCAAACAACGACCTACACGGTTACCGTTGCGGATTCTTGTTCAACTACACGGAACGCTTCTCATACAGTATCTGTTAATTTATTGCCTGAACCTTTATTCAGCATTGAACCTCCTCAGGCTACCATTTTAAATCCTTATTTCGATTTCATTGATGCATCTCTAAACACCTCTTCGTGGGAATGGTATTTTGGTGATGGTCAATCCTCAACCTTGCAAAACCCTTCACATACCTATTTGGAACCCGGATTATACACGATTGAATTAATTGCCACTAGTGACAAAGGTTGTGTGGATAGTACGTTATCGAAATTATTGGTTGAAAATGTGGTTACCTGGTACCTGCCTAACTCCTTCACTCCAAATGGCGATGGCAATAATGATGAGTTTGGTCCTATCGGCTACTCCATAGCAGGCTATGAACTTTCTGTTTACGGCAGATGGGGGCAGGCTGTATTCATCTCAAAAGGTTCATTCGATAAATGGAATGGAAAAGATGAAAATGGAAAACCTTATCCTGAAGGCGTCTATGTTTATTCTATTAAAATATTAAACGATCCCGAGCACAAAATAAGAACAGGAACGGTTGCCATCATTCGATAATAAAATATAGTTTAATCAACGATTTTTTATCCCTACAGGTTGAGTAATAAACGCTCTGTGAATTCCTCCTCCCTTTAAGTTAAGAGGCATCGGATTTATTCTTACAATTTTATTATTAGGAAATAGGGTGCTGAATATCTGACCCGCCAGTTCATCCTTATTTTTTTCAGCTTCTGTTAACTTGTCGTTGAAATATTCCGGTACAATAACAGTGTTGTTGCAAATTAAGAAGCTTAAGTAGGAAACTGCAGGTGCATGATAAATGATCACCCCATTTTCAAATCCCCTAAACATGATAGTATCTTTAGTGATGTCAGGGACGGAATCCTCAAGCAAGTAAAACCGCATAGATGGAACAGGCACTTCAACAATATTAAACGGATGATCGTTTTCATCAGTCGCTTTTCGAAGATATTCCAGATTATCCTTTAAAATAAAATAATCAGCAGAAGTGACCGGATCAAATCGTCGTTCCTGTTCATTAATCTGAGCAATCAAAACCGTACTGTCGTTGGCAAACCGAACATATTGATCAATATGACCGTTGGCGCCATAGCCAAATAAGTTAGACGCCTTAGCTCCCGAATTTAATTTATCCATAGTTGGCGCACTTCCCAGCCAGATGATTTTCTTCAAACCTAAAACCTTTTTCATCTCATTGGTAAGTGAAGGTAAATCATAATCAGGATTACGTTGCAAAACGGTTTCCATAAAACATATAGCTACACCGTTATTGTTAATTTCCAACATACCATTTTCGATCACTATGTCGGAGGTTATGGTTTTTAATTTCATTTTACCGATTAATTCATCTGCAAGGTTTCCCATATTAAGAGAATCTTTTTTTGTGGTGAGCCGCGTTAAATTAACCGGTGCGCCATAATTGTTCCATTTAAATTTTGCTTTGGCAGGAAGGTTATTGGAATCAAACATGAACCATGGACCGCTATCCCGAATAAATCCTTTTGCATTGCTGTTATTAATTATTTTTATTTTTCCAAAATCAACACTATCATTTTTTAATCTTAACAAAGCAAAATCGCGTAGACTGTCGGAGGAAACTACCAGGTTAACAGGCACTTCGTTTGATAAAATTTTTATTGTTGATGATATGATTTGTTGCATGCCTGAATCCAAGGGCCAGATAGCCCAAACAGCCTCTTGCGGCTTCCATTCAGCAACAGTATAATTGGTTTTTTCGGATGTATTTTGTGCGTCGGCATTTAAGGTGAATAGAATGAGACAAATAACTATTGATTTTATTTTGAAATATTCATTCGGAATAAATCTCTTTTTTTTAAAATAATCACAATAAATTAAGATGTTTAGTTTCATAATACCTGAACTGATTTGAGTGGTTTTTTTAATTTAATTTTTTTCGATAAATGCATACTTGGAGCCTCAATTAATTTGTAAAACACCCATGCAAAAACAATAGCAATAGTTAAATAGACAAATAACATAATCACTTTTGTGAAATCATTTAGGTCTGTTCCGGTCAAGTTTCTTAACACAAATTCAGAAGATATTCCTGCAAAGTGGTGCGTTATGTATAAACTGAACGAAATCTTTCCCAAGAAAGTTGTGACAGGATTACTAAGTTTGACATAATTCATAGCTAAAATGGCCATAACTGCTCCTGCCGCACCATAAACGCCTTGCTGGGTGAAACAGGCCACTGTCGCAGCAAAGGAGGCGTAGAGGAAGTAATTACGGCTAATTTGATCCGTTTTGTGCAAAAATAAGAGCATTCCTAGAATAAAAAATGAATTATCTCTGAAAAACATTATTCTGTCGTTGTGAAAGAAGAAGGTGCAGCTTATCAGCAGAAAGAGCAGCGATAGATAAACAGGTTTTTTAGCCCAGTGTATAACAAGAGGGTAGAGCACTGTTATTAAAATATAAAACTGAAATTCTATTTCAAGTGTCCAGTAAGCATCAATATATTTCTTTACATGAAACAATTTGAAAGAGAAAAATAAATTAGCTAATACGCTGCCAACAGAAGTGCCCGGCCAGGTCATTCCCTCAATGGGCCTCCCGTTCATAGCGAATCCAACATAGTATACAATTATGATTAATACTATAGCAGCCCAGGCAGGGGGCATCATTCGAATCATCCGCTTAAGAAAAAATCTTCCGGCATTGGCCAATTTGTAACGCGATTGATGCATCGAAAGTGGTATTACAAAGCCTGAAATGATAAAAAACATTGGTATGCCCAATTTGGCCCATTCAAACAAAGTACCCATGGGATTTGGCTTGATGGTTGGTAACGTTGAATTTGCATAATGAAAACATACAACGCCGAGTGCTGCAATTCCCCGCAAAAGTTCAATGATTTGTATGTGGTGTTGTTTATTAATAGGTTTTTCCGCCATTGACAATTTGAATTTGGAAAGCTAATTTTTATTGAAATTTAGATATTGTATTTTAGAGAGACTTTACTATTTACTTATTTTATTCGTTTGGATAGTTTTAAACTGGGAATTTCAACTAGTTTGTAGAATATCCATGCAAAAATTATGGCTATTCCTGTGTAGACAAAAACCATAACCACTTTGAGCGGTTCACTAACCTGAAGGCCGGTAACGTTTCGCAACACGAACTCTGAAGCGACCCCTGAAAAATGATGCGTAATGTATAAACTATAAGATATGGTGCCAAGAAACGAAGTTACCGGATTTGAGAATCGAACAAATGCGATCGTTAAAAATGTTAAAACCGCTGCAATTGAGTTAGGCAATCCCTGTTGGAGAAAACAGATAAGCATTAAGGCCAATGAAGCAAATTGGAAATAGAAACGGTCAATTCTATTTATTTTATAAAGAAATAATACAATACCCAAAAGAAAAAATGAGTTGTCTCTGAAGAATAAGATCCTGTCATAATTAATGAACCAAGTAGCACTCACTGCAATCAAAAGTAAAGAAAGAATGGGTTTATTTCCTGCATATTTCAAAAACAAGGGCAATGCAAAGGCAATAAACAGGTAATATTGAAACTCCACTTCTAAAGTCCAGTAAACCTCATTAAACAAACCAGTGCCCATTAGTGTATATGAAAAAAATAGGTTAGCCACAATGGATTCAATAGATATACCAGGCCAAGGCATTCCTTGAACGGGTCTCCCATTCATTGCAAGAGCGCCGTAATAAATAACAAACAAAAGGAGCACTGCTATCCATGCCGGTGGGCCAATTCTAGCCATTCTTTTCAGGATAAATTTCCCGGCATTTTTTAAATGATAACCAGATGAATACATCGAATAAGGAATAATAAACCCTGAAATCACAAAAAATACCTGAACCCCTAATTGGCCGACTGAAAAAATACCCGTAAGGGCATTGGGCTTAATAGTTGGAAGTGCTGATCCTGAATAGTGAAATAACACAACACTAAGGGCTGCAATACCCCTTAAAAAATCTAAAATTTTTATATGCGCCTTTTCCTGTTGGATGTTCACAGTTTTGCTCATTTGGTTGTTATTTGATTAAAATAGCGGCTAAAGATAAAAATAAAGGTTGTAAATTTTGCAAATAATTGATTTGCAAGTTTTTCTTTGGATTAAATGTACGGTTCAGTGGTATATTTTAAGGATAATTCCCATTATTTAAGCCTCAAACCTGATTTTCGTAATTTTTTTAGACTTTTTCAAATGCATTCAATCTTTGTGAGGATTAGTTCTAAGCCACTTTAACGCGGAACAGTTTAATATTTTTTATCTTTACCAACTAAATTTATTCTAGATGGGTAGTTTTTTAATCAGTATTATTTTAATTCCCTATTATCTCCTGATACCTTTACAGGAATCAGATACTAGATTTTTGTACAAATTTCAAGAGGGTAATATTTCTTTCAAATCAAATGCTCCTCTTGAAATTATTATGGCAGAAAGTGATGGGTTACGAGGCATCATTGACCCATCCAATAATACTTTTGCCTTCACTGTTTCGATATCATCATTCCACGGTTTTAACGGTCCGCTTCAAAAGGAGCATTTTAACGAAAATTACATGGAGACTGATTTATATCCTGCCGCCACGTTTATTGGAAAAATAATTGAAGATGTTGATTATTTAAAGAATGGCAATTATGAAATTCGTGCCAAAGGTCTACTGAATATACATGGAGTAAAACAGGAACGTATTATTAAGAGTCAAATAGAAATAACAGAAGGAAAAATACACCTTAAATCAATTTTTCTGATTGCCCTTATTGATCACAACATTCGTATACCAAAAGTTGTATATCAAAAAATTGCTCCTGATATTGAAGTAACGATTGAAGGTACCATGTTGTTAACCAAGATGTAAATTATGTATAAAGTAAAATTACGAATTTCATTTATTCTTTTTTCGCTATGTTTTTTGTCTTTTCAGTTACATGCTCAAGAACCTTTCTTTAAACAAATACCAATTGCTTCAACTTCTACCGGGCTTAAAATAAATTCCATGTGCCAAGATTCTAAGAAGGTGATCTGGTTAGGTACCAATGAGGGAGTGTTTGAATATAATGGATATGTGTTTAAAAAATTAATTCTTCCAAAATCACTTGAAAATGATTTTACTACTGCTATTACCTCAAACCAAGAAAATGGAATAATTGCAGGAACCAAATCAGGTAAAATATTTACTTTGATTGATGACGATGTTAAAATCATTACAACGGGGAACATTGCTATAACCACTAGCATAAGTGGAATCAGTTTTTCTAGTTCCGGCGAATTGTGGGTCTCCACTTTGGGTGACGGGTTGTATCGCTTTTATTCCGGAAAAATTGATCATTATTCTAAAAAAAATGGTTTAGGTGATGATTATATTTATACGATCATGATTGATCCAATGGATCGAGTTTGGGCAGGAAGCGATAAAGGATTGTCACATTCGAGGATTCAGTCAGGCATTATTAGTTTTAAAAATTTTGATGCCTCAGATGGTTTGCCTGATAATATTGTCAGAGAACTCGTGGCGGGTCCTGGAAATATTATCGGAATTGGAACTGAGGAAAAAGGGGTATGTATTTTCAATCCGGATAATTTGACTTTTTTTATTCCGGATGCTTTTAAATCGTGGGACTATGGTGCCGTTTCGGGACTATTGATGTTGAAGAATGAATTTTGGGTGGGTACAGGTAAGTCAGGAATTATTGATTTCGAATTTCAGGGGTACAAGAGAATACGTCAGTTTTCCAAGGAAGAGGGATTTGATGGAGTCAATGTTAGTTGCATGCTAAAGGATCATGAAGGTAACGTTTGGATTGCTGCCGGTAATGAACTTTATTTGTCTCCCGGCGAAAGAATCGAATTTAAAAAAACACTTGAAGGCGTACTATTAAAAAATATCCGAACAATCCTTTGCGATCAGAATGAAAATGTTTGGCTTAGCACTGATTCAGCAGTGTATTTTTATAACAAATCCCTTCCAGCCGGTCAACGATTAAAAAAACCATTTGAGAATACCAGTTTAGAAAAGATCGGAATAATTTCCATGTTCGAAGATATGTATGGTTTTATCTGGCTTGGCACGTTTGATTATGGAGTGATCAGGTACCAGCCTTCAACAGGTAAAACAAAAATATTTTCCGAAAAAGATGGTATCATTAATTCAAGCATTCTTTCGATAGATGGTGAAGGAGGTACCATTTGGTTCGCTACTCTTGGAGGTGTTTCCCGATGCCGATTAATTGACTCTACCATATCAGGAGTTGCACAA
>JBBQVM010000112.1:0-9590 GCA_038211525.1 Bacteroidia bacterium
ACCGCTTCCTGCGACAGAATCCCCATTCATCATTAATCCATTATTTTTATTCCATACAATTCCTGAGTTCATTCCCGCTTCTTGTGCATCTGTATTCGCATAAAACAACAATTCTCCACTTGTATCGGCTATTGAAACACATGTACCACGTGTAACCAGCGATGTTGAAATAGGTATTGGGTTTGCAGGGATTGAAAAATCAATCCCTGCGCTATCTCCAAAGCACCAAATGTTTCCCCGCTGAGCCATGGCACTATTTGCACAACCCAAAATAATTAGCATCAAAAAGAATATCTTTAAATTTTTCATTTATCGGATAAAATTAAAAGTTTTTACACCTGTCACGTGTAAAAGTAAGAATTTTCACTGGAAATGGCAATATCCATTGATTAAGATAAACCTCGTTTCCACGAAGGGCTTTTTGTTCTCCTCCCTTGGCAATAATTCGTTGCTTCAACAAAACTCGTCTGCGGGAGTGGTTGGTTGTCGGATTCTATTTTTTTTACCCATATTTTGTACCTAACGGCACAAAAATTTTACACTTGATAAAATTTTATCTCAAAAATGATTTTGCTTTATTTCCCTCGCCTTCGACAAGCTCAGGGAGCGAGCTGGCTCTATTTTCTATTGAATATTCTTCCCCGGCTTCGACAAGCTCAGGGAGCGAGCTGGCTTTATTTTCTATTGAATATTCTTCCATGGCTTCGACAGGCTCAGGGAGCGAGCTGGCTTTATTATTTGTTGCAATACTATCGACAACGATGATTTAGATCCCGTAGGGATGACATGTTTTCTGCGACTTGATGCGCTGCGAATTTAGTGTTGGATGTACTAAAAAACAATCTTCGCAACCAAAACAAAGTTCGGTATAATGCCTAAGGGATTTTTGTTTTGTGAGGCATTCTTTGCTAACCATATTGTGTACCTGATAACAAAATATATTTTACTCATGAGTAAATTGCAAATAAAGAAATTGGAGTTCCCTTAAAAAGTACTTTAAATGAATGAGTGGGGATTCTTGCAATGCTTATTGTAATAATAATCTACATTTTTCATAAAAAGAATCTTTTGAAAAATAACCAAAAATCCAAGCCCCTCTTTCCATTGGCAACCCATCGGCTGGCAACCCAAAGAAACTGCCTGCAGCAGGCCTGCCATTCTGCACACAAGTCACCCCGGTCTGGCAGGCAAGCTAATAAACCAATAAACTAATAAACCAAGAACTAAAGGACTACAGAACTAAGTAACTGCCTGCAGCAGGCCAGCCTGCTTCAATTGTTCGAATATAGTCGCTTAAAAAAGGTCGGACCGGCAGACCAATAAACTAAAAAACTAATAAACTAATAAACCAATAAACTAATAAACCAATAAACCTGCCTGCAGCAGGCAGGCTAATAAACCAATGAACCTTTCAAAACTCGATCCGATTTGTATCTTTGCAGAATGGCAACAAATAACGACGATCTGTTTAAGAACCTGGTTTCTCATTGTAAAGAGTATGGCTTTATATTTCAGTCGAGTGAAATTTATGACGGGTTGAGTGCTGTTTACGACTATGGTCAATATGGCGCGGAGTTAAAGAAAAACATACGCGATTACTGGTGGAAATCGATGGTACAGATGCATGAAAATATTGTAGGGATTGATTCCGCAATTTTTATGCACCCCACCACCTGGAAAGCCTCAGGACATGTGGATGCTTTTAACGATCCGTTAATTGACAATAAGGATTCTAAGAAACGCTACCGTGCTGATGTTCTTATTGAAGAACATGTTGCAAAAATTGAAGGCAAAATTGAGAAGGAGGTTACGAAAGCACGTGAACGATTTGGTGCTACCTTCGATGAGGAACAATTCAGAAGTACGAACGGACGTGTTGTGGAAAATCAGAAAAAAATTGATTCCATCAACGATCGTTTTAAAACTGGGATGGACGCCTCCGATATGAATGCTATTCGTGAACTGATTGTTGATCTCGAAATTGTTTGTCCCGTTTCAGGCACCCGAAACTGGACAGAGGTGCGTCAGTTTAACTTGATGTTCTCTACTCAAATGGGTTCGGTGAGTGAAGATGCGAGCACCTTGTACCTTCGTCCTGAAACAGCACAGGGGATATTCGTGAATTTTTTAAATGTACAGAAAACAGGAAGAATGAAAATTCCTTTTGGAATTGCACAAACAGGAAAAGCCTTCCGTAATGAAATAGTGGCACGACAATTTATTTTCCGCATGCGCGAATTTGAACAAATGGAAATGCAGTTTTTTGTAAAACCCGGTACCGAAATGGAATGGTACCACTACTGGAAAACGGCACGCCTAAAATGGCACCATTCACTTGGATTTCCCGTTGGCAAACACCGTTTCCACGATCACATCAAACTCGCACATTATGCTAACGCAGCGGCTGATATTGAATTCGAATTTCCTTTCGGCTTTAAAGAGCTGGAAGGAATTCACTCCCGTACCGATTTCGATTTAAAAGCACATGAAACGTTTTCCGGAAAAAAATTGCAGTATTTCGATCCTGAACAAAATGAAAGTTATGTCCCGTATGTGGTAGAAACATCTATCGGACTAGATCGTATGTTCCTCGCCGTTATGACGCAGGCATATAAAGAGGAAAAACTGGAAGATGGTTCAGAACGAGTAGTGTTAAATATTCCCGCCTTTCTTGCTCCTGTTAAAGCAGCTATTCTTCCACTGCTCAAAAAAGATGGACTTCCTGAAAAGGCCCGCGAAATTATTGACGAGCTGAAATTTGATTACCTCTGTCAGTACGACGAGAAAGATTCTATTGGTAAACGCTACCGTCGTCAGGATGCTATCGGCACTCCCTTTTGCATCACAGTAGACCACCAAACGCTCGAAGATCAAACTGTAACCATCCGCTACCGCGATACCATGTTGCAAGAGCGGATTCCCATTAGTCAGGTAAAGAAAACTGTTGAGGAACGAGTGAATTATAGGAAAATTATGGAAAAATTATAAATCTGTTTCTTAAAATTAAATTTTCCGGTTAACAGCTCCTCGCGAATCAACCAACTGCGCTAACAAAATAATTACAATAAAAAAGGGTCACCGTTTGATGACCCTTTTTTATTGGTAAATGAATTTAATCTACCAGTGTAATTCTTTTTGTAAAGGAAGACGTTGCCGATTGCATTTTAATAAAATAGAGTCCTTTGCGTTGCGATGCCAAATTAAGTGAATACACACTACTACTTATTTTTTCAACCATCACATCTTTAACTAAATTGCCCAACAAATCAAAAACTTCAATTTTATATTCGGAACTTGTTCCACCTACATTCACATATACGGTACCGGTAGAGGGCGATGGATACACTGAACTATTTTCAGGAAGGGAGATATTGTTTACTGAAGTTGCGTTTGAATAAATCATTACATCGTCGAATGCCAGGTTGCCACCTGCAGGTTGTTTGCGATACAAAAATTTGAGGTAAGGCGATCCGTTTAAGTTAACTGTTATAGTAGTTCCTGAAAGAGGTAATGAATCAACTGATGCAACCAAAGTCCAGTTGATGCTGTCGACACTTTGGAAGAGCTGTAATTCGTTAGCTGTTGAAAAGGGAACGCCGTTGCCTCTGGCAAAAAATGTAACCTTATCAATGCCTGCAATTACTTTTGGTGCAACAACAAAATCGCTGTCGTTGCCAAATTTGTAGGAGGGCGCTGCCAATCCGTAGTTGCCGGTAGAGGTATAAAAGGACGAAGCGGTGTTCCACGAACAGTACCAACCTGCAGGAACTGTTGCCAGTGAACCTGCATAATTATCGAAACCGGTTGAGGCAACCAGCGTTTGAGAATTCGCGTGGAGGGTGAAAATAAAACTCATGAACAATAGCAAGTAGACTTTTTTCATAACCAGGTAATTTAAGTGTTTTTAATTTTTTATCAATTATCCTGCCACAGCAAGGAAATAGACTATTTTAATAAGAGGATTTATTGCTTCGTATTAAACTGATTCATAGCCAAAACCGGTCCGGCGGCAATAAAAGTACGAATTGCATCGGAAGATAAAACAATTCGTTCGTCAACCAGCTTTTTGTCCTCATCGGGCCAACCGCTCAAAACATAATCGGCCTGTTGCCCTTTAAAGAAATTATTCCCAACACCAAACCGCAAACGGGCATAGTTGGTAGTATTCAAAATTTCATTAATACTTTTCAAGCCGTTATGTCCGCCATCACTACCCTTCATTCTTATTCGGATGGTACCTGTTGGTAGTGCCAGATCATCTGTTATCACCAACACATTTTCGATAGGAATATGTTCCGCCTGCATCCAATAGTTTACAGCTTTCCCGCTAAGGTTCATAAAAGTGGAGGGCTTTAACAGAATGACCTGCTTACCACGAATTTTAATGCGGGCCACATGACCGAGACGTTCAGACGAAAAAAAAGCTTCGACCTGCGCCGCTAAATAGTCGAGCACGTCGAAGCCAATATTATGCCTTGTGTGAGCGTATTCAATGCCCGGGTTTCCCAACCCTACCACGAGGAATTTCAAGACTCAGTAATTATTTCGCAGTAGCTTTAGGGGCAGCAGCTTTAGGTGCAGCTTTTGCAGCGCCGGCTTTGGCAGCTTCAGCAGGTGTATCCACAACGTTTCTGGTGGTACGAATACCAACAATAATATTGCTGGTAGGATCAAGAAATTCCACACCATCTAAATTAAGATCACTCACGCGAATAGATTGACCAATCTGCAAAGGAGATACATCTACATTAATTGCATCAGGCAAATTTGCAGGAAGCGCTTTTACTTTCAGTTTTCTGCCTTTAGTAATCAATTTACCACCCTGCTTTTGTCCTTCCGATGTTCCTGAAATTTTGACAGGGATATCGATGGTTACTTTTTTATCATCATGAACTTCGAGAAAGTCGATGTGCAGGATTTTATCGGATACAGGATGGAATTGAATTTCCTGCATGACAGTAGTGAGGGACTTGCCATCAACACTAATTTTTACAAGGTACACTTCAGGCGAGTATACCAAACTTCTAAATGCTAATATAGGAGCAGAGAAATGAACGATAGCATCACCACCATAAATAACACAAGGCACCATTCCGGCTTCTCTTAGTTGTTTGGTGTCTTGTTTAGTAAGACCGTCTCTTTTTGTTCCTGATAATTCAAGTGATTTCATGACTATAATTAATTATTAAGCTTTAACAAATAATGGACTAATAGATTCATAGGCGTACACTTTATGAATTGCTTTTGCAAACAAATCAGAAGTTGGTAACGCAGTAATTTTATCTGAATGACGTTTTAGTGGTATGGTATCACAAACGATTAGTTGAGTGAGTGGCGATTCTTCAATACGCTCATAGGCTTTTCCCGATAAAACGGGGTGGGTACAAAATGCTCTCACACTTTTAGCACCACGATCCATAATTAATTGAGCGGCTTTTGAAAGTGTACCGGCGGTATCAACGATATCATCTACTAAAACAATATTTTTTCCTTCCACATTCCCAATGATGGTCATGCTCTCTACTTCATTGGCGCGTTTACGATGCTTGTCGCAGATAACCATGTCGACACTAAAGTACTTCGCATATTCCCTCGCTCTGTGCACACCACCCATGTCGGGCGCTGCTATAACCAGATTTTCGAGTTGCATACTTTTTATATAAGGAACAAAAATGGTAGAGGCGTCCATGTGATCAACCGGAACATCAAAAAATCCTTGAATTTGAGGTGCATGCAGATCCATCGTCATCACCCTGGTAACGCCGGCAGCAGTAAGTAAATTTGCTACCAATTTAGAACCAATTGCAACACGTGGCTTATCTTTTCTGTCGGACCGTGCATATCCAAAGTAAGGAATAACAGCAGTAATATAATGTGCCGATGCGCGTTTGGCAGCATCAATAAGCAATAGCAATTCAAAAAGATTATCAACCGGCGAAAAAGTAGATTGGATAATAAACACATCACAACCTCTTACACTCTCATCAAAGTAGGGAGAAATTTCTCCGTCGCTAAAATGACTCACCGTCACATCACCTAGCGGAGAACCGTAGCATTCTGCTATTTGTTCAGCCAGATATCTGGATGTTGTACCGGAGAATATTTTTACCTGCCTGGCCATAATGGTTTTTTCAAAGGGGTTGCAAAGTAACAAAATTTCCCCCTCATCTCAAAATAGTATTTGTCTAAATATTAAGCCTTTTCAGGGAATTTTTGGCTGGGGCCGGAAAAGTCCCGAAAATTTACATAAAGCTCTGCTTATCAGTTACCTATACTACTTTTAACGCTTTTGCTGAAAAACGCAGAATAGAGTGTGAAATTCGGTACGAATTCCGCGAAAATCCTATTTAAAATGAATAAAATCCTTCTAAGCAGTTGATAACAAATAAGATGAATATAAATTATTCTATCTGCATCAATCTCAGGAAGCTGGTTTCACCATTGATAGTAACCCTAACGGTATAAACTCCTTTTCCCTGACCATTTCCGTCCGCACCAAACTTATAGAGGTAGGAGCCATCGTTCAGACGACCGTTTTCAAGGATTTTAATCACCTGCCCGAGGGCTGAAACAACCTCCTCTTTGACATCGGCATCCTGCGAAAGCGATAAAGCTATTGAAGTAGTTCCTGCAAAAGGATTGGGCATGGCTATTAATGAAAATCCTTTTCCGGTGAGTGTGGCGGTAACTATATACGACAACTCCGATTTACCATTGTAGTCTGTTTGTTTTAAACGATAATAATAAGGAACATTTTTGTCGACCGCAAAATCCTCATAACTGTAATCGTGAGTTGTGTTAGTGGTACCATTTCCTGAAAGCCATCCTACCGATTCAAATTCAGTACTATTTTCACTTCTTAAAATTTCAAAACCCCGGTTCATTAATTCAGAGGCCGTAGCCCAATTTACATGGATAGAATTTTTCCCGGGAACGGCTACCAGATAAAGTAATTCAATTGGTAGCGGCGTTAGCGACTGCGCAACTGCGAACTGAGAAAAGGCTCCCATAGCAACCATGGCTGATCGTTGCACTGCATTGAGTACCGATGCGGGCACACAATTCCCTTGCAATCCCCACGCACCGGCACCACTTTTATACATTACAGTATAGCCCGACTGTGGATTTGTATAATTGGAATTGTAGGTAGTAACATTATAGGGCGCCACTCCGGACGCAGGAATAGGTTCACTCATCCAATAACCATGATTTAAAGGAACCTGATCGTAAATAGCACTCGTACATTCAGGGCCCAGGAATGGAACTGGTGTTGGCGGCGCAGTGTTGTTAAATGAAAGTGTTGTGTTGGTACGATCGTTCAAAGCACCAAAATTAAAATTGATTCTTTGATAGCCTCTTAACGAAGTGCCAACAGGAAAATCATAAGCCCCTCCTGTATTTGCAAATGACCTTTTGAGATAACCCTCTACGTAGCTGGTACTATTTCCTATAGACACAGCCGTGGGTAAGTTATTAATTACATTCACCCGATTACCTCCGGTAATAATTTTTCCTTGTGTAAGTGTGAGGTTACCACCGATAGTCATCCAATCAGTAGCGCCACTATTTCCCAGTATAACGCCTAGGCCTGTATGATTTAATAAAACATTAGCAACCGACCCTCTGTTATAATAATTTTGACCAACGGTTCCGTTAAATTCAAGTGTTGCGGGAGGGTTGTAAATACCATAAGGGGTGGCAGCATAATAAACAGTAAAATGACCGGCAACTTTGTGATACCTTCCTGTTGCATTAAATGTTCCACCGAGCCAGGGAGCAGCAGTAGAAACAGTAAAATTACCTGCATTATCTAAGTCATTATTTAAAGTAACGGTGTTCCCTCCGGCGGTGTTTGGTTTATTGACAATAAGGTGCCACAATTTATTTGCTCCTGTTAATCCACCCGACATCGTTTGATTTTGAAGCACTGAATCACTTTCCAAAATAATGGTAGAGTTAGCCATTGCATTTAATGAACCATTATTAACAAAATCTTTACATACTTTAAGTTGCGATCCTCCTTGCATGGTGAGTGTTGCACCAATGGTAATGTCAATACTTCCACACACTGCAGTGGTGCCGGTTATGTTTGGTTGGTTCACCGGTGTGGATGGAATTGAAACATTGAAAATACAATTTGGTGCGGCACAACCACCCCAGTTTTCAGGATTGTACCAATCGGTGCTAAGGGTACCTGTCCATATTAAAGTTCCCCCGGCAGGAGGAGCAGAAGCGATCGGTGAACCGGCAGCAAAATTGAGTGTAAATCCTGATGTGCTATTGGTGAAATTACTTACATTCAATAAATATTCATCACCTGCCACAACTGGAATTCTGGCTTGATAAGCGGAACCAAAACCGGGATATGCTCCGGGAGAGGTGGCTGCGGTAGCACTGAAACATCCTGTAACACCAAGGTAACTATAATTGCACGAGATAGGAGCCACTGAAGCCAGATTGGTGCAATTAGCAGGACCCGGAGCTCCGGCAGTTTTTGTTTTCCAAACTGCAAAATCATAATCGGTACATGCAGTGGATGGAGCACCCGGCCAATCGTTAGGAACAATATCAAATTCTAAAAAACCGGTAGCCACAATCGTTATTTTGTACCAATAAGAACCGCGTTCACCCGATGCCAGACAATTTGTTCCAGATGAAAATTCACAATTGGAACCAACAGCCTGCGGACCGGGATTAGCAACGGCAATGGATGTTTTACAAACAGGAAAAGCAACATCACAATCCTGACCGGGAGTTGGTGGCAATTGCAAAGCACAACCTGCTCCGGCATCCATCAGGAAAATAGTAAACGATCCGGTTTGACTTGCGTATCCATCTACCATAATATAATAGGTAGCCCCAACCGTTAGTCCTGTTAAATTTAGTAATGAAGTTGGATAGGTGTTGTAACCACATGGTGGCATATCCTGACTACAGGCAACCAGGTTCAACGTATTACCACTACCGGCAGCAATGTTTCCAATTACAGGACCGTACACTGCCATTTGAGTATTAGCCAGTGTTCCAAGAGTAGTTCTCATTCGCACGCATCCCGATGCAGGAGCAATAAAAGAAAACCAAACAGAATTCATGGCATTGGATCCTGATGGCTCGAAGCAACCGGGTTGAGTAGCTGGTTCATCTACACTACTTGAACAATTATTATTTCCTGCTATAGGAATATTAAAAGGAATCGCTTGTGCCTGATAAGGACGATCGTTCGGTGCACCGGAACCATAAGAACTAACGGTAAGGTTATACGTTACAATATTTGTTGGACTTTGAGTATCAATAATAAGGTAATAAGTTCCGGCAGCAGGCAGATTTACTGAGCCGGAAAGAGTACCAACAGAGGCGCCTCCGTTAAAGCCAATGCACACGCCACCTGCACCCGGACAACCTTGGTAAACTGCATAGCCAACATCATTACTTGTTGCGCCTGTTATTGAAATTCCAACACATTGAAAAGAGGCCACAGTAAATTCATAAACTTTATCTTCACCATAGGCAAAAGTGCCGTTACAAATTCCTGCGGTACCTGCAGAGTAATCGTCACCCATACATGCTGTTGTATGTCCGCTTACCGAATA
>JBBQVM010000113.1:0-9589 GCA_038211525.1 Bacteroidia bacterium
AGCAAAAGCAGATGCCGATGAGAAAGCTCGCATAGTAGCTGAAGCTAAAGCAAAAGCAGATGCCGCAGCAATGGCCAAAGCTGATGCTGAAGAGAAGGTCCGACTGGAAGCTGAAGCAAAGGCCAAAGCTGCGGCAGATGAACGGGCGCGTATTGAAACGGAGGCCCGACTAAAACGTGAAGCTGAAGAGAAAGCAAAAATAGAAGCAGATGCTAAAGCAAAAGCGGAAGCTGATGAAAAGGCCCGCATTGCCGCTGAAGAAAGAGCTAAAAAAGAGGCTGATGAAAAAGCTCGTATTGAAGCTGAAGCTAAAATAAAAGCAGAGGCCGATGAAAAGGCCCGATTAGCTGCGGAGGCAAAGGCGAAAGCCGAAGCATTAGAAAATGCGCGTATTGCTGCTGAATTGCAAGCCAAAACAACTGCCGACAGTATTAAAAAAGCCGATGAAGCTGCACGATTGGCCGAATTAGATAAAGCTAAGCAACTAGCATTAAAAGAGGCTGAAGAGAAACGAATGAGAGACATTGAAGCACAGAAAGAGGCTTATGCAAAAGCAAATCAGGCAGTGAAAGATACTTCCGGTCAATCCAAAACTGCTGACACGGAATTACCAAATATCGATAAGGATTACCCCGAAGGAATTTCTGAAGAGAAAATTGATGAGTCGAACCGTACCATATATAGAACGGTTATCAAAAAAGCAACCACCCAGGAGGTCTTTAGCAAGGTAGTTTATGGCTGGGGTGGCGTGTTCTACTTTAAAGGAAATACCAGCTTAACTGAATCCAATTATACCACTGAACTTAAAAGGATGAAGTCGCTTTTGAATCAAAAATAAAATAGTTTATGGAATTCCATTTGCTATTTCATCTTTGATGTACAAACCTTAAATCTTATTGTATTATGCTTAGTTATTTTAAGTACTCCATCCTTGTTGTTACAGGGATGGTTCTTTATTCTGTCGCTTTTGCGGATGATAAATTTGTTAGCAAAACAGATGTTAGCGAAGTAAAGGTATTTACTTCCGGTGCCATGGTTAGTCGTGTAGCCAAAGTAACTTTAGACCCCGGACAGTCGGTGATTAATTTCGAAAATCTTTCTCCGTCCATCAACCCATCAAGTATTTCAATTAAAGGAACAGGAGATTTTACCATTCTAGCTGTTACGCACAAACTCGACTATCTAGGCCCCGACCGAAAAACGCCCGAAATGACTTTGCTTGAAGATAGTCTGGAGAGCTTAAACAAGCAACGCGAGGGTTTGCTGAATCAAATTGCAGTGCTCACAGAGGAACAAAATCTGTTGCTTGCCAATAAATCCGTTGGAGGAGCAAATACAGGAGTGAAACTGGAGGAACTGAAAAGTATTGCCGCATTTTTTCACACTCACCTGAATGAAATAAAAGATAAAGTGTATGATTTATCCGTAAAGGAAAAAAAGATTAAAAAGAACATTGATAAATTAAACAACCAGCTTTCGGTTTTGAATAATAAACGCAACGAACCCTATTCAACAATTGTGGTGGCTGTTACTTCCGGCACCCGCACAGCAGCTACTTTTTACATTAGTTACTATACCGGCAATGTATCTTGGAGCCCTGCTTACGATATTCGTGTGAAGGATGCCAATAGTCCGGTGAACCTGGTTTATAAGGCTAATGTAAGTCAAAATACAGGTGAAGAGTGGAACAATGTTAAACTGAAAATAAGTACCGGAAATCCGTCGCTTGGTGTAACCAAACCGGAATTAGGACCCTGGTATTTGAACTTCAATCATCCGGTAATGATGCGCTCTGCCGCACCTGCCATGTACAAAGAAACGTTATCATCCGCAGATTCAAAAGTGATGAAAGATGAGGCAGGATATGCTTCGGATTACGTTACCGCTACCGAAAACCGATTTAGTATGGACTATGAAATTTCAATTCCATATTCAATTCCTTCTGATGGAGCCAGTCATTTAGTACAGATTCAGGATTACAGTTTGCCTGCAACCTATTCCTATTTTGCGATTCCTAAAATTGACCGCGATGCGTTTTTAGTTGCTGCTATAACCGGTTGGGAGGGATTGAATTTACAGGCCGGCAACTCCAACGTGTACTTCGAAAACGCATTTGTTGGTGAAACTATGTTCAACCCCGTAACTGAAAACGACACGCTACAGGTATCGTTGGGAAGAGATAAACGAATTGTGATTAATCGCGAATTGTTGAAAGATTTGAGTGGCAACCAGTTTATTGGTTCGAACCGTACCCGCACTTTCTCCTATGAAACTACAGTAAAAAACAATAGAAAAGAACCTATCAAATTAACTTTAGAAGATCAATTACCTATTTCACAAGATAAAGATATTGATGTAAAACTCCTTGAAAGTTCAGGGGCTGAAGTGAATGCTGAAACCGGTAAAATAACCTGGAAACTGGAAATTGCCCCTGCGCAGCAAACGAAGAAAAAACTTAACTACGCAGTGAAGTATCCAAAAGATAAACTGGTAATTGGGTTATAAACTTAAAGTTGAAGAATAACAGGATCGATAAAACATTTGCTTTTGGTCACCTCTTTTTCTTCACCTGCCTCATTCAGTACTTTTACTTTAACCGATTTATTGCCGGGATAATTCTTAATAATTACGGAATAACCATCAACCGACAGTTCACCTTCAATAAGTGAATCGTCGGTTGCAAATTTTATGTCGAGTAAGGTCTTTGCTTTAAAATCCAGAAATAGCTGATGGAAGCTGTTACCTTCCGTATCGTGGAAAATATCATGATTTTGCTGCTGCGCTTTTGCACTTCCGGCAAAGACCGAAAATATTAACAGTAGAAATAATAACTTTTTATAAATCATTGTTTAAAATTGCAGCTACAATTAAAAACTAAAGTTAGTTCATAGAAAGTAAAATAGCAAATTATGGCACATGAAATAGATTACACCATTATTGGCGACGACATGCAAGTGGTGGAGGTGGAGATGGATCCAGGTGAAGGAGTGAGGGCAGAAGTTGGGTCAATGTTGTTTATGGAAGATGGTATTGAGATGCAAACATCAACAGGTGGTGGGATATTTGAGGGATTAAAAAGAATGGTTACCGGAGAGAGTTTTTTTATATCCTCCTTTATGAATAACGGAGTTGGAAAAAGAAAAGCTGCCTTTGCCGCTCCCTACCCCGGGAAAATAATCAATATTAACCCTGCCGATTTTGGCGGTTCTTTTTATTGTCAAAAGGACGGATTTTTATGCGCTGCACAAGGGATTGACATTACAGTTGCTTTTACTAAAAGAATGGGTGCGGGTTTGTTTGGTGGTGAAGGTTTTATTTTGCAAGAGTTAAAAGGAGATGGACAATGTTTTGTGCATGCAGGAGGAACGATTCTTAAACGTGAATTAATAAAGGGTGAAACACTCCGGGTTGATACCGGATGTCTGGTAGCATTTGAACCATCTGTAGACTACGACATCAAATTTATCGGTGGCTTTACCAATGCCCTCTTTGGAGGTGAGGGTTTGTTTCTCGCACATTTAACAGGGCCGGGTATAGTTTACCTGCAAAGTCTGCCGTTTTCAAGAATAGCAGATAGAATAATTGCTGCTTCCCGCAGAGGTGGAAGAAAAGATGAAACAAGAGGTATTGGCGGAATGTTAGGCGGCTTTATCAGCGGCGACTAACACTCTAATTCACTTTATTTTTTTAAAACAAACGATATTGATTTAACTTTTCGCTAAAACAGGATATCTCCATTTTGCCAATGCGAAGGAACCAAAAAGCAAGAGGTTGTAAAACAAATCACCCATTAAAGTGCCTCTGAAAAAAGGAATTCCGGCAACATAACATGATATCAATCCTTGAGCATTTTTCGGATACATTTCATACATTAACCACGAACCGAAGTTGGTGATGAAAAAGAAAACGATGGATCCAACCAACGAGGCTACCATGATAGTTTGACGCTGTGTATTACTACGAAGCATGAATCCTATTCCAACTACAAAAGCAAAACTTCCGTAAACAAAAAACATGTCTCTGTAAAAACCGGTTCCATTAACGAGTTGTAATAAAATATCACTAATCAATAGGGTAATTAATGGGAGAGCAAAGGCCATTTTTTTATTGCTGATAAAGGTGCCGGCAAATAATGCAATAGCACCTATAGGGGAAAAATTCATTGGATGCGGCAATAATCTACTGATAGCAGCTATACCAATTAATGCGGCAATAAATTTAATACCTGGAGTAATCTCGGACTTGTTGATCATTGTTTTCCTTTGGTTTAAAAAGCAAAAATAACTATTTTTTTTTAATGATTAAAGGTGAGAGAGAGGAGATTTTTAAGGCATAGAAAGGGCTATCTGGCTAACATTCAACTGTGTAAACAAAATTAACTAAAATAAGTTTTAAATCGTTATTTTTTAAAAACCACATATTCCTCATTCTCAAATAGAGGTGTAGCGCTTGGAGGAAGCACGCAATATTCGGTTGCAGGTAGATTTTTAGAGATGATTATCCAGTCGGCAAACATATTTGCATTTAGTGGAACGGTACTGTGATGGGTGAAATAGGCGAGTGCCCAGGGTTTATAAAATGCAATTTTTTGATTCAATGGGATAGTTGATTCTATAAATCTAAAAAGTGAAACCGACTGTTCGTTGTAAGGCGAATAGTAAAGCTTTGTTTTGGTGAAGTTGTAGGTGGCCTTGAAGTTGGAAACCAAAAATAAACAAGATAAACCAACGAGCATAAAAGGAGCATGTTTTTTGGAAATTCTATTAAATACTGCATTGTAAAATTCCGCAAGGTAACTTATTCCATAAACCAATAAGGGAACTAAAAAACGGGAGGTTTCGTGGTGATACGGATAAACTAACAATAGCAGTATATAAAATACGACAACCCATTCTCTGAATCCGGACTTTGATAATAAATTATAGAGAAATTGGACCACCATTGACGGAAAAATTAATAGCACAAAAAATTTATTCATCCACATAGGTAAGTCCTGTTCAAAAAAGTTGCTGAATCCATAGCAATATTGATATATGTTGTTGGTTATATTGTTGAAAGAAGCATTAACTTGGATGAGGTTGAGGTACCAGGCGAAACTATTTTTCTCCGGCGAAATAAGGGTTTCAACACTGTAATAAACCAGACTTATCGCCAGCAGTAACAAAATAGGTCTCCAATTTAAATCGGAATTTATTTTAAAATAATTACCTGACTTCAACAATACAACCACAAAAGCTATTATTGCAACTATTCCCGCACTTCTACAACCTACAGCCAATAGCATAAATAATAGCGTCAGCCACAATTTTTGTTTGGATCCACTATCAAAACTTAGGTTGGCTATCAGGATAAAAGTGATGAATAAAAAATCGGGTAGCACCTGATCCTTGAGCTGTAATGCATGAATATTGTAAACAAAATAACAGGTGAGTACTAATGCAGGTGCAGTTCTAACCGATTTTTTCAGGAAGTAAAAGAGAGTACATCCAAGCGCAATAAGTGAAAGTGAAATAATTATTTTCGCATAAAATAGTTCGTACAATGAGCTGTAAGTGACGGGAACAAGTAAAATAGAAAACAAGGTTCCTTTTAAGGATGGGCCATAGTCGTTCAGCAGCGAAACGGGCATTGGTGAAACTTGTTTCGAAAACCATTTTGCCTGTAACAAGTATTGTGCAAAATCATCGCCCCAATCATGGAAATTGTTGATTTGGATAAAAAGTACCGGTAGTAGACAACATAAAATAAGTGCAGGAACAAAATAAACAGAACCCGGCTTTTCCATGGCTAAAAGTACCTAAATTTTTAGAAATAGTTGTTCCAGATTTGCCACGAAGCTTCAGCCTGCTCCACTAGCATGGCATAGCCATTTGAAACTGTAGCATGGTGCAAACTCCCTAGTCGCATAAATTCGGTTTGTTCGGGATTATAAACTAAATCGAAAAGAATATGGTTCTCGTTTAAAAGGTGATACGGAATGGGTGGGCAGGAGCGCACATCGGGAAAAGTGCCTAATGGGGTAGTGTTTACTATTAACTGAGAACTTTTTATTATTTCAGAGGTAAGCTGTTGGTAACTCAACACATTTTGAGCAGTGGTTCTGCTCACAAATTCTGTTTCAATTCCCAACTGTTTCAGCACATAATAAACTGCTTTAGATGCTCCACCTGTCCCAAGTATCAGTGCTTTTATTGTATCTGCTTTAAGCAACGGTGTTACTGCTTTTTCGAAACCTACAATATCGGTATTGAAGCCTTTCAAAACTATTGAATCATTGGTATTGCCACGTATAATTTGAACGGTATTAACGGCTCCTGTTTGTTCCGCTCTACCATCCAGTTCATGAAGTATTTTCATTACCTGAACTTTATAGGGTATGGTTACATTTAATCCAATAATATCTCTGTTGTTTTTAAGGAGAGGAAGCAGTTCATCGATGCTTTTCAACTCGAAATTCTGATACTCACAAGAATCGGTTAAATGTTCTTTGCTGAATTTTGAAGTGAAATATTTCTGAGAAAAAGAATGTTGAAGAGGTTGACCGATAAGACCAAAAATCCTCATTCCTTTATCGTTTTTTTATTACCAATTAATTCCAGAAAATAGACCAGACAAAAACCAACTACTGCCATTGTGATAGCCAGTACAACTTCAGGTTGGTTGCCGGTAATTTCGTGATAGGCATTAGGTCCGATGTTATGTTCAACGAGCGGCTTAATTTTACCGTGTGAATCGGTAAACGTTTCAATCACTTGTTTCCATGGCCACACCTTGTTGAGCGAACCAATCATGAATCCTGAAAGCAGGGCTACTGCCATGTTATGATACCGGCGAAGGAGCCAATCGAGCAGGTGAGAGAAACTTGAAACACCAATTATACATCCGGCTAAAAATGTGAGTATGATTCCCACTTTCATTGATTTAACAGCACTGAGGATGAACTCGTACTTCCCCATGAGGAGTAAAATAAAACTACCTGAAATACCGGGAAGAATCATTGCACATATTGCTATGGCACCTGATAAAAATATAAACCAATAGGAGGTAGGTGTTTCCGCAGGAGCGGCTATGGTAACAAAATAGGCAATTCCAACTCCTATCACAAACATTAGAATTACGCCAAAGGTAAAGGCAGTAATTTTTCGCCAAACAATTACAGAAGAGGCTATAATTAATCCGAAAAAAAATGACCAGAGCGGAACAGGTTTGTTTTCGAGAAGGTAGAGTACCACATTCGCGAGCAACAAAATACTGGTTGCTATTCCGGCAAATAGCGCCACCAGAAAATTTCCGTTAATGGCTTCATAAAAGGCTTTAAACTTTCCTTTCAGCAAATACACTTTTGCTGCATTACCGGATTCTTTAATAGAGTGAATCAACTCCTCATAAATTCCAGAAATAAAAGCAATGGTTCCACCCGAAACACCGGGAACCACATCGGCAGCTCCCATAGCCACACCTTTTCCATATAATAACAGATACTCTTTAAAAGTTCTAGTTTTCGTCATCATCAAAAACATCAAACAACTAAAATAGAAGGATCAATCTCCTTCGACCAAGCTATTATTCCACCTTTTAAGTTCGAAAGATTAGTAAAGCCATTACGTGCTTCCAGTTCTTTGATTGCAGCAGCGCTTCGTGCACCACTTCTGCAATGAATAATTACCGGCTTGTTTTGCGAAATGCGTTCAGTTTGCTCCAATATTTCACCCAACGGAATTAATTCCCCGCCAAGGTTAGCCGATTCAAATTCATACAATTCACGAACGTCGATTAATTGAAAATCGACGTTATTATCTATCATAGATTTCAATTCCTGTACAGAAACTTCTTTCATTGTTGGTAGTGATTTATTTTATTAATGATCGCACGATCAGGAAATAGCTTTTATTTCAGGAGCGGGATTATCGAGAAACTGGAAAAAAGTATCGCTCCTTAGTCCGAGACGCAACGACTCAAGCGCAATAACTTCGGTAGGTGCAATATTGCCCAGGTTTACGTCGGCACCAAACTGTTTAATAAAATATACCTGTTGAGATTTAATGGGGCACTCCCAAATGATCATATCAACAGGAACACTTTTGGCTATTTTATTTATGAGCATCACATGTGCCTTACCGTTAGGCCGATAAATTCCAACTGTGCCGCTTTCACGCGCTTCAGCAATTACTTTCCAGACCCCTGCTTCAATTTCTTTCTGCATCATTTCAATCCAGCGATTAGGGTGAATTATAATGCCTTCTTCCTTGCTACCCACTTCAGAAATTACTGTTACTACTTCACTCAAGCGCCTGATCAGATTACATTTTTCATCGTGAGGAATAATAATGGATCCATCAGAAACTTCGGCGTGGGACAATTTATATTTATCGAGTACCTTTAGATATTTGTCTACCTCATTACGCACAATAAAAGCTTCGAAAAGGGTACCTCCAAAATACACAGGAATACCGGCACTTTTATACAGCGCTATTTTTTCGGCGAGTTTAGGAGTGATGATTGCGCTGCCAAATCCAAGTTTTACGATGTCGGTAAATTCACCATTACCATCAATAAAATCTTCCGTTTCCCGCAAGCTTAATCCTTTATCCATAACCATAGTTAGGCCTACCTTACGGGGTTTAACACTCCGAACAGGAATTTGACTCATTTCAAAGTTCATGGATTTTTCTTTTTATTTCTTATTTGGTTAAGGATATCCTGATCATTTTGCAAATCAGGCAACATATCAAATAAAAGCTGACTTGATTCAGGATCTTTTTCCAGTGCAATATCTAAAAATAAAAAGGCGTCTTTAATCATTCCGGCACTGTATAAATTGGCAGTCTGGCGGTAGTACAAATCGGCCGAAGCGGGGTGAAAGGCAATTGCTTTTTCAGTGATACGAATAGCTTCATCGGTATTTCCTGTTTCAGTAAGAAAATGAGCATAAGATAACCATCCCTCAATGAGTTCTGGTTCATCTTCCACCACTTTAATATAACATTCTTCCGCCTCTACAATGTTATTCAGGTTGTATTCGCAATCGCCCAGCAGGAGCCAGAATTCAGCATTATGTTCATCTTTCTCTAGCGCCTTTCTCACATAGTGAATAGCTTCATACCATCTTTCTTCAAACTCCAGCGTTATGGCAATTCCATACCAGGCTTGCGCCATATCAGGGAGTATTTTCACTGCTTTTTTGTAATACGTTCTGGCTTCATCCATCTGCTCCAGCTTCTCATAACACTCTGCTATGTTGAAATAGGTGATCGCATCCGGTTTATAATATTCAAAAGTTTGTTTGTATTTCTGAATAGCATCTTCAAAATGGCCTAACATGGCCAGTACATGAGCCTGATCGAGATAAGCTGGGGCATAATCCTCCTTAATTAGGATGCAATAATCGAAAGCAAGCAGCGCTTCTTCGTAATTACCTAACCTGCATTGCACATCGCCCAGGTTGTACCAAGCAGCATAGGAGTAAGGGTCGTTATCAATGAGTTCCTTGTAATAATTTACACCTTCCTGAAGTTTACCTGTTATCCCCAGACATGCCGATAACTCCTCCATGGCCAGTTCGTAGGTAGGATTCTGACTAATTGCATGT
>JBBQVM010000114.1:0-9521 GCA_038211525.1 Bacteroidia bacterium
TCTCGGATTTCCTGTAATAGCAATCAATCCGAATGATGAGGGAAAAGTGCCTGAAGATTCATTTGAGAATATGATTGTGCGAGCTAAAGAAAAGAATTTCCCTTTTGCTTACGTGCAGGATCCTTCGCAACAAACTGCCCACAACTTTGGTGCAGCACGAACACCTCATGTTTTTATTTTGGTTAAGGAAGGCAAAGATTATAAAGTGCAATATATTGGAGCCATCGATAATAATACGGATGAGCCGGAAGCAGTTACTCAGAAGTATGTTGAAAATGCAATGGATGAAATTCTTGCAGGCAAACCAGTTTCAACTACCTTAACAAAAGCAATTGGTTGTACCATTAAATGGAAAAGTTAATTTGTTAAAAAAAATAAAAACGGAGGAATGAATTTCAATTTAGAAACTTTATTCCTCCGTTTTTCATTTAATTGAAGTGAATAATGAATTACTCATCCAGTTTTAATGAATGGCCCATTTTATCTCTTTTTGTTTGAAGATAAAGTTTATTGTGCTCGTTCGAAGCAATTTCAATAGGAACATTTTCTACTATTTCTAGTCCATAGCCAATCAATCCGGCTCTTTTAGTTGGATTGTTTGTCATTAACCTCATTTTCGTCACTCCAAGGTCTCTTATAATTTGAGCGCCCACGCCATAATCGCGTTCATCCATTTCAAAACCTAGTTCAAGATTTGCTTCAACGGTATCACGACCCATCTCCTGCAATTTGTAGGCTTTAAGTTTATTCAGCAAACCAATTCCTCTTCCCTCCTGATTCATATAAACTATAACACCTTTGCCCTCCTTTTCAATCATCTCCATCGACTTATGTAATTGAGGTCCACAATCACATCGGCAAGAGCCAAAAATATCACCGGTAATACAAGAGGAATGTACCCGTACCAATACAGGTTCGTCTTTATCCCATTTGCCTTTATATAGGGCAAGATGTTCTTGTCCGCTGGTGAGCTGTTTGTATGCAATTAGTTGAAAATCACCAAATTGGGTTGGGAGATTGACAGTAACTTCTTTCTCTATAAGGCTTTCTCTTTTCAATCTGTAAGAAATAAGATCTTCAATAGAAATTACTTTTAATCCAAATTTAGCAGCAATTTGGAACAAATCGGGCAACCGTGCCATGGTGCCATCCTCATTCATAATTTCAACCAGTACTCCAGACGGCTCAAAACCAGCTAGTTTGGATAAATCTACGGCAGCTTCGGTATGACCTGCTCTTCGCAAAACGCCTCCATTTTTAGATTTTAAAGGGAAAATATGTCCCGGGCGCCCAAGATCCTCCGGTTTAGTTGCGGGATCAATTAGTGATAAGATGGTTTTGGAACGATCGCTGGCCGAAATGCCGGTCGTGCAACCATTGCCTAACAAATCGACTGAAATAGTAAAAGGAGTTTCGTTGGAGGAGGTGTTGTTAGCCACCATCATCTCTAGTTTAAGTTCGGCGCATCTGGCTTCTACCAATGAAACGCAGATTAATCCGCGACCGTGGGTGGCCATAAAATTCACAATTTCCGGAGTCGCATTGCGGGAAGCAGTAATAAAATCACCCTCGTTTTCACGATCGGCATCATCTACAACAATTACTATTTTCCCTTGACGAATATCTTCCAGAGCATCATCAATGTTGTTTAATTTATTGTGGTCAGAATTCATGTATCTAATATAAGGAAAGTACTTTACAGGTACAAATTTAAGGAGATTTCCGCACATAGCGATTCAGCGGGTTTTCCATAACTACAAAAGAGTACAATAATTTGAATTTTAGCGTTCAAATAGCTATTTCCTTACACGATCAATTGGTTCATTTTTTTAGGCCAAATTCGTTAACAACTTCACTTACACCAACAAACCAAAATATAGAATTGTATCAAATTTCATTTTTTTTAAAACTCCAACATTGTAAGAAATCGACGATTTACGTGATATCTTTCTTATAGAATGGCGTTAAAATAGCAGTAACAAACAACAGCATTAAAAAACTGAAAATAGCAGCAGGAAAATCGTTCCTGGTTTATATAAAGAATTTGGGATTTGGTTTTTGGTTAGTTAGGTTGATTGTCAGGTAAAGGGTAGCCCCGTAAGGCTGCCCGGCATCTGAAACCTTAAGAACAAAGTCCCGTAAGAAGACAAGATTTGGTTTTAGGTTAGTATAGGTTGATTATCAGAAAAAGTTAGCCCTGTAAGGCTTCCCGAGTACTGAAAACGTGGGTAGAAATGAAGAAGCCGTGATCCCGTAAGGTCACGGCATTCTCATTTTAGATGAGTTCCACTAAATTTTATAAGTTTTCTATTTTTTTACAGTCGCCACTAAAATCTCATTTAAAAGTTGCCTAGAATGGATCATAGAATAATTTTTAAGAATAAATTTATGTCCATCATTCGCAATTTGAGCTGCCAACACAGGTTGTTCTAATAAATTAATTAAGTGATTAGCTAATTCATTGCTATTTTCTCCAACCAAAATTTCACTATTTCTCTCAGCTTTTAAGGGTTCAAAACTAATTGGCGTGGTAATACAGGGTAGTTGCATAGCCATTGCTTCGAGTAATTTATTTTGTAAGCCGGTTCCAATTCTCATTGGTGCAATAAATATTTTTGATTTGCTATAACATTCTCTGATATCATCAACCCATCCGGTAACCACCACACGATCAGAAGCGAGCGACAAAACTTTTTTACCCGGCTGCGCCCCTGCTAATTGAACTCGAGCTTTCGGGAATTTTTTCCATACCAAAGGCATAATTTCCTTTACTAAAAAATTAGAACCATCAATATTTGGAGGATAATTCATATTTCCTACAAACGTTATATCAAATTCTTTCTCTGCGACTAAAGGTTTAAAAAAATCGGTATCAATTCCATTGGGAACAACATCAATTTTTTTTGAAGAATTAATAGCTATTGCTTGCCTATCCTGTTCCGAAATTATGAGATGACCCTGAAACCGGTCGTACGATTTTTTTTCAAATGCCTTAACTAAATTATATTCTCTTTTGAATAGTGGTTGGTACAACCAGTTTGCCTGCTTTAGTCGTTGTTCGGTACCTTGTGAAAAAGCATCCTGGTAATCTATCAGTTTAGGAATTGCTTTTATATTGCTGATGTAAGTTGCTGTGCGTATTAATTGACAATATACTAAATCTGGTTTGATTTGATAAATAATTTTTTCAATTTCTGCTTGAATTCCAGGTGAATAAAAATAGCCAACTTGTAATGGAAGATTTCTTGAGAATGATCCTAGTAAATTCAAAAATAGTTGGCAATAACTCAGATTAAAAATTTTTATTGAATGGCAATATGGTTCTATTTTACTAAGATGCTCAGCACTGATAGAGGTATCGGATAATGCAATGAGATGAACTTCATGCCCGGAATTAAACATGTTCACAATGTGTTGATATGCTCTCAATTTATCACCTTTTTCAAGAGGATATGGAAATCGTGAAAGTAGAAAAACTATTTTCATATCAATGATATTCAAGCTTCATTAAAATTGTTAGGTGTATCTTTCGCGGAAGCTTTTGAATTAATAGCGGAATAGAAATTAATTATCTCCTTTCCAACAATTTTATTTTCGTACACTTCTTCCGCTAACATCCGGGCAGCCTTTCCTATTTTACTACAATATTCCTGATCAGAAACACACTTTACGATTGCATTGTAAAATTCTTCGGGAGTATCGGCAATAATAATATTTTTTTCATTTTCATATTTTATTCCTTCGGCACCAATAGTTGTGGAAATAATAGTTTTTCCTAATGCAAAGCCCTCAATAATTTTCACTCTCATTCCTCCACCCGAAAGTAATGGCACAATCATAATGGGTTTATCGTTCATAAATTCCTTTGAATTATCTACTCTTCCAGAAATTAAGAGTGAATCAGTTGCATGCTCAAAAAATTTATCAGGCATATTTTTACCTGCAAGATGAGTCACTATTTCAGGATGATTCTCTTTTAATTTTGGATAAATATTTTTTAGAAACCATTCCACAGCTTCTATATTAGGCAACCAATCCATAGAACCCAAATGAAAAATGGAGGGTGAAGCAACTTGATTTTTGTTGACTATATAATTGGCTACATCAAGTCCTATTGGTGATACTAAAGTGGGGATAGATGAAACAGTACGTTCAAAAATAGCTTTATCATCATAGGTTAATGTAATAATTGCATCCAGTTTTTTCACAACAGTTAATTCATATTTTTTTAAGCGTGCTGCTAAAAAATTCAAATACCATTTTTTAATCGGATTGGTTACCGATTGTGCCAGACGTTCCCAAATAACATATTCTACATTATGTGCCCTAAGAACAATTTTTGCTTTTGAATATTTTCTGATGGTAGCAATGTAAGGTGTGCAAAAGAGGCTCTCTAATTGTACAAAATCATAATCTCCCTTTTCAAAAACGCCTTGCAACAAGACATCAAATTCAGGAATATCAAATCTTGAAATATTGTACGAATTACCACTTAACAAACTTACAAGTGCAGGTATTGGTTTCACACTTGCATCAAGATAAACGGCTTCCGGCCTAAAGTCGTTAAAAAAAGTGTTAGGAACCTTTTCAGGATTTACAAAATGTTTCCGGGTATTGAATGCAATAATTTTGACTTCGGCACCAGCCTTTTTTAATGCTTGGGCCATATTATACATGGCAATAATTCCACCATCAGATGGTGGGTATGGATAGCGAAGACAAACCATTAAAATTTTCATTTCTTAGTCCTTTTGAAAATTTTACCAAAGAATTTAGCATAAGCTTCCATATCAAATAAGGCAGAATCGTGTGTGGCTTTATACAATAAAAACACTCCAATTGGCAAGAGGAATGCTGATGAGAGCCACATACCAACCCTTGGTTCCAGAACTCCTTCCCGTGCAAATTTTTCGCCCATAATTGAAGTGATATGAAACATTAAAAAGAACAGAACAGATACTACAACCGGGGTTCCTATTCCTCCTTTTCTAATGATGGCACCGAGTGGAGCACCAATAAGAAACAAAACAAAACAGGCTATTGAAAGCGTGTATTTGCGATGCCACTCAATCGCAAACCGTGCAATTAGTTTCTCTCTACCGTCCAATTCTTCTGAGATACTTGTTAAAAAGGATTTTACATTTCGCGCTTGTCCAAGTGCATGTTCATATATTACATCTGTTCGTGAAGAATCAATTTCGACAAACGACAATTCCGGATTTGTTTTTAACAGAAGAGCACTATCGCGATAAGTCATATAGTACGATTGAAGTGTTTGAAGCATTTCAACTTTTCTTTTCAATAAACCAGTGTTAAAACTATCTAGTGATGACGAAAGCTGATTCAGATTCAACATTTGATAATTATCCTTAAACAAATCCTCATTCGTTCTACTTAGTTTGAAGGTGGATAAATCGAAACGGATTTCATAACTTTTAAATGATGAACGAATTAACGGGTGCGTTTTTTTGTAGGCAGCTTTACTATCAATTTGTTCTTCAAAACTGTTTCCATTAAAGAGGGTAACCACTAAATATTTTTCATCCGTCGACATGGCCATCTTACCACTTTCAGCAAAAATAACTTTTGTATTTCCCCGAAGTGCTGTGTGGTCGTAAATCATCACATTTCGTAAAGTCTGATTATCAGCCTCCTTTTTTCCAATTTTTAAAGAATAGCCATCAATACCATTATAAAATACGCCCTCCCGGATATATAGCGCCGGCTTTTGTTGACGAACATCGTACAACAGAGATCCCATTTTTAGATTGGTAAAGGGTAATAGGTAATTTGAAAAATAAAATGCAAGCACACTAATTACAAGAGCAGAAAATAATAGAGGTCTTAATATCCTTTGAAGTGATATACCTGCCGATTTTGCAGCTACCAATTCATAGTGTTCCGCCAGATTTCCAAGTGTCATGATGGATGAAACCAGGATCGCAAGTGGTAATGCAAGCGGAACAAGTGTTGCCGATGCATAAAACATCAGTTCTGAAATAATGTACCATTCTAATCCTTTTCCTACTAGATCGTCAATATATTTCCAAAGGAACTGCATGAGTAAAACAAACAGCACCACAAAAAATGTTGCAGCAAAAGGACCCAGGAAGGAAAGTAGTACGAGTTTGTGGAGTTTCTTCACTTTTTCAGGATGTGATCGGGCATGTTTAAACAGGTTTTATTGCAATTGAATTTAACCTGAAGTACATTTACAAGCTGCTAATAAAACTAAGAATAAATGGGGCTTAAAGATACGAAAATAAGATTTACTCAAGACGATCTGAATTTTCTTAGTAATGTGCAATTGTTTGAAAGAAAACGAAATATGATCGCCAAAATTGTTGAAATTTTAGGGGAGTTGGAGTTAGTCTTTCATGAAACTGCTGAATTGTATAGTGATGTTATCCCTCAAAAAGCACTGAAAAAAAGAGGCAAAATAACCAAAGGTGAAAATTATAAAGGACTACCTTATGTAATTCTCGATCATCCGGCACAATTTGGTAAGGAAGGTATTTTTGCGATCAGGAGTCTCGTCTGGTGGGGGCATCCGGTCATTTTCACATTTCATATTTCAGGAAAATATCTCGAAGCAAATAAAAATCATTTGATTCAGGAAATTTCGAAATTACAAAACCAAAATTTACTTATATGTATAAATAGCAATGAATTTGAACACCACCTGGAACCCACCAATTATATTAGTTTGAAGGATTTTTTTGTAGCTGGAAACAGCATCAATCAACTCTTAGAAAAGAAGAGTTTTCTGAAAATGGCCTGTGAAGTTCCACTTAAAGATATTTCGGAGCTGAGTAGCTTAGGAAAAAAGTTCCTGATAGATGTTTTTGAAATGTTACGCTTATCAGGAACCTATAATCTGACGTAAGTTATGAATTTGCGTCTCCCAAAGTCTTTCTGTTTCTTCCTGATCTTCAGGTACACTAAAATCAGTAACTAAAAGAGCTACATCGGAAGTAAGATCGTCTGTAAGAATTTCAAATTCAAAATAACTCTCTTCAGCATCATCCAGCCACTTAAAAGTAACCAATTGAGTATCTCTCTTATGAACAACTTTTGCGGTCGACTCGGTGCCGGTCCATTTAAAAGTATAAACTCCATCTTTAACAATTACATCGTCGGCAAACCATTCGGATAGCCCCGACGGAGTACTTAAATAATTAAAAAGAATTCGTGGGGAGCAATGCATTTCGAATTCTATTTGAAACTTCTGTTTCTTGGCCATTCTTATCATAATCAAATTGCGAAATAAGCTAACTATTTTTATAAATACTTCAAACTTTTACGGTCTCAAGATATATATTATTCCCCATATGAGGAGCTTTTTTCTTAACTATAATAAAAATTTATTATTATTAATGTCTGACAACATAAAATCATTTTTTTTATTATCTTTAATGGCTTAATTCCAATAAAATGCCTCGATTCCTAATTATTTTAGTTCTGATCATTCCTTCCTTTGGCATCGCACAAACACCGGTATTTAGTAAAAAATGGGATAAAAGATATGGTGGCTCATTGGAAGAAATTATTTCTAACTTCCTGATTACTAGCGATAGTAATTTTGTTATAGCGGGTACCTCCTATTCAGGTATTTCAGGCGACAAAACCGAAGGGAATTATGATACATCATTGGTTTCAGGTGATTTCTGGTTAGTAAAAACAGATTCTAATGCGGTGAAAATCTGGGATAAAAGATACGGGGGTACCAATGAGGAAATTCTTTTGGAGACGATTGAAACAACAGATGGTGGATATTTATCCGGTGGACAAAGTTTTTCAGGAGTAAGTGGCGATAAATCACAACCCAATTGGGACCCAACCCAGCAATCAAACGATTACTGGATTATCAAAACAAACAGTATGGGTATTAAAGAGTGGGATAAACGTTTTGGAGGCACCTCGTTTGAATTATTTGGTTCAGTGAAACAAACCAATGACGGCGGTTATATCATTTGCGGTTCCTCCTTTTCAGGGATTAGCGGTGACAAAACACAACTTAACCAAGGTTCATGGGATTATTGGGTGGTTCGTACGAATTCCCTCGGAATCAAAATATGGGATAAAAGATTTGGTGGTCTGGAGGATGATTTTTCAACGTGTATGGCTAAAACAGCTGATGGTGGTTATGTAATTGGAGGCTATTCTAAGTCCAACCAAGGTGGAGATAAATCTGAACCTTGTCAGGGAAACTGGGATTATTGGATCGTAAAAATCAACGATCAGGGAACTAAAATATGGGATAAAACTTACGGAGGAAACTATACCGACTGGCTATTCACTATGACCAAAACAAGTGACAACGGATTTTTACTCGGTGGACAATCTTTTTCTGAAGTTTCAGGCGATAAAACGGAGCCCAATACGGATCCTACTCCTGCCGGCAGCGACCGGTGGATCGTTAAATTGAATGCTTCAGGCAATAAACAATGGGATCACACTTTTGGTGGAAGTGAAATTGAGGATATCAGTTCTGTGGTACAAACTTCAGATGGTGGATATTTATTAGGTGGAGAATCCTATTCTCCTGCAGATGGTCAAAAAACAGAAACTAATTTGGGCCCGGAACAAACGTGGGTGGTGAAAACAGATAGTGCCGGTTTGTTCTTATGGGATAAAACAATTTTTACCTATGGACATGATGAAGTTGGTTCAGTTTTGCCGTTCAGAAACGACTGCTTTGTAGTGGTAAATTTTACTCAGGCCGATACGGGAGGATACATTACTGAAATGAGTCGTGGTGTTGGTGATTACTGGATTTCAAAATATTGCATGGATAATCCAACAGCTGTATATGAAAATAATGCATCTGACAATTGGACCCTTTTTCCAAATCCGGTTAATGATGTGTTAATGGTTTCGAATGAATTTATCAAACCTGGTGATGCTGTTCTAGAAATTTCAGATATACATGGAGAAATTTTATACCAAAAAAGCATTGCAGTTACCACGAAAAATGAAAGATTAATTTCGGTTGAAACCAATTATCTTGCTGCAGGAATGTATTTCTGCCGAATTGTAATAAATGGTGAAATAACGGTTTTGAAATTTATTAAAACCGATTAAAACAATCCGTGAAGCTCAGCATTCACACGATTAACAATCATGCCGAGGTGCTCCGGATTTTCCGCAAAATTAATTTCATCAATATCAATAACCAACATCTTTCCGAATTCATAAGTTGAAATCCAAGCCTCGTATCTTTCGTTCAATCTTCTGAGGTAATCAATACGAATAGAATTTTCATAAGCTCTACCCCTTTTCTCGATTTGTTTTACTAACGAGGGAACAGATCCACGTAAGTAAATTAAAAGATCAGGAGGTTTAATAAATTCAACCATCAGGCTAAATAATTCCTGGTAATTTTTAAAATCCCGGGTGGTCATCAAACCCATAGCATGAAGATTGGGTGCAAAAATATTCGCATCCTCATAAATGGTTCTATCCTGTATGATAGTTTTACCGGATTTCATGATGGATGCCACCTGTCCGAAACGTGAATT